>CAYMHT010000026.1:0-24734 GCA_964390305.1 uncultured Anaerolineales bacterium
GCCGGCAACCCGTTTCCGACGTGTTTTCCGTAGCAGGCGACGCGTTCGTTCGGGGCCCGGACGCCTCCTCCCCGCGTCAGACAAGCTGGAAGCCTAGCAGCCCAGCCTGGCGGAAAACCCAACTTGCTTGTGCTAGCAGAAGATCCGCTGCGAGCGGACTGAGACGGAGCGAGGGACCTGGACTATCGCTATGTAGCCTCGATCGAAAGCCGGTCGACCTCCAGCCACTGGCGGCCCGGCGCCTCCAGAAGCCCCCATCCAAAGCGCCCCCAGGGCTTGACCACCATATACTGATTGTCCAGCCACATCACGAAGCCCATTGGGCCGCGCGGCGACGGCGCG
The DNA here is from genome assembly GCA_964390305.1 of uncultured Anaerolineales bacterium. Lineage (GTDB taxonomy): Bacteria > Chloroflexota > Anaerolineae > B4-G1 > B4-G1 > SKLM01. Next base: position 343 of record CAYMHT010000026.1, read on the forward strand.
CACTTCAAGACAGGGCCGCCATCCACGGAGAACGCAGATCGCTCCCCGCCCCAATCGATGATGTAGGTTTGCCAGTCGGTCATTGGCGCGTCAACAGACGCCTCCCGGACATTCAGCGCCCGTTGGATCGGAGGCCACAGGATGCGATACAGAAGGGGAACGTTCATCAAGAGCGTGGCCGGCAGAGCAAGGGGAGCGAGCAGGAGGGACATGGGGCGTAAGACATCGATAGTGGACGCCTTCCAGCCGTGGCCCGGGGTGTCCAGATCAAGCTTCATATCCGATGGCGGCGACCCGTAGAAGAACCAGATGGCCCTGGGCAGGGTCGGCACCCGCCTCCCAGTCATCAAGAAAGGATCGTTCCAGAAGCCGAAGCCGGCGGTGCCACGCAGTTGTCCCTCTCCATCGGAGAAGCGCGCCCGTACGGTAAGCCTGAGCGGCGGTCGCCAAGGGAAACGGCGGCGCGACAGGCCCTGGTAATCGTCCATCTGCGCGTTCGTGTACTCGTCAGAGGTCGTGCCGTCGTTCACAAAGCGGAGCATCTCGTCGGCCCGCTCCAGCGAGCCGTTCCCCTTGATGTGCCGCCGCCAGCCGGAGCCGAGTCGCCCGGAGAAGTCCTCGCGAACGCTCGCCATCACAGAGTCCCGCGCGTCACCCGCACCAGAAGGCTGCTCTCGGGCGTGTGGAGGTGATAGAACGCACCACGAGCCACCACGGTAAACTCGCCGGGGCCAAGGCGGACCCTATCGCGCACGGTCCGCACGGTCAGACCTCCCTCCGCCACGTACAGCATTCGGTCGTGGGCCACCGGGAGCTCCACGGGCCAACGACCGCTGCCGCGGGCCACCTGGACCATGGAGTCTTCAACCTGGGCAATGGTGCGGAAGCGAAAGCCCTCCCGGAGACGCTCCCCCTCGTCACGGATGTTCACAACCGCCAACCTTGCGTCATCCAGGGCATAGAGCCGACGCCTGCCGTTCTTTCGGTTTGGCAAGAAGCCGCAACGGAGAAGAACGACGGTGGCGGGGTCTGAAGAGCAGGAGCGGTGTCTGGTGCCCTTCGGCACCACCGTCAACTCCCCTGGCCCCAGCCGCACGTCTCCGCACTCGCTCTCAACGCGCATCGTGCCCTTGTGCACCCAGAACAACTCGTCCATATCCACGTGCCGGTGCATCTCCAGCTCCCCATCGCAGATATAGAGGCTGACCAGGACGTCATCCACGTGGGCCACGCTGGCCATCGAGAACACCTGGCGCAGACTGGCGGCAATCTCCGAGATGTTGACTTTCACGAGTCCTGACATCAATCTGATTATACTCCACGCCGAAGCCCACGCAATCTTTGGACTGAGGGGTTCCTTGTCACTGGCACCGGACTTAAGTATAATCGACATCGTACCGATTCTGCCGAAGCCGGCGACAGGAGAACCCTCTTCCACATTAGCAAGGACCCAGGTGACACTCGAACTAGGCCAACTGAGCGAACAGGTGCGCGCGATGGGCCAGGCGGTCGCGAATCTTGAGCAAACGACCGACGATCTTCTGATCCCGGCACGCCAGTGGTTGGTCGACCACGCCGATGAAGGCGCATCCCGGCGACAGGTAGCACGGAGGGCTCAGACAGCCAGCCCCACTGATGAACCTCTCGACGCCGTTCGGGAACTCGTACTTCTCCTGGCCGGAGACCCCACCCACCTCGAACGGCTCCTGGACGAGGATCACTCGATCGAGGACCGAGCGGGGATATAATGACGCTAAAGGTCATCATCGACTTCGACGGCACGCTCACCGCCGAGGAGCAGCAGGCCAGGGCCCTGGCGGAGAAATCCCTGACCACGCTCGCGAATGAGGTCATCCACACCTCGCGTGAGGAGCTGGATCAGGTGTACCAAACTACCCAGGCGCGCTTGCTCCAGGCCCCGCACCGCTACGGGTGGGAGGTCAACGGCCTGATCGCGTCCTACTGTGACGAGGGCGCCTTCATCCTCAACACGACGACGCTTCAGGTCATGCTCAAGGAAAACGACGCGTACGCCCGCGCAGTGGGGGCGGCGTTCCCGCAGGCTGAGTATGACCCCGTCGTAGACTGCACCAACCTCCTCTTCCACCGCCACACAGCAGAGCTGCCGCCCACCTTTCGGCCAGCCGCTCGCCAGGTGCTCTCCTCCCTCATCGCTCATCCTGAGCGAGACCCCGTGGTCCTCACCAACTCGCTGGGCGACAAGGTGCTCCGCCACCTGGCCACGTTGGACCTGGGGGAGGACCTCGCCGTGCTCGGGGACACCCGTCAGTACGAAATGCACCCGAACTGGTCGAGGACATTCAGCCATCCGGACTTGGGCGAGATCCAGATCTGGCCCATATCCGACATACGTCAGGTTGACCTCCGCCGCCCGGCTTACTACCGCGCGCTGGTGCGCGCTCTCGAGCCGGGTTCCGAGCTCGTCGTGGTGGGCGACACGTTCTCGCTGCCCGGCGCCCTGCCGATGATGATGGGTCTCCACTTCTTCCTGCTGCGCACGCGTTACACGCCGGCCTGGTGCGCGGGGGCCACCGACGACCACCCCTTGGGCCGCGTCCTCGACGACCTGGCCGAGCTGCCAGCAGCGCTTGACGCGCTGCCCGCCACGGGATGAGGCGCGGGAGAGAAGACGCGATGGAGAAGATCCGCCTGCTGCACTTCGCCGACATCCACATCGGCATGGAGAACTACGGCGGAGTCGACCCCGAGACCGGCGTCAACAGGCGCGTGCTTGATTTCCTGCAGCGGTTCGACGAGCTGATCGAGTACGGCCTTGCCCGCGACGTGGACCTGGTCATCTTCGCCGGAGATGCCTATAAACAACGGCGCCCCAGCCCCACCTACCAGCGCGCATTCGCCACGCGCGTGAAACGGCTCGCCGATGCCAGTGTGCCCGTCGTCCTCCTCGTGGGCAACCACGACCTGCCCACAATGGTCCAGAAGGCCTCCAGCGTGGACATCTTCAGCACCCTCGAGGTCCCGAACGTCACCGTGGCACGTGTCGAAGATATCCACAACATCGAGACGAAGCGAGGGCCGGTCCAGGTGGCGACGGTCCCTTATCCCGTGCGACAGCGTCTCCTGACCCACGACGACTTCCGGGGGTTATCGATTGAAGAGCTGGACGAGGAACTGCAGAGAATTGTCACGGAGAACATCGAGGCGCTGAGGCGAAAGCTGGATCCGAGTGTTCCGGCGGTCTTGACTGCTCATCTGAGCGTCTCAGAGGCGACCTACGGATCGGAACGGAGCGTGATGATCGGCCGCGACGCCGTCGTGCACAAGTCAGCCCTGGACAACACGGCCTGGGACTACGTCGCGCTCGGACACGTTCACAGGCACCAGAGCCTTAACGGGGACAATCAGCCACCGATTGTCTACGCCGGCAGCCTGGAGCGCGTCGATTTCGGCGAAGAGGACGATCCCAAGGGGTTTTGTTGGGTCGAGCTGGGTAGCGGAGAAGCGGCCGCAGCGACGACCTGGCAGTTCGTCGAGGTCGCCGCTCGCCCCTTCGTCACCATCCAGGTGGATGTGCGCGACTCCGACGAGCCAGTCCAGGCGCTCCGGCGCGAGGTTGACCGCCACGACCTGACAGGGGCCGTCGTGCGGCTGATCGTGAAGCTCCGCGGCGATCAGGAACCGATGCTGCGCGACTACGAGCTGCGCGACGTGCTCTCGCACGCCCACTACATCGGCAGCATCAACCGCCAGGTGGAGCGGAAGACGCGGGTGCGCCTGGGCGATCAGACGCCGGAGAAGATGACCGACCGCGAGCTGCTGGCGACGTATCTGGAACTCAAGGAGACGCCACCGGAGCGGATTGAGGCGCTCATCGAGCATGCCGAGGCCATCTTCGAAGGGGAGGAAGCGCCGTGAGGAGATCCTGGCGCCTCCTCCTGGCGCTGGCGGTGTCGGCCGGGTCGCTGTTGTTTGGGTGCCTTGCTGAGGCACCTTCCGCCTGGCCTTCGCCCGAACAGCCCGACCTCGTCCCTGGGCCGGTGGGGGCAGGTTCGAACGAATCCCTCTATGTTGAGAAGGGGCTCGCCTCCGGCTCGGCCGCTCGGGGCCCCGTCGCGCAGCCCTCGCCCTCGTCGCCCGACATCCACGCGGATCCTGATGTGACCCTCAGTCTGCAGTCGACGTCCGTACCGTCCGACCCCCTGGCTGCCGCCGCAGAGGTCGGGCTCAACCAGGCCTGGTACATCCAGCAGGGATACGCCGACGGCGGCACGAACCCGCCACCGATTGCCCCGGCTCACTTCCCCTCGCCTACCCCTTCCGCTCAGATACAGCTCAGCAACAACTTGAACCACCACGTCTTCCTGCCGCTGATCGCCAGACCGAAGATGGTCGAGGCCCGAGCGCTCTGGATCACCCGCTGGGACTACAGCAGCGTCAGAGATGTCGAGACGTTAGTCGAGAACGCAGCCGGAGCCGGTTTCAACATCCTGCTCTTCCAGGTGAGAGGCACCGCCGACGCGTTTTACGATTCCCGTATCGAGCCGTGGGCCGCGCGGCTGACCGGCACGCTGGGCGGGAGCCCCGGCTGGGATCCGCTCCAGGTCGCCGTCGACGCCGCTCACGGTCGCGGCCTGCAGGTGCACGCCTACATCAACACATACCCGGTCTGGGCCGGCGTAGAACGTCCGCCACGCGACTGCAGCCCGGAGCACCTATACTGGACGCTTTCGACCCGCTATTGGGACGTGGACGAGGCCTACCCATCAGGCGCGTGGCGCGTCTACGACTCCAGCCACCAGCCCATGCTTCTCAACGTCGGCTACCTCTACGCCACCCCGGCCATCCCGGACGTGGACGAACGCCTGGTCGTCGTCGCCAAAGACATCCTCAGCCGCTATGCGGTCGACGGTGTTCATCTCGATCTGGTTCGCTATCCCGGACCCGCCTATTCCTACGACCCGACGACCGAGGCCGCCCTGGCAGACAGTGGCGTTCCCAGGGCCGACTGGCAGCGACAGCGGGTGACGCAGCTCGTGAGTCGGGTCTACTCCGAGGCAGTCTTACCCCACTCAGGCGTGTGGCTGTCGGCGGCGGTGTGGCCGATATACAAGAATCACTGGGGATGGACCGCCAGCGAGGGATACGGTGACTATTACCAGGATTCGCAGGGCTGGATGAAAAGCGGCGTCATCGACGCTATCCTGCCCATGATCTATCCGGTCGACGTCTCAGCGACTCCGGACGCGTTCACGACAGACCACTTCTCCGTGCTGACCTCCGATTTCTTGGCCAACGACGGCGCCCGCCACGTCCTGCTTGGGATCAGCGCCCAGTACCACAGCTTCCACGAGATCGCGGACCGCATCGCTATCGCCCGCGACCTGGGGGCGCCGGGTCACGCCATCTTCTCCGCCCGCCTGGTGACGGGTGATTACCCGTGTGCGGAGCGCCTTCCCTGTCACGATCCCTATTGGGACGACTTCGCCGCCGGGCCTTACGCCAGCCAGGCAGACGTCCCAGCGCTGTCGCGGCGAGACTAGCAGGTTACAGACAGGGCAGATCCAGTCCGGGGCCGGCCCCATCGCACCTCGCCCGTTCACGACAGAGACCTTCCCTGCGGACGCCGGCTGTCGCGGAACCCGGGGGTTCGCCCCCTCTGCCGCTACGGGTAGACTCGCGTCAGCGTGCGTGGGAACGGGATCGTCTCTCGCAGGTGATCGATGCCGCAGATCCAGGTCACGGTGCGCTCCAGACCCAACCCGAAGCCGGAGTGCGGCACCGAGCCGTAACGACGCAGGTCGACGTACCACTCGAATGCCTCGCGGGGCAGCCCCCACTCGTCCAGCCGTTGGAGCAGCAGATCCACGTCAGAGATCCGCTCCGAGCCGCCCGTGATCTCGCCATACCCTTCTGGCGCCAGCAGATCGACGCTCTTAGAGACCTCCGGTCGACCCGGCCACGGCTCCATATAGAATGCCTTCGCCCTGGTGGGATAGCCATACACGAACACCGGCTTCTCGAAGCGCTCGGTGAGCTCCGTCTCGTGCGGGGACCCAAAGTCATCGCCCCACTCAATCTGCAGGAGCTCCTGGAGTCCCGGATCGTCCGTCTCCTCCCGAATCTCGGCGATGATCTCCAGCGCTTCGTCGTATGAGATCCGTGGGAACGGTGGCTTCACCTTCTCCAGCCGGCTCGTATCCCGTCCCAGGAGCTCCAGCTCCTTCGCCCGCTCTTCCAGCGAGGTCTGAACGATGGCGGAGACAAACCGCTCCTCGATCTCCATCAGTTCATCCATGTCGCAGAAGGCAGCCTCTGGCTCCACCATCCAGAACTCGGTCAGGTGACGTCGGGTCTTCGACTTCTCAGCCCGGAACGTGGGACCAAAGCAGTAGACACGCCCAAAGGCGTAGATATCGGCCTCATTGTACAGCTGCCCCGACTGCGCCAGGTAAGCGAGATCGCCAAAATAGTCCGTCTCGAAAAGCGTCGTCGTCCCTTCGCAGGCCGCCGGCGTGAGGATCGGCGTGTCCATATTGACGAAGCCATGATCGTCCAGCCAATCCCGGATAGCCCGGATGACGGTGGCCCGCACCCGCAGCACGGCCCACTGGTGCTGCGAGCGGATCCATAGGTGCCGGTTCTCCATCAGGAAATCGACGCCGTGCTCCTTGGGCTGGATGGGATATTCCTCGGCGATCTGGAGGATCTCCATGCCGTCGGCCCCCAACTCGTACCCACCGGGGATGCCAGGCGCGCGGCGATCTTGCCGCACTGTGCCCGTGATCGCGACGGACGACTCGTAAGTCACCGACTGCGCTGCCTCGAAGAGCTCAGGGCCAACGTCGTCCCGGAAGAACACGCACTGTGCAAAGCCGGTTCCGTCCCGAACCCAGACGAATGTCAGCTTGCCCGTGTCGGTACGATTGTAAACCCAGCCCTGGAGCCTGACCCGCTCTCCCTCGTGCTGGGCGATGTCCTCAATGCGAATCGTGTCGGGCATGGTGGGACCTCCTCCTATGTGGTCGAAATCAGGCAGGACGCTACTGCCGGAGCGCGACAGAACTGTGCGCCCACCCTCGCTGCTACTGCTGATGACTGACCGGGATGAATATGCGGAAGGGAAGGGTCTCGTAAGACTGAGTCAAGCTCAAGTAGTCGTGGCTCCAGCCACCGACGGCATAGATGCTGGCTCCGAGCACGGCCACTCCTGGGTCGCGCCACTCCCCGACCAGCGGCGTCTCAACCGGCTGCCAGGTATCCTCGCCGGGGTTGTACCGTTCGTTGAAACCCAGGTAGCTCGACCAGCCGCCACCTCCGACGGCATAGAGCTGCGCCCCAATCGCCACCAGCCCCAGTCCTCCACGTCCGACGGTCAGCGGCGCACACTCGCTCCATACTTCCGACGGCGCATCGTAGAACGCGCACACGGCCAATTCCTTCCTCCCGTCGTACCCCCCGACGACATAGATGCGACCGTCGAGAGACGCGGCCCCGGCGAAGCCTCTCGCCACACCCATGGCACGCGTCGCGCTCCAGCTGTCTGCTGCGGAATCATAGACGTACGCGGTGGACACGTAATGCTCGCCATCCCACCCACCGAAGAGGTAGAGCTCCTCTCCACGGGCCACCAAGGCATACGCGCACCTCGGCTGCGGCAGCGGGGTGACCTGGCGCCAGGCATCGGCGCCGACGTCGTATACCTCGACCACTTGCGTCGGTTTGTTCTCGGCGTCGCATCCCCCCGGAACGTACACGTCGTTCCCAATACGGGCGGCGCCAACATACGCCACGGGCAGCGGTTTCTCAGTCAGGGGCGTCCAGATATCGTCCTCAGGATCGTAAGCCTCGACGGCTGCGGTCACTCCCTCTGGCGTCTGTCCCCCGATGGCCAGCAGACGACCATCGGCCCCTGTCACCGCCAGGTGAGCGCGGCGTGTCGGCATCTGAGCCCGTTCCTGCCAGGCCGACTCCGCGTCCCCCGTCGACCCGTTCACCAGCGCGGACTGGGAGCGATCGAGCGGTAGATCGAGCCCACCAGCCGCTTGGGGCTGAGAACGCGGCCACGTCACGATGACTGCGAACACCACAACCACCAGCGCCCCGAGCAAGGCGAAGCGCTTCGGCCAGGGCAACGGCGGGGCCAGGGCACCCCCTCCCTCCGTCCCCGCCGCTTCAGGGCCGCCACCTGCCGTCGCTCCCTCGTCCACGACCACCCAACCCTCCCGCACCGCGATCATTGTCGCTTCAGTACGGGAGTCGGCCCCGAGCTTGGCATAGACGTTACGCAGATGGACCTTGACGGTGTTCACACTGATAAACAGCTTCTGTGCTACCTCCCGGTTCGTGATCCCGGTGGCCACCAGTCCAAGGACTTCCTTCTCGCGATCGGTAAGGGGCTCGCCGCGCTCAGCCATTATCAACGTGAGATGCACTCAAGAAATCGACTCATTGATGAGTACGCGATTATAACACGGGGCTACTGTCGCAGGCAAGCCTCACCCCGGCCAAACGCCGGTGACCGCCGCCTCGATGCACGTCTCCACCGTTCCGTAACGCACCAAAAGACCAGCATGTGAGGGCACGTACCAGGCGCCCTTTGCGGAAGGCGTAGCCAGGGTACGGAAGCCCAGCTCCTCCATCGGAGCGACGACGACGCACATGTCGGCGACCACGCGCCCCCCGCTCCTCTCGATGGCCTTCACCAATCCCTCCGCCTCGGCGCGCTCCCGCGTCTTGCGCGCGGTCGTCACCCACAGGGCAGACGACACAGGCCGGCCCCCCAGGAGCCGTACGATCTGCGCCATCTCGTCTAGCCCCGCATGAGGGCACCCAAACCAGACCAGGTCAATCGTCTCGACCTCGGCATTTAGTGCCGCGTAGGCAGGCCCCAGATCTCCCACCACCAGCGTCTGATGGTCGGGGAGGAGCGTGCCTGGACGGTGCGCTTCCGGTGTGACCCCGGCCACGTGATACAGGCCGACGGCGCCGCTGGCGGCCATCGCCGCTCCCAGCGCCTTCAACTCCGCGTTGGAGCAGTCCTCCAGGCCCTCGAAGAAAGGGACCCGGTTCCCGGCCTGCTTCCCCACCAGATAACCCAGCGCGCCGTAGTCGGCCAACGACTGCACCGCACACCGCACCTGGACGCGAAGCGAAGCGCGGCGATTCTCCTCCAGATGAAGACCATAGGCGGCGGTGCGCCCCGTGATACCAGCGGCCAGGGCGCTCGGCCCGCCCTCCCGGTTGGTTCGTGCTCCCAACACCGAGTTGGCATAGCTCACCGCCGACGACTCGGCCCAGGCCACGTGCTCACCCTTCCCCGGGACGTTGCCAACCAGATAGGGCGTGCACGTGCACGTTGGAACCACGCCCAACGCTTCATAAGCCCTCACGACAGCCAGCTGCCGCCGGGCAAACGACTCCGAGAAACCGAGCTCCCGCCAGGTTTCCAGGTCGACCCCCGCCGGATTGAGCGTGGCCGGCACGCGCGAGCGGGCACCCTCATCAGCCCATTCCCGCAGGAACGCCAGGCCGGCTTCGCCCAGGTTCCGGTAGCTCACCCCCGCTACCTGCACGGAGCTCACCCCGACCAGCCGCTGAGCCTCGTAGACCCGTCCCAGCGCGACGACGATCTCCATCGCCTTGCCAACCCCGGGGCCAAGATCCCCTGCCCGCATCGCTCGTTCTTCGGCTGTAAGCTCCATAGATCCAGACTCTGGTGAAGTCAGTGAGAGGGGATCACAGGCCTAACTGGTACACCGCGCTGCGGTCCCAGCCGGAGAGCTCGGCGACGCGCTTTGCGGCATTGGGGCGACGCACGCCCTGCGCCAGCAGGTCCTCGAGCGCCGTACGAACCTGCTCCTCGTCCCAGCGCTCCCCTTCCTCGCTCGCGCCGCCAATCACAACCGTGAACTCGCCACGCGGCTCGTGGTCCTCGAAGTACGCACGAGCCTCAGAGACGGTACCACGCCAAATCTCCTCGTAGACCTTCGTCATCTCACGGCAAAGCGCCAGCGGTCGATCGCCCAACGTCGCCTCCACGTCACCCAGGCACTCCCGGATTCGATGGGGCGCCTCGAAAGCGATCAACGTGTGTCGCTCGTGCGCCACCTTCTCCAGCACGCGCCTACGCCTGCTCTGCCGTCGGGGAAGGTAGCCCAAGAAGAGGAAACTGTCTGTCGGTAAGCCGGAGACGACCAGAGCCGTGACCGGTGCGGTGGGACCGGGTATTGGCACCACGGGATAGCCGCGCTCAATAGCGCTCTGGATGAGTTCGTAGCCTGGGTCGGAGAGACCGGGCATGCCTGCCTCAGAGATGAGGGCGACGTCGCCCACATCGAGGGCTTCAAACACCGTGCTGAGCTTCGTGAGCTTGTTCCCCTCGAAGTAGCTCGTCGTCGGGGTGTCGATGTCATGATGACTGGTGAGGAGCTGGGCACGACGTGTATCCTCCGCCGCAATGAGAGAGACCTCCCTGAGGATCCGGAGCGCCCGCAGCGTGATGTCTTCGAGATTGCCTATAGGGGTTCCGACGATGTAGAGGGTACCCACGGTTCGACGTCTTCGAGCTACCCTAGCGCTTCGTGAGGCGTGCCGCTGAGCAGACCCTCGCGGCCTTCAAAGGCATCCAGCACAGTCAGTCCCCCTGACTCGATCCGATAACGACGGATCTCCTTGGCGTGGCCGGACCCCCGCATCTTCAGCACCAGGATCGCACGCTGCATCGCGCTGTCGATCTCCACGTACCGCATGAGGATGACGGCATCGGCTAAGAACGAGAGCCCGCCCTTAAACGCCTTCCGGTAGCTCGATCGACTCTCCTCGCCCAGCAGCAGTGCCGTGATCTGCTCACGCCTCAGCCCGTTGACCACACGCGTGTACAAACGCCGCAGCTCCTGGGCGTCGTCCGTGAGACGGTCGAAGTGGGAGATGCTGTCAAGCACGAGCCGGCGGATGTCGGCCTCGTAGATAAGCCGATTGAGTTGACTGTCTGGAGGTTTCAGGCCGGCCAGGAACACCTCCGGCGAGGTGAACATGAGATGGAGCGTGCCGCTCTCCTCCAGTTCGTCCAGGTCCCATCCCAGCGACTTTGCGTCTCGGTACAGCGACCTCGGGAACTCCTCGAAGGAGACGAAAAGGCCTGCTTCACCTTGCTTCGCTCCGTGAATCAGGAATTGAAGCGCCAAAGAGGTCTTCCCCGTGCCCGGTGCGCCCCGAACCAGGACCATTGAGCTCGGGAGGAAGCCGCCCTTGAGCATGGTGTCGAGACCTTCAACCCCGGTGGCGATTCTTTCATCTGCCATATCTCGCCTCAGTCTCTCCGCTAGTGATTCTGCGTGAACACGACGTAGCCGAGGGCGGTGCTGCAGGAGCCCGGCAGCTCGATCACGATCTCCTCCGAAACAGGGGGATGGCCTTCGCTGACGGGATCGTGGAGCTGAACGCGAACCTCGATGGGCTTCGGATGTGGCCCGAAGTACTGCTCCCACGCCGCGTCGGAGCCATACATCGCGTTGAGACGGGAGTCCGCGCCAGCGTTGACCACCGCATCGATGCCCGCCCCCCAGACGTGAACCGGATAGCCGGGCAGCGGATTGCCGTCCAGGTCCTGCACCTGCCCGGCGACCCCCGTCCAACTACAGCCTCCATATTGACCCGGGCGCAACCTCACCTGGTATGTGAAGGGCCAGGCTGAGCGGGTCGCGCGCGCTGTCGGCGCCTCCGTCGGGCGCGGCGTCGCCGTCGGCGCGAATGTTGCCGTCGGGCGCGGCGTCAGTGTCGGCGGCAACGTAGGCGTCGTCGACGGCGTCAACGTCGGACCCGGCGTATCGGTGGGGGGCCCGGCCGCCGTCGCCGTCGGCGGGGGCGTCGGCGTCCAGGTGGGAATTGACGCTATCGGAGCAGTTGGTGTGCTCGTCGGAAGCTGAGCAACAACAGCCGGCGTGGGCGGAGGAAAGACCTCAAGAACCCCCAAACCGACGAGGCCATAGAACCCCGCAAGACAGACCGTGGCCACGAGTACAACGATGGTGAGAATGTTAAACAACCGCCCTCTGTCACTGCTCATAGCCAAACCTCCCTGTAAAGCCTGATCAGGTGTCCGCGACCGAGCTCGCCCCTCACCGAAAGCACACGCCAATCATCAACCGGAGCGGAGGAGCGCGACCAGGGATCCACCTACGGAGACGGCTCAGCGAACCGCTCCACCTCCGCCTGAGCCCACAGGCCCTCAATCCAGTCCTGCACGGCTTGCCCGCGCAGAAGCTCCGTGTTCTCGAGGCTGACAGAACGATCTGGATCCCGCTCGACGACCTGTACGATGTGGTAGCCTAGCATGCTTGTTATGACATCACTGAACTGACCGGGCTGCAAGGAGAAGGCAGCTTCTTCCACCTCAGAGGCTACCAGAATGCCGCGCGGGAAGTAGCCTAAGTCGCCCCCATGATCCCGCGTGCTCGTGTCCTGAGAGTGGGCTCTGGCCAGGACAGCGAAGTCGGCGCCCGCCTTCAGTTGAGCGTGAAGATGCAGGGCCTCCTCCTCCGTATCAACCAGGATGTGACGGGCGTGGACCTGTTCCGTCGACTCCGGAACCTCGGCCACGACGCGTTCCGTCATCGCCATGCCGATCAGCTCGGTGCGCACCTCTCTCTTTGCGCCCTCGTACGTCTCCCCCCACGCCTCCAACTTGGCCCGGAGGGCCTCCTCCCCCCCGTTCTCGGCAGCCATGTCTCCCATGTATTGATCAACCTGAGCTTCCGTGACCTCGACGCCGGCTTCAGCCGCGGCCTGCTCAATCAGAACCTGCTCGATCATCACCTCCAGGATCTGATCCCGCGCTTCGTTGACTCTCTCTTCGCCCTCCTGGCTATCCGGATCGATCCCTTGGGCTGACAGGGAGGCGATGTACCTCTCCAGTTCCCGCTCGTAGTCAGCCAGGTAGATGGGCTCGCCGTTGACGCGGGCCGCCAGTTCCGGTTCGGGGGTAGCCGTGGGTGGGACCGTTGTGGGTGATGGGTCTGGCAGGGCCGTGGGCGTAGGCTGGGGCGTCGGTGTGCTGGTCGGCGACGCGGGCTGCCGGGACGCCACGGCGCACCCTGTGGACGCCAGGAGCAGCACTGCCCCGGCAAGCCTCCTAACCCCGTCCAACGTCATACACTGCCTCCCGTTCGGACGACACCCCGCGATCGCAGCTTCAGCAGACTGCGGCGATTATACCTATGGCGGGAGGTTTGCGCAAACCCCTGCCCTGCCGAAGCACCGGTTGACAGCGCCACAGCGGGCTGCTACAATCCTGCTCGGTGGCTCGATTCCCATCGACGACCCAGCGCTGGGGGAAGTGCGTCCCCCAGAGGACGTAGCTTCCCATGAAACGTGCGCTTGTGACCCTCTCCGCCCTTCTTCTCTCCGCGGCGTGCGCGACACCCACCGTGCTCCCCACCCCGCCAGCTCCCTCGCCTTCGCCACCTCCGTCGCCAAGGCCCTCGCCGACACCGGAGCCGAAATCCCTTACCGTCTGTCTACCCAGAGAACCCGACAGCCTCTACCTCTATGGAGCTGAGGACCCGGCCGCCCACCACATATGGGAGGCCATCTACGATGGGCCGATAGACACCCGACACTATGCTCATCAGCCCGTGATCCTCAGGGAGCTACCGAGCCTCGACAATGACGCGGTGCAAGTGAAGACGGTCCTCGTGGAGGACGGAGACCGTGCCCTCGACGCCAGCGGACGCGTCGTGACCCTCACACCAGGTGTCATGGTGGAGACCGCAGACGGACAACGAGTCGTCGTTGACCGTACCCCGATCCCCATGCAGCAGATGGAGGTCACGTTCACCCTCCGATCCGACCTTCGCTGGTCGGACGGCGCGCCGCTTACTGCCGACGACTCGGTCTACTCCTTCCAGCTCGCCGCGGACCCGGCCACACCGACTGACAAGCACATCGTTGAGCGTACGGCCGACTACCGCGCCCTGGACGAAGCGACAGTCATCTGGCAGGGCGTGCCTGGTTTCCTGGACCCGGCGTACCTGCTCAACTTCTGGCATCCGTTGCCCCGCCATGCCTGGAACCACCTTACCGCCACCGAGCTCATCAGCTCAGACGTATCGACGAGAGAGCCGCTGGGCTGGGGTCCCTTCGCCGTCCGCGACTGGACACCCGGCGAACGCCTCACCGTGGAGCGCAATTGGTTCTACTTCCGCGCCGAGGAGGGGCTCCCTCGGCTGGACGAGGTCACATTCCGCTTCCTTGAGGTCCCGGCCCCCTTGGCGGACGAGCTCCTCACCGGCGGCTGCGACGTGGTGACTCACGAGGCCGCAGAGGCCGTCCTCGATGCAATGGAGCCAGCTGCCATCCTGCCCACCGTCGAGGTCCTCGCCACCCAGGACACCGCCTGGGAGCTCCTGGCCTTTGGCATAAGCCCCGCGCCAAGCCACGACCGCCCGGACCTCTTCGAGGACGTCCGTGTGCGCCGGGGCATCGCTCAATGCATCGACAGACGGGCCATCGTGGACGCCTTGTCAACCGCCGACGGACGCATACCGGATAGCTACCTCCCGCCAGAGCACCCTCTCCACGCCGATGACGGGCTGGCGACCTGGGACTATGACCCCGAGGCAGGGAAACTGCTGCTGGCTCAAGCCGGGTGGTACGACGAGGATGGCGACGGGCTGCGGGAGGCCCACAACGTCCCCGGGATCGCCGACGGCACCCCGTTTCAGGTCACCTACCACACGCCGGAGGCTGCGCCTCGCCTTCGCACGGCGGCGCTCGTTCGGGGAGACCTGAGAGCGTGCGGGATTCTGGTCAGCGTCCACGCCCTCGCCCCCGAGGACCTCTTCGCCCCTGGGCCGGAGGGCGTGCTCCTCGGCCGCCGATTCGATCTGGCCCAGTTTTCCTGGCGAACCTCGGATGTTCCCTTGTGCGACCTGTTCCTCAGCAGTCAGATACCCGGTCAGGGGGACTGGAGCAAGCCAAACGTCGCAGGCTTCATTGACGGAGAGTTCGACGAGGCGTGTCAGAAGGCTCTACGGGCCCTTCCCAACAAGCCGGATCACGTCGTCGCGCACGCCGAAGCGCAGCGTATCTTCTCCGAACAGATCCCTGTTCTGCCCCTCTTCCGCCACCAGAGGGTCACGCTGGCACGCACGTTCGTGATTGGCTTGCTGCCCGCGCCCGGCCAGCCCTCCGAATTATGGAACCTGGAGCAGGTTGACGTGAGGCGCTAGGGGAGGCGCGGTCCAGCCATCGGTGATCCGTCGGACAGGCCCTCAATCGCCACGCTCAGCGACGATCTCGGCCAGGATCGCCAACGCGATCTCCGCTGGCTGTCGCCCGCCCAGATCCAGGCCCACCGGCCCATGAATGCGTGCCAGATCCTCGCCGCTGAAGCCTTTCGCCTTCAGCGCTCCCCGCCGTTTCTCCTGGGTGCTGGGCGAACCCAACAGGCCGATGTATCCCACCGGGCTTTTCAACGCCACCTCCAGAGCGGGGACGTCGAACTTCCGGTCGTGAGTCAACACAACCACCGCGTCCTGAGGCCGCAGATGAGGGGGCGCCAGCGCATCTTGGGGCCAGGCCACGACCAACTCGTCGACATCTGGAAACCGCTCTCGATTGGCAAAAGCTCGTCGCGCGTCCACCAGCCGCACGTGGAAGCCCAATACCCGGGCCATCGTCACAAGAGGCACGGCGATGTGCACCGCGCCGACGATCGTCAGGGTCGCGGGCCGGCTGAAGACCTCCAGGAACACGTCACCCCCAGGGCTGCCCTCCGGGCCGTGCCGGAGCTCGGCCGCGGGCCCAGGAAACAACGCCCTTAACTCCGACGCCAGCGACCCATCGCCACAGCTTCGCCCGTCCGGCCATACCATCGCGTGCCCGCTGCCATCGAGACGGGTCGCCAGGCCAACCGTCTGCTCTTCTTCCAGCGCCTCCAGGAGCCGACCATGAACCTCTCCCCACGGCTCGACAAAGACCTCGATCGTGCCACCGCAGGCCAACCCCACCTCCCAGCCCTCTCCGTCGACAGCGCTGTACCGGAGTCGCCTCGGACCCTCGCCCGCGAGGATACCTTGCGCTTCACGAAACACGTCTCCCTCGATGCACCCGCCGCTCACAGAGCCGGTCATATGCCCGGAAGCCGTCACCGCCATCCGAGAGCCCAGTGGTCGAGGGGAAGATCCAGCAGCCCACACGACCGTTGCCAGGGCGATCGGCTCGCCACCGTCGAGCCAGCGCCGCACATCCTCCAGAATTTCTCTCATCCTATCCCCCAGCACGCTCCTCACCCTGACACGTCAGGATCGACAGGCCACCCACGCCAGCCTTGGCAATGACCAGGCAGCCCAATCTTACCATAATCGCCCATTCTCCGAAAAAATCTTGTTTGACGCCGGTGCGATATTATGGTAGTATCGCAGCGCTTCAGCAATCGGCCCGTTCACCATAGGAGGTGGCCCATGACGAAGATCCGCTCTTCTGCTGTGCTAGGCATCCTCAGCCTCTCGGCTGTCCTTATCCTGGCAGCGGGCTGCTACAGACCGGCGGCTCCTGACGTAACGGCGACCCCGGCAGGTGAGATGGAGACCAGTCCTCTAGGGACACCGGACATGCAGGCCACAGCAATAGCGAATGCAACCGAAGCCGCGCAGACGGTGGCGGCGCAGACCCCGGACGTGGAAGAGTCCACTGAGGTGCCCACAGAACCTCTGGCCACGGCGACGCCTCTTCCGACGGCGACCTCCGAGTTCACCACGGCCGTTCCCACAGCCGCTCCGACAGTCGCGGCGACACCCACAACCGTCCCTTTGGGCCCGACGACCTACGTCGTTCAGCCGGGTGATAATCTGTTCCGCATCGCGCTCCGCTACGGCACCACTGAGGAAGCAATTGCGGAAGCGAACGGCCTTGCCAACCCCCAGCTCATCTACGTGGGGCAGGAGCTGGTCATCCCCTCGGTGGGTACTGAAGAGCCCTCCCCTGCGGGGACGACCTACGTGGTCCAGCCAGGCGATAACCTCTTCCGGATCGCCCTGCGCTTCAACGTGGACTGGCAGGAGTTGGCAGAGTACAACGGGATCGCCAACCCCTCCAACATTTACGTCGGTCAGGTTATCAACATACCGCCGCAGTAGCTCTGATCGCCGTGAACCACGACAAACTACGCCGGCTTCCGAGCGTCGATCGACTCCTCGGCCTTCAGACCGTGCAAGAGCTGATCGACGCCTTTGGCCGTCAGCAGACGGTGGACGCCCTCCGAAAGACACTCGACGCGGCGCGCGATGCCGTCCGCGAAGGAGCCGGGGTCCCTGACGAAACCTCGCTGGTAGCCCACGCTTCCTCCCGCCTCGCCAGACAGCTTGCCCCCACACTCCGTCCGGTCATTAACGCCACAGGGGTGATCATCCACACCAATCTGGGACGGGCCCCCTTGTCGAAAGCAGCTCGCGAGGCCATGGAAACCGTCAGTCGAGGATACTCCACGCTCGAGTATGATCTGGAAGAAGGACGGCGAGGCCATCGCACCGCCCACGCAGAACGACTGGTGTGCGAACTTACAGGGGCGGAATCGGCCCTCGTCGTCAACAACAACGCCGGCGCCGTCCTTCTGGCCCTGACCGGGCTGGCCCAGGGGCGCGGGGTCATCATCTCGCGTGGACAGCTGGTGGAGATCGGCGGGGGCTTCCGCGTCCCGGACGTGATGGCGCAGAGCGGGGCGAGGCTTATCGAGGTCGGTACCACCAATCGCACGCACCTGTACGACTACGAGAGGGCCGCGATCGCCAACGAGGACGCGGCTTATATCCTACGGGCGCATCACTCCAACTTCCGCATCGTGGGGTTTGCCTCGGAGCCCTCGCTGAACGACCTCGTCGCGCTGGGTGAGGGCCACGGTCTACCGGTCATAGATGACTTGGGAAGCGGCGCGCTGCTCGAGACCGCCGGGTTCGGGCTGGCCCATGAGCCCATGGTCCAGGAGAGCGTCAGTGCGGGCGCCGCGGTCGTCTGCTTCAGCGGGGACAAACTCCTGGGCGGTCCGCAGGCGGGGATTATCGTTGGCAGAGCACCACCCGTCGACTCGCTCAAGACGCATCCACTGACCCGGGCGCTGCGCCCCGACAAGCTCTGTCTGACAGGGATCCAGGAGACGCTGCTCCATTACCTGCGGGAGGAGGCCATCGAGAAGATCCCGGTCTGGCGTATGATCGCCATGCCGCTGGACACCATCGCGGACCGGGCGGCGATGTGGCGACAGGCGCTGAGCCAGAGCGGAGTTGCCGCCGAGGTGGTCGCGGGTCGTTCGACGATTGGCGGAGGGAGTCTCCCCGGTGAGACGCTGCCGACCAGTCTGCTCTCCCTGCCAGCAGAGCATCCGGATCAGCTGGCGCGGCTCCTCCGCGACGCCGATCCTCCCGTCATCGGCCGTATCGAGGACGATCGGCTCGTCCTCGACCCTCGTACCGTCCTCCTGGAGGACGAGCAGACACTGCTTGAGAACGTGGCCGCGGCGGTTCAGCGGTCATCCCTCTAGCCCTTTCATACCTCGTCGCTCTCCCGCTTACTCAGGTAGTGCATATCCGGGTCGACCTCGACGTACCCACATGCCTCGAAGAGAGCCAACGACGCCGGATTGTCACCTTCGACGAGGGCAGCGATGACACGGATGCCCTGATTGTGCAGCGCCTCCTCGGCCGCCGCCACGAGCCGGGAAGCGTAGCCCCTTCGGCGACATGCCGGATCGACGACCAGCCGGTTGATCCAGCCCTTACGGCTATCGTGCGTGGCAACCACCGCCGCGACCAACCTTCCGGCGATCTCCAGGCCAAGAATCGTCTGTACCCCGCTGGCGAGCTGCCGGCTCACCGCCTCGAGGCTGTCGCGTCCGTGCGGCCTCAGTGAGTGAAGTCCCGCCCGCCGCCACAGGGCTAACAGATCGTCGTAATCGTCCACACCTAGCTCCCGTATGCTACGTTCAGGCAAATGCTTCCCTCCATTCCATTATGTCCCATCTCTCGCATCTCGTTCCTGTGTGACTGGGAGCCACTCATCTTTCCAGATGCGTCAACCATAGTATAATCCTGATCAGCTCTGAGGAGAAACACGATGCCAGCAGATTATCAAGTCGCGATGTTGAGCGTCCACACCTGCCCTCTCGCCACATTGGGTGGCAAGGAGACCGGGGGCATGAACGTGTACGTCCGTGATCTCTCCCGAGAGCTGGCGCGTCGCGGACACCACGTGGACGTCTACACACGCTCCCAGAATCCCGATATCCCACGCGTCAGTCAAGAACTCGGCCCGGGCGCGCGAGTCATCCATCTCCCTGCCGGCCCTGAACGACCGTACGACAAGCACCGCGTGTACGACCATCTACCCGAGTTCGTGGACGGCGGCCTCGCACAGGCCGAGGCCGACGAGCTCGAATACGACATACTCCACAGCCACTACTGGCTCTCGGGAGCGGCCGCACGGGAGCTGCAGCGACACTGGGGCACGCCCATAGTGCACATGTTCCATACGCTGGGCAAGATGAAGAACGTGGTGGCTCAGAAACGCCCCCGGGAGCAGGAGACCAGTCGACGCATCTCCGTCGAGCTGGACATCGTCGACTTCGCCGACGCGCTGATCGCCTCCACACCGGCTGAAGAGGACCAGCTGACCCGGCTCTATGGCGCCGATGCCGATAAGATTCGCGTCATCTCTCCGGGCGTGGACACGCAGCGGTTCCACCCCATCCCCGCGGAGCACGCGAAGGAGCACATCGGCATCTGCCCTGACCGCCCCATCATCCTCTTCGTCGGTCGCATCGAGCCGTTGAAGGGAATCGACCACTTGCTCCAGGCGATCGCTCGCGTCGTCCATCGGCTGCCCGGCCTCCACGACGGCCTCAGCGTCCCCATCATCGGGGGAGAACCCCATCGTATCGATGAGGACGAAGAGATGGTTCGCCTGCAAGAGCTCCGCAAAGAGTTGGGTATCACCGATGTGGTCACCTTCCTGGGCTCGAAGAACCAGGACACACTCCAGTACTACTACTCGGCAGCCGAGATGGTCGTCATGCCCTCAGACTACGAGAGCTTCGGTATGGTGGCGCTGGAGGCGATGGCCTGCGGCACGCCCGTGATCGTCTCCGACGTGGGCGGTCTCGCCTTTCTGGTCAAGGACGGAAAAACGGGCTACCGGGTTCCGGCCGGCGACACCGAGGCCCTGGCGGACAGGATCGCCCATCTCCTCACCGACGAGCTGAGCCGACGGCGGATCGGTCAGCGCGCCGTCTGCTGGGCCGAATCCTACGCCTGGCCCAACATCACCGAGCAGATCGAGAGCGTGTACGCAGAGGTCACCGCTGGCGAAGAGGTCAAGGTGAGGCCGCCGGCACCCTGACCGGATCCCGCTGGTACCGGTTCATAACCCCCGCAGACGAGTCCAGTCCGCCCCCCTCTGATGCCCCCCCGCCCAACGACAGCTTGTCAGCCTGGGTGAGGCATTCACCAACGGTGACTCCCTCGGCCGGCTAAGGCGAGCGTTGGTCCCAGTCGTATTCGAACATGGCGTAGAGATAGTTGAACAGGGGCATCGAGCGCACCTGGAGTGCCATCTCTCGGTTGATCTTGTTAGACGTCTCACTCCCGTTGATGCTGCCCACGTGAGCGTACTGACCCCGTCTCCCCAGGTCCACCAGCACCATCTTGTTGTGAATGCCGTACTGGGTTGGATCTCCCAGGCAGGCGCTCAGATCGAGCCCCTCACTTCGGGCGATCTCGTTGACGTACGCCACCGTCTCCGCATTGTTGGTCAGCGGGAGGTACTCCAGGTCGAACGACCCACCGTTGAGCAAGATGCGGACGCGAGCGCCGCGACGGGCCGCGTCAACGTACGCCTCCAGCCGCAGATTGGGCCCGCTCGTCGCACCACCCCACTCCCGGGTCTCGTACAGTTGCTCCACATAGATTGCGTCCCCGGCGCCGGCCCGCCCCACCAGACCGAGCAGGGCATCCCCACCACGCAGCGCAGACTCCGGCGCCGTCAGCAGCTCGAACCACGTTCCCGGGGCCACGACGGTCTCCGGGAACTGAACCGTGTACGTCACCCAGTCTTCGCCCGGATCCGGCGCAAAGCCCGGCGGCGGTGATCCATATCCCAGCTCATTGTCCGGTCCCCAGACGCTGATGTCCGCATGGTTATCCGCATCGTGATCAGCCTCAAAGACCTCTACGGCCCGCGCCACGATCTCCGCCGCGTCGGTCACCACCACCACGCCTCGCGATCCACCCGTGCCGTTGCCCTTCTCGTCGCCGGGAAGGCCGCTATGGTTGAAATTCTGAGAGCCGATCAGGACTCGCTCCCGGTCCACGATGATGAACTTCGCGTGGAGGTAGGTGTAGCGATCAAAGATGTAGAGCTCGCGATCGTTGACCATGAAGGCACAGCTCCCGTACCCCGTACCGTGCAGCTGCTGGCAGGCCCAGAGTTCCTGGTCCTCCAGGCCACCCGCGGGGCCTCCTTCCAGCAGCACACTCACACGCACCCCCTCATTCGCCCGCTCTACCAGCTCCATCACCAACCCATAATGCTCGAGCGTGTAAGCCTCCACCTCGATGCGCTCCTTTGCGGAGCGGATGGTGTCGACCACCAGCTGGTACGCGTTGTCCGGGGCGATCCCCGCGGTCACCGTACCGCTGGCACCCAGCGCGGGCTTGAAGAAGCGCTCCAGGTCCCAGCCTGGGTAGCGGACCCGGCGACCGCGTTGAGGATCGTTCAGATACTGGGCCCAGTCGGCCGCCGTGTCCGTGTCGCCAACGGGCAGCCCGCTCCTTTCGTCGAGACGACGGGTGAGGATCTGTCCCTCGGCCGCGAAGTTCGTGCCACCGTAGGGCTGCACCGCCGCGCCGACCCAGCCGTCCAGGTCGATCAGGCCATCCTCGTACACCAGGACGTCTCGCACCGCGCCTTCAGCGTCCAGCAGCGCCACCTCGTCCCCGGTGTTCTTGAACCGTGGCCAACTCGCAAGGACGTGATCCGCCGGGAAGCCGAACGACCTGGCGAAGTATATCCCGTTCCGCGCCAACCAGAGACGCTGACCAGACCCGATCTCGACTGGCGGGAGGTCGGCGCAGCCCCATGCCACCCCGGACCACTTACACAGCGCCCACCCGCTGAGGTTCACACTCACATCCCCGCCATTGAGTACCAGCACCGCTTCATCATAGTCGTTCGGCTGCAGACCATCGTAGAGCACTGCCTCAATGATCACCCCGTACCGCGGCAGCCCATAGTCGCGAAAAACTAGCGGGAAGTACGCCAGACCCGCCGCCACCGCGGTGGTATAGACAGCCGAGTTGTTGACAACGGTCGTCTCGCTGACCGTAGTCGTGGCGGTGACGACATTCACGACGGGTCCGAACACGCCCTCGGTCACTCGCCCAACCGCGGTGATCCGATGCGTCGCCCCGACGGACACGTCTCCAAGCTCCCAAACCAGGTCACGTCCAAGAGAGGTGAAGGCAAAGGGACTCGTCTGGCTGACGAAGTCTACAGCCACAGGGAGCGTGTCGGTCAGCAGAGCGCCTGATGCTGTCGCACTCCCCAGATTGCTGAGGGTGATGCGATATGTGATCAGGTCGCCAGGACGGGCACGGATCGGGCCACGCTTCGCCACGGACAGGTCGGCCGCAGGCACAGCCGGGGGTTGGTAGCACGAGTTTCGCGCCTTCGGCGTCCCGTTGATGGCGTGACCGCCCGCGTCCACTCCGTTGCGGGTGACGCCGTCGTTCGTGCACCAGTTGTCGTCGCCGCCAGGCACGAGAGGATCGATCCGCTCCATCGTCTGCTTGGTGTCGTTGTCCCCCGCTGGCCACGCGCCGCCATCACCGTTGACCGTGTCTATGACCTCGCCGCCGTCACCGTAGAGCGTCAGCGTCTCCGCATCCGGGCTGTTCTGCAGGCCCCCGGTATAGATCAGATCAGCGGGGATATCGGCCACGGCGTCGTCATCCGTCCTCTCCAGCAGGAAATACCCGTGGGCTGGAATGACCCCGGAAAGCGAGATGTCCGGCGTCCCGTCAGCTGCGGCGATCGACCAACCAGCCAGGTCGATATCCACATCAGAGGTGTTGTAGAGCTCGAGCCACTCGTCGTAGTAGTCCGCCACCGTCCCCATCCACGCCACCTCGTTGATCACCACGTCTCCCGGCCCAACCTGGAGGTGCCCCATCTTCGATGAAGACGGGGCCGCCCGGGTCGCCCCGCCCAGCCCGCCCACAAACGAGGCCACCATCGTCGCACCCAGCAGGCCCGCCGCCAGCGATGCCACATATCTCACTCGCCGTCCTTCCATCGAGGGCCCCATGTTGCCTCCCACCAGACGCCTCTCCTCGGTGCCGCTACAACATCTCGACGGGCTCCGCCTCCGACAACATATCCTGCTGACGAAGCGATTCCGCCGCCGCTGCCGCCCTGTAGCGACATCGATACCCGTACAGCACGCCCATGGCCACCAGCGGCAACGCCACCGCCAGCCCCAGGAACCACCGCGCATCCAGCCGCGCTTCGCCCGAAAAGCGATCCAGGTTGAATAGGATAAGCATGACAGAGGTCCAGACGGCGAGAAAGTTGGGGATACCATCGCCGGAACGGAGCAACTGCAGCCCCCTGGTGCGACCGCGCGTGAACGGGTACAGCAGATTGCTCCCCATAAAGCCCAGCTGATCCTCCACAATGTGCCCCACAACGCCCAGCCCCGCTACCAGCCCGACCCAAAGGGGTGTGCGGGTCACGCTGCCTCGGGTCAAAATCTCCACCAGGGCCACCACAGCGGCTGCTCCCAGACCCACCGCTCCCGCCAGCGTCAGGCTGTGGGACCAGCGGCGGTGCCAGTCCAGAAAGTGCACGTGGAGCCGATCCCCCCGTCGCTCAAACTTGAACGACGGTCCGCTGAAGATGTCGATCTTGATCTCCCCCTCGTAGGTATGAACCATCGGCACTCCAACCTGGATCCGCGCGTCCTGTTCCCCTCCTTCATCCCTGCAGACACCAGGGGCGGACGGTTCAGGGCCTGGGAGCCGCACCTGCGCCGTGTTCACCATCGGCCCGACGCGCACGACGATCTCCCCTCGCGGCGGGTCAAAGCGGATGACGTACTGCCGCCAGAGGTCGGCCCCCAGACGGATCGTGTGGAGCACCACGTTCTGTGGCTCACCGCTCTCATACGCCCGGCGCATCGCCTCCGCCATCTGGCGGCCAATCTCTCGTGCATCCGGCTCGGGCCCGGGATCGATCTCCAGGTCGTAGCTCAAGAAGTATCGCACAAACTTGAAGTCGAGCGTGTCGGGAAGCACGCCCGCGATTCCTCCCACCACCGGCAGAACCGACCCACCCGCAGCTCTCGCCACCACCTCCGGGAAGAACGT
>CAYMHT010000026.1:24834-29257 GCA_964390305.1 uncultured Anaerolineales bacterium
AGCCCCAACCACCCCGCCACCACTCCCCCCACTCCGCTCATGTTCAGCGCAATCGGCAGAAGCAAGACCCCCATGCCGTTCACCCGGCGGGAGCCCCACAGGACTGGGATAAGACCGATTCCGGTGGCGACGGCGCAGATCAAGAGGCCGCCCCAGCCCGTCATCCCCACGACGACCACGATCAGCAGCGCCAGCGTAACCAGGCTGATCGAGCGGTAGCGTACGCTCCCGACCAACCGCGTTGCCACCCGCGCCATCAAGAGCAGCAGGAAGAACGAGAGCGTGCCGCTGAGCACCACCGCCGCAACTGCCACGTAATACATCTCCGGCGAACGGGCGCTCCACAGGCCGCTCACCATCCACGCCATCCCACCCCTGGTGAGGTGCAGGCGTGGCACGAAGAAGAGAAGAAACCCGCCGACGTAATAGACCACTTTCGCCGCCCCCTGCGAGATCATGAACAGCCGGTCGTCGCGCTGAGCGGTGGCGTGTCCAGCGAGGAGGCCGCCGATGCCGCCCGTCACCACCGGAAAGAAGGCGGCGAAGAGCCCGCCCACCGCGCCAGCGAACGTCCCGTGTACGATCGCGCCGGGCGTTGCGTCCAGCGTGCGCGCGACGTGCTGGTGCGGCACCTCAACTCGCGAGAGGAGGTTCTGCACCACCCACGGCATGGCGAAGAGCCCCACGAAAGCCGGCAGCAGGTTCTGGAAGGCCACGGCGACCGGCACCAGGCTGCGGTACAGCAGGATGAAACCGAGCACACCGGAGAGCAGAAACGTGACCAGCCCCGCCACGAGGCTCTTCCACCCATCCCACCAGCGGCGCCAGCCCGCCGGTGCACGATCCGAACCCCTGGGCCACTCGGAAAGCAGCACATAGGCAATGACGGCCCACAGGATCCAGTGAAGGTGCGGGTGGACGACGGCCCGCAACGCCGGCAACAGAGAGGGCGCCACGGGTGTCACCAATGCCAGCACCGCGATGCCGCCCAGCCCGCCGATCCCGGTCAGCACCGCCGCCTCATACCCACGCCTCTGGAGAAGGAACTTCTGAGCCGGCAGAACGATGAAGACGGTGGAGTCATCAGGGGCAGCGAGGAACACGCTCGGGATCGTGTTGAGCATGGCGTACCCGGTGACCATCCCCAACAACACCATCGCCAGGTGCTCCGGCGCCACGACATCCTCCAACCCGGCCATAGCCAGGATGGCGAACCCGGCCACGTTGTAGATGTGCAGCGCCGGCACCCAGGCAAGGAGCGAGGCGATCAGTACCCCCAACACCGCCATCACCAGCGAGACTGCCATCTCACTCCCTCCCTCGCCCTAGGGAATTTCCAGGACCGTCACGTCGTTCGGCAGCGCCGGCACCACCTCGAGGTTGGCCCGGTATACCTGCACCGCACCGACGACGCGCACCAGGCTCCCCGGCGTCCCCAGCCCTGTGTTGTCCTCAATCCGGTCCAGCACACTCCGCCACACGAAGACGACGATCTCACCAGAGCCGTCGGCGAGGAAGACTTTGACCGCGCCCGACACGCCCTCTGTGCGCACCACCCTCCCTTCAATCATCACCAGTCGACCGTCGTCGCTGCCCGTGATCGAGCCGATCTCCCGGCGCACGACCCCGGGCACCCCCTCCACGATGACCTTCACGTCCCCTCCAAAGTGGGGCTGAATCTCCAGCTGGCCCTCGTACGCATGGATCTCACCCCTGACCCGCACGGTCGCGCCCAGGTTGATCTTCGGGGCGTCCCAGCAGTCGTCGTAGACATTGTGCCACATCAGGAGCGCGATCTGCCCCGTGCCGTCGTCCACCGTAAACTGAAAACCCTTTGAAAAGCTGCCCGTCTCGACCACGCGCCCCTCCAGGGCGATCTCCTCACCCACGCGATCGAGGGTGATGGAGTCGATAGCGGTCAGGTCGATCGCTGGCGTGGGTGTTGGCTCTGGCGTCTCCGTGGGCTCCGTGGTGGCTGTCGGTGCAACCGTCGCCGTGGCGCTGGGCCGCGGCGTGACCTGGCGGCCCGCGTCGTCGCCTGTCGACGCGCCGATCGATGCCTCTGGTGTCACCGGGGCCATCAGCACCTTCACGTCAACCGGCAGCTCGGGTATCAACTCCAGCTCACCCCGGTACTCCGCCAGGCTCCCCTGTACCTGCACTCTCGCTCCAGGCCCAGGCCCGGGCGCACCGCCCAGGGACTGGAGCAGCGCATCGTGGACGTCCCGCCAGAGGAGCACGGTGACCGCCCCCGTCCCGTCGTCCACCTCCAGTTTCACGCCGCTTGAGAACCGCTCCATCCCGGTCACCACGCCGCTCACGCCGAACCAACCTCCCACGTCTCCGGAGGCGAGCTCCATCATCGATCGTTCGGCCGCGACGGGGACGTCGTGATCGAGACACACGATGTCCGTCGTGGAGGCAGGAACCAGTTGGGGCAGGTCGCCGTAGCGCGACACGGCAGCCACCACCTCCACCGACTGTCCCACCGTGAAGGTGGGCGTGACCCCGCTGAGGGCGACCAGATCTCCGCTCACGGCCACGTCGATAGCGCCGCTGCGATCCCGCACCGCGAACAGCCTGAGCCCCCGGTACGGCTCCCGCACGTCGCGAACCTGGCCGCGGATACGCACGCGCTGGTACTGATCCCCCAGACCGATCGTCCCGATGGCGCGCTCCACGGGCTCGGCACGGGAGATGATCAGCGCCCCGGGCACGTCGAGGGTGAGTGTGCCGAAGTCCTCGGCGATGCGGAGCGTCCCGGCGACCGCGATCCGGTCACCCAGCGCGGGCACGCGGTGGGTCTCGATCAGCATGCGGGTCTCCGCCCGGTACGAGGCGACGCGCATCTCTCCGGTCTCGTCCGCGATCCAGAAGCTCAGATAGCCGGTGTCGGGGTCGTACGAAGGAGATCGGGTGCAGCGACCCGCCAGACGGACGTAGGCCAGGTTCATCGTGGCGCCGACGCGTCCAATGGCCACGGTCGGTATCTCCGCGCGGGTCGCAGCGTACCAGAGCACGACCAGGCCGATGGTGGCCAGAAGCATGGCAGCGACCTTGACCACCCGCATCGACACCCGTCCCTCCATGCGGGCGCCGCAGGTGGGACAGACGGGGTGGGGCCCGACGTAGCGGCCGCAGCTGGGGCAGTGGCTCATCGAGAATATCCTGGAAAATGGCCCCCGGTAGCCGGTGTCTGATGATAGCAGTCTCGACCTGGGAGAGCCCTGGATGTGGTCCGGGATGGCTCCCCTGCCTCGGTCCTCCCCCGACTTTCTGAGAAGCGCTCTCTGGGGTGCCGCAGTCTACTGCAGGAAAGATTCTTTGTCCAGTGCGGCGGACCCCACCACGCGCGTCGGCCCGTTTGACACCCTGTCGGAATCGGGTAGACTGCAGATGCTCCAGTATCCTCGCCGGCCGGATATCTCGTGGGAGTTGCTGACCATGACGGGCAAGGCCCGCGCCGCCCAATACGGACTTGGGGGCAGTGGAGCGGCTAGGAAACGTTTAGCGTCTTTTTAAGAACTCCGTCACTTGAACCTGACGCTTGGTCTGTATGATAGACGCGAAGCATGCTTTACCCGAGGCCTTCAGCCTATGCGCATTGAGATTTCGCCGACATCTCCCGGGGACCGGCGCGACGCGCGACGCCGGATGCTCCGTCGGGAGATGATGGCGCTGCTGCTAGGCGGCCTGGTGGCGCTCATCTCCGCCTGTCAGCCTGCTCCCCCGCCCACCGAGGCCTTCATCCCCGCGTATCTACGCTTTCGTCTATGCGGAGGAGCGGCGCAAATAAGGCAGGCAGACGCGTCCGAGTGGACACCGATGGAGGAGCAGGTCAACATCCAGGAGTCGGTAGAGATTGCGGCGGACGCCGATGACGGCGCCGAGATCTGCATCGGCGACGGCAGCACGCTGGAGCTGCTGCCCGGCGCAGCGATCAGGCTGGACGAGCTCCATCCCCTTCCCCGGGTGCAGCTGACTCTGCAGCAGGGCGGCATTCGCTTCGAGACCGACAAGCGATCGTACGAGTTTGTGGTGCCCGGCTGCGACCTGGGACTCGTCAGGGTTCCGACGAAGATCCTGGTCGAGGTACAAGGAACGAAGACGCACATGTTGGTCGAAGAGGGGACCGTCAAGTGCACCCTGGAGACGGGCATGCTCAGGCTCTTCTCCGAATGTGAGGAGGTCTATCTCGCACCGGGGGAGGAGCCGGACGTTGGTGAGCACTGTCACTTGAACCTGGCACTAACACCCGCGACGGTGAGCCCCACGCCGGAGACGCCAACGCCGACGCCCACAGTGACGCCCACACCCACAAAGAGCCCGACGCCCACGGCCACGCGGACGCCGACACCCACCCCGACACCCACGCGGCGGGTCATCCGGGCCACGCCCACACCGACGCCCCTGCCGCCCACCG
>CAYMHT010000027.1:0-29214 GCA_964390305.1 uncultured Anaerolineales bacterium
CAAGGCGGTACAGATCTTCCGCGACCAGGGCTGCGAGGGCGAGATCGGCATCGTCGTCGATCTGGCTCATCTGGAGCCAGCAAGCGATGCCAGAGCCGACGTGGCGGCCTGCCAGCGGGCTGCTCAGCAGAAGAGGGACCTGTTCCTGGCCCCTCTGTTCGAAGGCCACTATCCCGAGACGCTCTTCGAGTGGATCGGCTCCCAGCAGCCACAGATTCACGCCGGCGATATGGACGTCATCAGCCAGCCGATCGACTTCCTGGGGCTCAACTACTATCAGTCGCTGAGGATCTCCCACGCCATCGAGGCCGCGCCGCTGAAGGCAGCTTCGAGGACCATGTCCGCGCCGGGATGGGGCCGCACAGAGATGGGTTGGGGCGTCAACCCACCAGGGCTGAAGGATGTCCTCCTCGATGTGAGCGAGCGATACGGAAACCCGAGAATCTTCGTCACCGAGAACGGCTGTGCCTTCGCCGACACGCTCGATAGCTCTGGCTTCGTCGCCGACTGGGCACGGATCAACTTCCTCCGCGACCACATACGGGCCACGCACGAGGCGATCCACGCCGGTGCGGATGTGCGCGGCTACTTCGTCTGGAGCTTGCTGGACAACTTCGAATGGGCGAGGGGCTATCGCCCTCGCTTCGGCATCGTCCGCGTCGACTACGAAACCCTGGAGCGCATCCCGAAGGAGAGCGCTCGGTGGTACAGTGAGGTCGTCGCTCAAAACGCCATCCATGTCTAGCTCGTGGCGAGGCGGGTGATCGTCCCCTGGATCCACAATGCGCCAGGCCATCCATTTATCTGGACCTGTTTCACGCCCTGAGCTAGCTCGCCACGTCCGCTGCTTCCCACATCGACAGGCCCCGCTCTCTGCAGAGAGCGGGGCCTGCCTGGTTCTCTATTCACGTCTCAGGCGATGGCGCGCTTGCTACTCCATCTCCTCTGTCCGTCGTGCCGAGGGCACGTAGAACGTCTCCGTATACTCTTTGACCATCCGACGTGTGCAGAAGACCGGCACCGCGGTCCGGATTGCCTCCTTCATAACCCGCGCCCAGGCGCGAGGCACGTCGTCGCTGTCGCGCTCGTAGAACAGAGGGACGACCTCGTTCTCGAGCAGGTCATAAAGCGACTCGGCATCGGCTGTATCTTGCGTGGCTGGATGCTCGTACCGGTGGTCGGAACTGATCGCCCAGCCGTTCGCGCCGTTGTACCCCTCGGCCCACCAGCCATCGAGCACGCTCAGGTTGGGGATGCCGTTGAGCGCCACCTTCTGCCCGCTGGTTCCGCTCGCTTCGTGGGGTCGGCGTGGGGTGTTCAACCACACGTCCACTCCCTGGACCAGATAGCGCGCCACCTGCAGGTCGTAGTCCTCAATGAAGGCGATGCGCCCTCCTGTGGATGGGTCTTTCGCTGTGTTGTAGATCTCCTGAAGCAGCCGCTTTCCGGCGTCATCCGCCGGATGAGCCTTGCCGGAGAAGATGAACTGCACCGGGCGGTATCGATCGTGGAGCATTCGCTTGAGCCGCTCCAGGTCGTGGAACAAGAGCGTGGCTCGCTTGTACGTGGCGAAGCGCCGGGCAAAGCCGATGGTGAGCGCGTCAGGGTCGAGGAACGTCCCGGAACACAACACCTGTTCCGGCGTCATCGCCCCCTCCATACGCCGCCTTCGTGAGCGCTCACGCATGAAGGTCATCAGTTTCCCCTTCAAGTGGACGTGAGCGTTCCACAGCTCGTCGTCTGGCACGTCTAGGATCCGCTCCCACAACCTCGGATCGTCGTGCCGCTCGACCCAATCGGGGCTCACGTGCTTGCGGTAGAGCCTGTACATCGCACCGCCGATCCAGGAAGGGACGTGGATGCCATTCGTGACGTGGTCGATGGGGACTTCGTCCTGCTCCCTGGCAGGCCAGAGCGACTGCCACATGCGGCGGGAGACCTCCCCATGCAGCTCGCTGACCGCGTTGCGCCGCCCGCACATCCGCATGGCCAGCGCGGTCATGTTGAAGCCATGACGGTTGTTCTCGTGATGACCTAACTCCAGAAACGCTTCCCGATTCAACCCCAGCTGATTCCACGTGTTGTGGAAGTATTTCTCTATCAGATGATAATGGAAGACGTCGTGACCTGCCGGCACCGGCGTGTGGGTCGTGAACAGGGTCGTGGCCCTGACTTGCTCCTGGGCCTCCTCGAACGAGCAGCCGGCTTCCACCAGCTCCCGTGCTCGCTCCAGGACCAGGAAGGCCGAGTGCCCCTCATTGAGATGGTAGGCCAGGGGCTCGATCCCCAGGGCCCTGATGACGCGCATGCCACCGATGCCCAGCACGATCTCCTGCTGGATCCGCATCTCCTGGTCGCCTCCGTAGAGCCGACGGGTCAGCTCGCGCTCCCAGGGGGCGTTGCGGTCGTTGTCGGCGTCCATCAGGTATAGGTGCGCGTGACCGACCTCGACGCGCCAGACCTTCAAGTGCACGGTTTGATCATTCAGGTCGACCGGGACGAACAGGCAAGTCTTATCGTCACACAGGGCCTGACGGATCGCCACCTCCTCTGGCTCGAAATGAGGATAGCTGGCCTCCTGCCATCCATCTGGGGTGATGCGCTGGCGGAAGTAGCCCATCTCGTACAGGAAGCCCACGGCGACAAACGGCAGGCCGATGTCGCTCGCCTCCTTGCAGTGGTCGCCGGCGAGCACGCCCAGCCCCCCCGAGTAGATGGGCAGTGAGCGATGGAGGCCAAACTCTGCCGAGAAATAGGCTACCGGTCGGTCCGTCAGGTCCGGATACTGAGTCGGGAACCACAGGTGTCCATTCTTGAGGTCGGCGTCCAGCGCGATCATCACCGCGTCATAGCGGCGCAGGAACAGCGGGTCGGCGGCAAGCTCCGCCAGCCGCTCCGGCGTCACCTCCAACAACATCTGCACCGGGTTGTGGCTCGTCGTGCGCCACAGGGTATAGTCGAGCATCTTGAATAGATCGCGCGCCTCCCGATGCCAACTCCACCAGAAATTGTAGGCCAACTCCTCCAGACGCGCGATGCGATGAGGAAGCTTGGCCGATAGGGATGTCTGTTCCTGATTCACTCTCTCTCCTGTTTCGTTCTTCTTCTCCGCGTGGTCATGGGTCAGAGATGTGAGTCCTCTAGAGGCCCCTCAGCACGACGACCAGCAATACGACCAGGGCCACGATGGCAAACTCCATCAGCGTTGAGGAGCTCAGACGCTCCAGGAGGTGTTGATGGGCCACGTTCGTGACCACGTAGAAGATGAGGAGCAGGAGCAGCCCTCCCGTCCACGCGCTCACCTGCCAGTAGTTGAGTGCCCACGTGCTCTCGCCGATGATCAACCCGACAATCCCGGCAAAGGGCAACACCCGGCCCACCGACACGCCCGCCACGCTCAGCAAGTCCATTGCCAGAAGCGTGGCCGTGAGGAGCGTCAGTGTGGCGGTCACCAGACTCCGCGTGCGAGTCTGGTATATGAGGACGAAGAGCATAAAGGCCAACAAGTAGGCCAGCACGTTCAGAGCAAGCCGTGCTGCCGAATAGCTCGGCGCGTCGGGGGAGACGCTGGCGTACTCGGCAGACACGGTCAACCCCATGCAGATCGCGAACGCGATCAATCCGGCGATCCACAGACCGAGGGTCGGGGCCAGGGACAACAGGTACGCGGACAGACCGGCCAGCACGCCGGGCAGGATCCACGAGATGTACACGGGACGCCCGGAATGCTCCGTCAGCAGGGGATGATCGTGCAGCACGAGGCTGGTTCCGGTGCAGGCGAGCCCGACCATCAACGTCATCAGCAGCAGAGTGCCGGTGGCGTGGATCTCAAGGGGCGAGCCGAGAGCCTGCAGCCGGTAGACGTTCTCCGGCAGTTCGATAAAGCGAAAGAGAACGCTGCCGAGGATAAGTACCGCCAGGAGCACGCTTAGACGATCGCGGTCCATAGGCTTGTTCACGGCTTCTCGCATGGGACCAGATTTTACCTGCGAGGGATGTGATTGTCAACCGTGGTCTGTGTGGTATAATCGCCGTTTGGTCAAAATCTACTGACTTGTACTGCGTTTCATACAAACAGAAAGGACTGCCCGTGAAGCGCCATCTCCTCTTGCTCGCAGTGATCTCCGTGCTGGCAGTCAGCTGCGGCAAGCCACCTTCAGGCGGTAGCCTCGTGTACGGGCTGACGCTGACGCCCTCCGGGATTGACCCGCACATTGATGCATCTTCGGAGTTGGGCATACCGTTGACCAGTGTATACGATCCCTTGGTCTGGCTGACCCCCGACGGCAGGTTCGTCGCCGGGTTGGCTGAGGAATGGGAGATCTCGGACGATGGTCTGACCTACACGTTCTATCTCCGCGATGACGTGACCTTTCACGACGGTACACCCTTTAACGCTGAGGCCGTGCGCTTCAGCCTGGATCGCATCGCCGATCCGGAGACCCAGTCGCGCAAGGCCGGCGGAATGCTTGGCCCCTACGAGCGTACAGAGATCGTCGACGAGCACACTGCGCGGGTCCATTTTACAGAGCCCTATGCCCCGTTTCTCACGTCGTTGAGCACCGTCTACCTGGCCATGGTCTCTCCCGAAGCCGTCGCAGAGTGGGGCGACGAGTACCAGTTCCATCAGGTCGGTACGGGACCGTTCAGGTTTGAGGAGTATGTGCCCAGGGATCACCTGACGCTGGTGCGCAACCCTGACTACGACTGGGCGCCATCCTTCTTCGAGCATCAGGGGAGCCCTCGGTTGGAGGAGGTTACGTTCCGCTTCTACACCGACCCCGCCACGCGCGCTCTGGCGCTGGAGTCCGGAGAGGCCGACGTGATGGGCGAGATCCCTCCGCAAGATGCCGTCTCGCTTGACGAGAGCGAAGATTACCGTCTTATCCCTGTCTCCGTCCCCGGTCAGCCCCTCCAGTTCTTCGTCAACACCCGGCGGGCTCCGTTGGACGATCAACGCGTGCGTCAGGCGCTTATCTACGCCGTGAATCGCCCCGCGATCGTACGGACGGTGTTCAGGGAGTATTCGCTGCCGGCCTATGGGCCTCTCACCCGCCCGACGTTTGCCTATGACCCCGGCGTGGAGGGCACGTACGCCTACGACGTAGAGCAGGCCGCCGCCTTGCTGGACGAAGCCGGATGGACCGATTCTGACGGGGACGGGATCCGCGATCGTGAGGGCAGGCCGCTG
Source organism: uncultured Anaerolineales bacterium (assembly GCA_964390305.1). Classification (GTDB taxonomy): domain Bacteria; phylum Chloroflexota; class Anaerolineae; order B4-G1; family B4-G1; genus SKLM01. The sequence continues at coordinate 5,192 of CAYMHT010000027.1, forward strand.
AAGCTGGACGTGGTCTTGATGAGCTGGGGGTACATCCCCGAGGTTGGACAGATGATCCAGGACCAACTCAAACGGGTTGGCGTCGACATGGAGTCGCGGGAGATGACCTTCTCCAACGCGATCAGCGAGGTGGCGGAGGGAAACTACCACCTGATACCCTTCCTCTTCTCCAGCAGCGACCCGGATATCATTCGCACTACCTTCCATTCGAGCAACATAGAAGGGGGATTTAACTGGTCGAAGTTCTCTGACCCCCAGCTGGACGCGTGGTTGGAGGCAGGAAAGCAGGAGATGGACGAGACGGCTCGCCGCGAGATCTATGCCAGGATCCAACACGCCGTCATGGAACAGGCCATCATCGTCCCCATCCGTGACTACGTCAACCTCAACGCCGCGCGAGCCGATGTGCAGAACCTCCGTTTCGATCGGCAGGGCTGGTTCCCCTGGCTGTACGAAGTCTACGTCGCGGAGAGCTAGGAGCCGGGTTGCCATTGCCGGTCCCTTCACTGGGTAGATGACAGCTGCCGGGTGGACCTTCGTGTCCTCCAGGGTTTGCCCGGCGTTTCTGCGTACTGACCAGAACTAAGAGATGCTCACCTTCACGTTGCGGCGTCTGTTGTCCACGGTCGTCGTCCTTTGGGCCGTCGTCACCCTCACCTTCTTCGCCGTTCGCCTTCTGCCGGGAGATCCTGCCACCTTGCTGATCTCGCAGGGAGGCGGTTCAGCTGAGGACATTGCCGATCTTCGAGAGCAGCTGGGCCTGGACGATCCGCTGCCCGTCCAGTATCTGCGCTTCCTCGGGGATTTGGTTCAGGGCGACCTGGGCATCTCACTGGTCAGTCATCGCCCCGTCACGCGTGCCATTCGTGAGCAGTTGCCCCATACCCTGGCGCTGGCTACAACGGCCACGCTCCTGTCCGTGGTCATGGGGATCTCTCTGGGTATCCTCGCTGCCACCCACCAGGGGACCTGGGTCGATCAGCTCTGCATCGCGCTTTCTGTCCTCGGGGTCTCCATTCCCATCCTCATGTCTGGTCTGCTCTTTATCCTTCTCTTCAGCCTGGCTCTGGGATGGCTTCCGGCCACTGGGCAGGGGAGCTGGCGCCATTTGGTGATGCCCTCCTTGGTCCTGAGTCTGGCGTCCACGGGGACCCTCGCCCGACTGGTCCGCACCCAGATGCTCGAGGTGCTTCCTGAGGATTACATCACCGTCGCTCGCGCCAAGGGGGTGCTGGAGCGGGTCATTCTCTGGCGTCACGCACTCCGCAACGCCCTGATCCCCGTCATTACCGTCATCGGCCTGCAGTTTGGCTCCTTGCTTGGCGGCACCGTCGTGACCGAGTCTCTCTTTTCGCGACGCGGCCTGGGGCGCCTCGTGGTCGATGCGATCCTGTGGAAGGACTACCCCCTGATTCAGGGGGTCGTCATCTTGGGGGCGGCGATCTACGTGGGCGTCAATTTCCTCGTCGATATGAGCTACGGGTTCTTGGATCCCCGCATCCGCCACGGATGAGGCCAGGGCGATGATTGGGGGGCGTTATTCAGCCACTGGCATAGCTGGCCTGGTCGTCCTGGTGGTCATTGTCCTGGGCACGGTGCTCGCTCCCCTCGTGTCGCCCTACGAACCTCTTGCCATGGACTACGACAACCAGCTTCTCCCCCCCTCGCTCGCGCACCCATTCGGGACTGACCTGTTTGGGCGTGACGTCTTGACGCGAGTCTTGCACGGAGCCCGCATCTCCCTCCTGGTCGGGATCCTCGCGGCGCTGCTGGCTGCCCTCCCTGGTCTCGTGGTCGGCCTGCTGAGCGGCTACTACGGCGGCTGGTTCGACCAGGTAGTGATGCGTCTGACCGACGTCGCCCTCTCCTTTCCCAGCCTGATTCTGGCCCTGGGCATCGTTGCCATCCTCAGTCCTGGCCTGGTCAACGTCACCATCGCTGTGGGGATCGCGGGAATCGCTGGATACGTCCGCGTGGTGAGGAGCAGCGTCCTCACCACCAAGGAAGAGCTCTACGTTGAGGCTGCTCAGGCCATCGGCTGTGGTGACGGGCGGATCATCTTGCGGCATATCCTGCCCAATATCGCGGCCCCCGTGCTCGTTCTGGCCACGATGGACGTGGCGTGGGCCATCCTTCGGGCGACGTCTCTCAGCTTCCTCGGGCTCGGCGCTCAGCCGCCGACGCCGGAATGGGGCTCGATGATAGACGAAGGACGCGAGTTCCTGCGGCGCGCGCCGTGGGTCAGTCTGGCGCCCAGCACCGTCATGATGCTGGCCGTGCTCTCTCTGAACCTGGTCGGCGACGCGATGCGCGACGTGCTCGATCCTCACACACGGTCCAGGTAGCACCGAGGTAGGAGATGATGATTCGTTGGGGAACGCTTATCGTCGCCATGATCCTCGCAGCCGGAGACTGGCTGGCAGTCGCGGGCGACCGCAGGCGTCTGGAGCTCGTCTTCAAGCCGGCGACGATGCTCGCTCTCCTGGTCGGCGTTTGGGCGGCCACCCGAGGCGCAGACGACGGCTGGCAGGCGACGTTCTTTCTCGCTGGCTTCGCGCTCTCGCTGGCCGGAGACGTCTTCCTGATGTTGCGCGGAGAGCGCCTCTTCCTCGCCGGCCTCGTGGCCTTCCTTCTGGCGCACGTCTCCTACGTCGTCGGCTTCAATCCGACGCCCCCGCCGCGGTCGTCGTTCGTCGTCCTGATTCCTGTGGCGGCAACTGGCGCGGTCCTCTTCTGGCGTCTTGCGCGGGGGTTGCGCCAGCGAGCTCAGCAGACGATGCTCTTGCCTGTGGGGGTCTACAGCCTGGCGATCAGCCTGATGCTCTTCTCAGCCTGGTCGACGCTCTTTCGGCCGGCGTGGGGACCGCTGCGGTCCTGGGTTGCCGCGCTCGGTGCCACCCTCTTCTTCGCCTCCGACGCCATGCTGGCCTGGGATCGATTTGTCAGCCCTTTCCCCATGGCGCGGCTGTGCGTCCACGTCAGCTACCACCTGGCCCAGGTGGCGCTGGCGGCCTCAGTTCTGATGGCGACGTGAGGGGAGCCGGGCGATCCGCTGCCTGTCCTACTCCTGAGCCCTCTTCTGCAGCTCGTACAGCTTGTTGATCGCCTCCAGGGGCGTCATCGTCGAGACGTCCAGCTTCTGCAGCTCCTCTACGATAGGGTTCTCATCGGCGAAGAGCACCGGCTGGTAGGGCTCTGGCTTCTCCGTTCCGGGGCGGAACTCCCCGCTCTCCAGCTGGGCCAATAGCTCTTCGGCGCGGTGGATGACCGGCCTGGGAACCCCGGCCAGCTGCGCCACGTGGATGCCGTACGACCGGTCGGCTCCGCCAGGCTCTACCTTGTGCAGGAACACCACCTGCTTCCCTTCCTCCACCACCGCCAGGTTGTAGTTGTGCACCGAGGGCAGATGGGCGGCCATCTCCGTGAGCTCGTGATAGTGGGTCGCGAACAGGGTTCGTGCCCGCCGCTCGGGGTGATTGTGCAGGTACTCGACCACGGCCCAGGCGATAGAGAGGCCGTCGTATGTGCTCGTGCCCCGTCCGACCTCGTCGAGGATGAGCAGACTGCGCGGGGTGGCATGGTTCAGGATGTTCGCCGTCTCCACCATCTCCACCATGAACGTGGACTGACCGAAGGCCACCTCGTCCTGAGCGCCGATGCGCGTGAAGACCCGGTCGACGATGCCGATCTTCGCCTCGTCCGCGGGCACGAAGCTGCCGATCTGAGCCATGATGACGATCAGCGCCGCCTGGCGAAGGTAGACGGACTTCCCGGCCATGTTCGGGCCGGTGATGATCAGGATGCGCTCGTCATCGTTCAGGCGAAGGTCGTTCGGCGTGAACGGCTCGTCCTGCTGCACCTTCTCCACCACCGGATGCCGACCCGCACCAATCTCCAGCGCGCCCTCATCCGTAAGCTCTGGGCGCACGTACCGGTTGTCCACCGCCACCTCGGCCAGGGCTGATGCCACGTCCAGGCGCGCCAGCCCTCGCGCCGTCCCCAACACCGTCTCGACCCTCGCCGCCACCTGCTGGCACACCTCGCGGAACAACCGGGATTCGATTTCCGACTGCCGCTCCTCGGCGCTCAGGATGCGCGTCTCCACCTCCTTCAGCTCCGGGATGATGTATCGCTCGGAGTTGGTCAGCGTCTGCTTGCGCGTGTACGCGTCGGGCACGGCGTCGACGTTGGGCTTCGTCACCTCGATGTAATAGCCATAGACCTTGTTGTGGCCCACCTTGAGGCTCTTGATGCCGGTCCGCTCTTGCTCCCGTCTCTCCAGGCTGGCCAGCCATTCTCGCGCGTCGCGCACCGAACCGAGCAGATCGTCGAGCTCGTCAGAGAACCCACGCCGGATCACGCCGCCGCCGGAGGGCTTGCCCGGAGGATCGTCCACAATGGCCGACGAGATCAGGGAGGCGACGTCGGGGCACGGGTCCAGCGCCGATCCGAACTGCGCGCTGCACGTCGGGGACTCCGACAGGATCTCCTTGAGGTCCGGTACGGCCTCTAGCGCCTTACGGATCCCGACCAGGTCGCGGGGTGTCGCCGTGTTGCCCAGAACACGGTTGGCCAGCCGCTCCAGGTCCGGTACGCCTCTGAGGACTTCCCGTGTCTTTCCTCGGAGGATCGTCTCGTCGTAGAATGCCTGGATCTCGTCGAGTCGCTCCCCCAGTTTCTCTCGATTGAGCAGAGGCCGGGCCAGACGCCCTCGCAGCAGTCGCCCGCCCATCGGTGTGAGTGTCTCGTCGAGCACACCCAGCAGCGAGCCCCGCTTCTGCCGCTCACGGATGGTCTCCGTGATCTCCAGATTGCGGCGCGTGTTCGCGTCCAGCCGCATGAAGCGGGAGGTGGAGTAGGTGCTCAGGCTCACGACTTGACTGAGCGCGCCCTTCTGCGTCTCTCGCAGGTAGTGGATAATCGCCCCGGCGGCCCGGGTCGCCAGTGGCCGGCCCGCACACCCGAAACCATCCAGTGTCGCCACACCGAAGTGATCGCGGAGTATCTGTCGCGCGGTGCCCAGCTCGAACCGGTAGGCCTGGAGCGGCGTGACGTGCGTGCCGTCGCCCAGGCGTGCGAGGGCGGGCTCCGGGTGTTGTCTGGCTTCCCGCTCGGCGGCGCCCCCCTGCTCCCACCGTCCTCGGTCGGGGACCAGACACTCCCTCGGCTGTACACGCGCGATCTCCTGCCCCACCTCCTCCTTGTCCAGCTGCGTCGTGGCAAACTCTCCGGTCGTGATGTCCACGTACGCCAGGCCGGCACGATCGCCCTCCACGATCACTGCTGCCAGATAGTTGGGACGTTTCTCCTCCAGGAGCGCGGGTTCGACGACGGTTCCCGGGGTCACGACGCGGGTCACCTGTCGCACGACGAGCCCACCGCTGGTCGTATCGTCCATCTGGTCGGCGATGGCGACCCGATACCCCTTCTCGATCAGGCGCGCGACGTACCCCTCGATCGCGTGGCAGGGAACGCCGGCCATCGGAATGCGTTGATTCTTCGCCACCGGTCGCGAGGTGAGGACGACGTCGAGCTCGTCAGCCGCGGTCTCTGCATCGTCGTCGAAGGCCTCGTAGAAGTCTCCCAGCTGGAAGAAGACGATGGCGTCGGGATGCTTGGATTTGATCTCCAGGTATTGCTTACGGAGCGGTGTGACGTCTGCCATGGTTCAATCGGTGGGAAGCGGCTCTGTCTTGGGCCGGATCAGTGTCACCCGCCGGCCCGCTGTCTGCCTTGCCTCTGTTGCCTGGCCTCGGCCCTCAGGGCCAGAATCTCGGCCCCGATTTCCTCGATCGGCTTGTCCGTCACCTCGATCACGGGCCAGTCGGGGTTTCTCTCGAAGACGGCGTTCGCGTGCGCGATCTCGCGGTGTACGAAATCGGGATCGGCATACTCTCCCAGGGCGGTGCCCCAACGCTCCTCGCGTGCCTGCCGCAGCTGGGCCAGACGCTCGGGGTCGATGGTGAGCCCGAATACGCTCCCGGGAGGCCTCTCGAACAGCTTCTGCGGGAGCTGTCTCCCAAGGACGATCGGTACGTTCGCCACGAACCACCCCTTGAAGGCCAGGTAGATGCTCAGCGGCGTCTTGAACGTGCGAGAGACGCCCACCAGCACGATCTCTGCCTGGTCGAGCTCGTGCGCTCTCTGCCCGTCGTCGTGGTGCAGCGCGAACTCCATCGTCTCGATTCGTCGGAAGTATGCCTTGTTCAGTTGCCGGAAGAGCCCGGGTTTCTCGGCTGGCGAGACGGAAAGCTGCTGTGAGAGCCGCGCCAGGAGCGGGCCCATCAGATCGATCGTCTCCACGTTGTGCAGCCGCCCGGCACGGACCATCTCATCGCGCAGCTCGTCCAACACCAGTGTGTGGACGATGCTTCCCCCCACCTCAGCGGCTTCGCGCACCACCTGGTGGATCTCCTCATCGGTGCGCACCTGCGGCCGCCGTTCCACCTTTACCGGTGCATCTTTGAACTGGGTCAGCGCGGCGTTCAGCACTCGCTCAGCCGTCGCGCCGCTGCCGTCGGAGACGACGAAGACGTGGTACATAGGCATGCTTCTGACCGGGCTGGGCGCCGTGTTGCCATGCAGGGACCCAACGGGACCCCCTGCGCCCGATCTCCCTGATGCCAAGTAAGTATAGCCCATCCCCAGTGCTTGACAAGCATTTGCTCGAACGTATACTTCGCCCGACATGATCGGGCGGGAAGGGGCCGATGAGCGAACGGGACGTCCTTCGCAGAAGCGCGAGCGCGGCGTCTATCGTCTGTGGCGGCGCATCGTGTCTGCCGGCCGCTGGATGTGGAGCCCCGACGCCGTTGGTCGGCCGGTCACGTTGCAGCCCCGCAGCGTTCGGTTGCTCGTCCTGTTGATCCTTGGGAACCTGGTCGCGTTGGCCCTCCTGGGCGTGGCGCTTCGTCAGGCCATGACCATGCCGGCTCCTGCGAGGCCGATCCAGCTTCGAGTTGTCCCCCCTGCCAGCCCCCAGCCTTCCCCCACCCCGGATCCCTCGCCGACCCCCCTTGGGAGCGGCGGGACGATCGCCTTCAGCCTCAGGCGCAGCGGGAACACCGACATACACGCCCTGGATCAGAGGACGGGTCAGGTCGTGCAGCTGACACACCATCCAGCCGAGGACCGATCGCCGGCCTGGTCTCCGGATGGCAATTACATCGCCTTTGCCTCCAAACGGGCGGACAACTGGGATATCTATCTCCTGGACCTGGTCAGCGGGGCGCTGATCCGCCTCACCCACCATGCCGCTTTCGATGCCAATCCCAGCTGGTCGCCGGACGGTGAGTGGATCGCCTTCGAGTCATATCGGGATGGTAACCTCGACGTCTACGTGATGAGCACTTCTGGGGAGGAGCTCCGCCCGTTGACCACGGATCCGGCTCCGGACTACGCGCCGAGTTGGGCGCCCGATAGCCAGGCCCTCGCTTTCGTCTCGCTGCGAGATGGGAGCAAGGACATATTCCTCCACCGCCTGCGCGGCGAGTCTGGGGTAGTCAATCTCACGCAGAGCCCGGATCTCGAGGAGGATGCCCCCGTCTGGTCAGGGGATGCGTCGCGCCTCATGTATGTCAGCGGCCCTCAGAGTCACCCGTCCGTTCACGTCGCCACCTTCGGCGGGCAGACCTTATCCGCTCCGCAGGCGCAGACGGAGTTCTTGGGGACCGGTCGCGCACCCGCCTGGGCTCCTGACGGCGAGAGTGTCATCTATGCCTGCGAGAGCGGGGGAGGGAGCCACGTCGTGGCGCTCAATGTGACCGGCTGGGCCGCGTCTCACCAGGTCTACGCCGGCGAGGGCTTCCTCGACGACCTTGCCTGGTCAGACACGGCCCTCCCGCCTCGTGTCATCGCCCGGGCTCGGGACGCTGACCCGAACCCTGGCCCATCGTCGTATGGGGGGGCGATGCCGCCGACGCCGGCGGAGGGAGCGCCGTATGAGCTGGTCGAGCTGCCCGGTGTCACGGCGAGGCGGGGGGCTCCGCTGCTCTCTGACCAGGTGGACGACAGCTTCAATGCGCTGCGGCGCTCTGTCGTGGAGGAGGCTGGCTGGGACTATCTCGCCCGGCTGGACACGGCTCTGCTTCCGCTGACCTATCTCCCTCCCTCCGGCCAATCGCGCCGGAGCTGGCATCTCTGCGGCCGGGCCTTCGCCCTCGAACAGGCGCCCTACGATCGCGCGGAGCAGATGGTCCAATTGGTGCGCGAGGATGTTGGGAGCAGCACCTACTGGCGGGTCTTTCTCCGCGCGGCGGAGCAGGACGGGAGCATGGGCGAGCCACTCCGCCAGCACCCGTGGGACCTGAAGGCCAGGTGGGAGGGGGGGCGCGCTGAGGTCGACGGCGGGGCGCTCGAGCACCCCGTTCCGTCCGGCTACTACGTCGACTTCACCGCCCTGGCCCGCGACCACGGCTGGGAGCGCGTCCCGTCCGCGTGGCGCTGGCGGTATTCCTTGCCCGACATTCGCTGGTGGGAGTTCCAGAGGACGGACGACCTGACCTGGTGGGACTGCATGCGGGAGGTCTTCGAGCCCGAGAAAGTGGAGTCCGTCTTTGGCCCGATCCCTGGATTCGACCGGTGAGGTGCCCCGCGTGGTCGTCTTGACCGGCGAGCGGGGCATTGGCAAGACCACCATCTGCCGTCGTACCATCGCTCTGGCGCGGGCCCAGGGACGCACCTGCGGCGGCATTCTCACGTTGGCCCACGAGGGCGCGCGCGAGGTGCACGACGTGCGCAGCGGCCAGGTGCGCCGTCTGACCGCGTCGCCCGATGCCGGGCCCGTCGTGTTTCAGGGGCGTTTCCGCTTCAATGCAGAGACACTGAGCTGGGCGAGCGCGGTACTAGCCAGTTCGGTGCCCTGCGACCTGCTCGTGATCGACGAGATCGGGCCCCTGGAGATAGAGCGGGACGGGGGATGGATCGCTGCGTTCGACGTGCTCGGCGGCGGGGGCTTCGCGCTGGCGCTCGTGGTCGTGCGACCGGAGCTCGTGCCCGCCGCTCAGCGCCGCTTGCCGGGGCCCCCTGCCGCCGTCCTCACCGCCACGCGCCAGAACCGCGATCGTCTCCCCACCCTCCTGCTGGAGATGCTGCAGCGCCAGCTGTAGGGCAGGTTTCCGTACCTGCCGCCCCACTGGCGGAACGATCACCCCTCCTCATCCTCCCACTCGCGGAGGCATCCCTGCAATACCCGCAGCGGCAGCACCCCGCACTGGAACCGCGACGGTCCCAGATCCACCCCCAGCATCCCGAGCACGTCCTCTTCGTCCATCTCCTTCAGTTCCTCGATCGTCTTCCCCCGGATTTCCTCGGTGAACATCGAGGCCGAGGCCATGCTGATCACGCAGCCCTGTCCGCTGAACATCGCCTCGCTTACCTTTCCGTCCTCCACCTTGATGTCCAGCCGTACCACGTCGCCGCACAGGGGGTTTTCGCGCTCGCACGACATGTCGGCGTCCTCCAGCACGCCCTCGTTGCGCGGATGGCCGTAGTGATCGAGGATTCTCTCACGATACAGGTCAGACACGTTCTCTCCTGGTCAACGTGCTGGCCCCCCGGGCTGGCGCCCGGTTGCCAACAGCTCTTGAGCGAGTCGGATCCCGGCAGCCAGCCGATCCACCTCCTCGCGCGTGTTGTACAGGTAGAAGCTCGCCCGGGCCGTGGGAGACAGCCCCAGACATTGATGGAGGGGATGGGCGCAGTGGTACCCCGCGCGAATCGCGACGCCCTTAGAATCGAGGATCTGCGCCAGGTCGTGCGGGTGGACGGCTTCGACGCTGAAAGCGAGGACGCCGCTCCGGCCTTCCGGTGGTGGCCCGATCACGCGCACCCCCGGCATCCCCTTCAGCCGCTCCCACGCATACCCGACCAACGCTCTTTCGTGAGCCCAGATGGCCTCCATCCCGATGTCGTTCAGGTAGTCGACTGCTGCACCAAACGCCACCGCCTCCGCAATGGCGGGGGTTCCCGCTTCGAACTTCCCGGGCAGGTCTGCCCACCTCGACTCTCTCCGCTCCACGCGCTCGATCATCCCGCCCCCGGTGAGGAAAGGGGGCATCTCCTCCAGGAGCTCCGGTCGGGCGTAGAGCGCGCCGATCCCTGTCGGACCGCACATCTTATGGCCGGAGAAGGCGAAGAAATCGCAGTCCAGCTCTACCACGTCCACCGGCAGGTGAGGCACGCTCTGAGCCCCGTCGACGAGGACGACCGCCCCGGCGGCGTGGGCTCGCCGGACGATCTCTGCGACGGGGTTCACCGTTCCCAGCACGTTGGAGATGTGCGTCAGCGCCACCAGCTTGACCGGCCGCTCCAGCTGCCTCTCGAGCGACCCTGGGTCCAGGAGCCCGTCATCCGTCAAAGAGACGTAGGCCAGTTCAGCACCCGTCCCTGCTGCCAGCTGCTGCCAGGGGACCAGGTTGCTGTGGTGCTCCATCAGCGTGACGACGATGCGATCCCCGGCCTCGATGTGTGCCCGCCCCCAGCTGTAGGCGACCAGATTGATCGCCTCTGTGGCGTTGCGCGTGAAGACCAGCCCGCGGCGATCGGGGGCGTGGATGAAGGCGGCCACCTTGTCTCGCGCCGCTTCGTAGGCGACCGTCGCCTCCTCACTCAGTGTGTGGATGCCGCGGTGGATGTTCGCGTAACGGTTTGTGTAGAAGTCGCGAATCGCGTCGATCACCGCACCCGGCTTCTGCGTCGTGGCCGCGTTGTCGAGATACGCCAGCGGCTCCCCCCCCACCTCCCGATCGAGGATCGGGAAATCGGCTCGATGTCGGGCCGGGTCGAATCTCAGCTCCACGGTCAAGCCCGCCTCCGATGGTTAGCCGAAGAGCTTCTGCAGCTGCATCGCCATCGACATGTCCCCCTTCACCTTGAGTCGTCCTTGCATGAAGGCGGCCATGGGGTTCAGCTCGCCCTTCATCAGCGCGTTGAGATCCTGTGCGCTGGCCTGCACCGTGATGGTCGGCGCGTCCGTCTTCCCTTCCTCGACGTCGACCTGACCCTCGTCGATGGTCACCGTCCACTGTCCGCCGCCCTCGCCGGGGATGTCGAACAGGATCGTGGCGTCCATTCCCTTCAGCTTCTCCACGTCGGCCGATTCAGATAATGCCTCTAGCGCTTTCCGGGCCGTCTCGAGACTGGGCATGCGTTCTCCTTCCTTGTCTGATTGCGATCCGGCTTGCCCTCGCGACTGCGGACGTCCACGCTGGGTCCAACCGGGCGCCGACCTTGTCTCCCTGTGGGCGCTCTAGACCTCCAGGGGTGCCATCTCCTCCCAGTTCTGCCCCGTCTTCAGGTCGACCTTCAACGGGGCGTCCAGCTGGAAGGCGCCTTCCATAATCTCACGCATCAGCTTCGCTGTCCTCAGAACCTCCTCGTCGGGCGCTTCGACGATCAGCTCGTCGTGCACCTGCAGGATCATCCGTGCCTCCAGCTCCAGCTCCTCGAACGCCTCGTGGAGCCGGATCATCGCGATCTTGATGATATCCGCGGCCGTCCCCTGGATGGGGGCGTTGATCGCCATGCGCTCGGAGGCCTGACGCGCGTAGTGTGACGCCTTGCTGTCCGGCTGCAGCTCTGGGAAGTATCGTCGCCGTCCGAGCAGCGTCTCCACGTACCCCTGCCGCGCGGCCACTCGCTTCGTCCGTTCGATGTACTCCCTTACCCCCGGGAAGCGCTCGAAGTACGTCTCGATGAAGTCCTCCGCCTCCGGCTGCGTCAGCCCGGTCGCCTGTGCCAGCCCATACGCCGTCTGACCGTAGGAGAGCCCGAAGTTGACGCTCTTCGCCAGCCGGCGCTGGTCGGGCGTCACGTCGTCCAGCGGAACGTCGAGGATCGCGGCGGCGGTGCTGGCGTGGATGTCCTCGCCGCGCGCGAACGCCGCCAGCAATCCCTCGTCGCCGGAGACGTGGGCCATCACCCGGAGCTCCACCTGCGAGTAGTCGGCGGCGATCAGCTTCCACCCCTCGTCCGCCACGAAGGCCCGCCGCACGTGCCTCCCAAGCGCCGTCCGGATCGGGATGTTCTGCAGATTAGGGTCGCTGGAGCTGATCCGCCCCGTCACCGTCCCCGTCTGATTGTACGAGGTGTGCAGCCGTCCGGTGTCCGGGTTGACCATGCGCGGCAGCGCGTCGACGTACGTCGACTTCAGTTTCGAGAGCGTCCGGTGCTCCAGGATGAGGTCGACCACCGGGTAGTCGTCCTGCAGCCGCTCTAGCACCCCGGCCGCCGTCGAGTAGTGCCCCGTCTTCGTCCGCCGCACGCCCTGCGAGGGCAGATCCAGCGTCTTGAACAGGGCGTCGGAGAGCTGCTGGGTGGAGTTGACGTTGAAGGGATAGCCCACCCTCTCGTAGATCGCATCCTCGATGTCCGCCAGACGCGCGGCCAGCTCCTGCGACATCTGCTCCAGCTGCTCGACGTCAAAGCGGATGCCCGTTTGCTCCATCGACGCCAGCACGCCCACCAGCGGCATCTCTATGTCGGTGAACAGCGACCACAGTTGCTTCTCCTTCAGCTCCGGCTCCTGGATCGGCCTCAGGCGGTGCGTCATGTCGACGTCCGCACAGGCGTACGGGGCCACCCGCCTCACCGGCACCCGATCCATCGACAGCTGTCCGCTGCCCGTGCCGATCAGGTCCGTGATCGGCGTCATCCTCTCGTGAAGTCGCGTCCAGGCCAGATCTTTGAGCCCCAGGTTCATGGAGCCGGGATCGAGCAGCCACTCGGCGATCATGGTGTCGAAGGTCAGGGGCTCGATCGTGCTGCCGGCCTGCTCCAGCACGATCAGGTCATACTTGATGTTGTGTCCCTGCTTGGGGACGTCCGCCGTGCTCAGGAGCGGGTTCAGGGCCTCGAGCACCGTCTCAAGAGGCAGCCTGGGGTCGCCGGGCGGGGCGTCGACCGGGACGTAGGTGCCGCGCTCGGCGGCGTCCGTGAGCGAGATGCCCACCAGCCGCGCCCGCATCGGGTCCACGTCCGTCGTCTCCGTGTCGATCGTCAGCGCCGGGGCGTCCTCCAGCCGGGCGACCAGGCGCTGAAGCGCCTCTTCATCCGTGATGATCTCGTACCTGGCCACGTCCTCGTCCGCCGGCCCTGCTTCCTTCTCTTCGGCGGCTTCTTCGCCAAACAGCACCAGCTGATGGGCCACCCCGGCGGGTTGCAGGTTCTTCGGCTCCGGGAGCCGATCGATCAGGGACGTGAACTCCAGGCGGTGGAACAGATCCAGCACCTTCTCGTAGTCGAAGCTGCGCACGCGAGACCCGTCGAGCTGGAGCCTCACCGGGGCGTCGCGCACGATCTTCGCCAGCTCACGGCTCAGGAACGCCTGCGTACGTCCCTCCTCCAGCCTGTTTCGGAAACGGGTCGACACCTCGTCCAGGTGCTCGTAGATCCCTTCCAGCGACCCGTACTTCTTCAGCAGCTTGGTGGCCGTCTTCTCCCCCACGCCGTAGACGCCGGGGATGTTGTCCGACTTATCGCCCATCAGCGCCTTGTAGTCCACCAGCTGGTCAGGCGTCAGGCCCTCGTACCGCTCCTTCACCCGCTCCACGTCGTAGATCACCGTGTCGGAGAATCGCCAGCGGGACGTCAGCACCCGCGTGTGCTCGTCGACCAGCTGCAGCAGGTCCATGTCGCCGGTGACGATCAGGGTGTCGATCCCCTCCTCGCCCGCCTGCCGGGCAAGCGCGCCGAGCAGGTCGTCGGCCTCGTACCCTTCCTCCTCGTAGATGGGGATGTCGAGCGTCCCCACCACCTCTCGGACCCGGCCCATCTGGGAGCGCAGCTCATCCGGCATCTTCGCTCGATGTGCTTTGTACTCCGTGTAGATCTCGTGGCGAAACGTGCGCCCCTTGTCGAACGTCACCGCGATGTGCGTGGGCTCCTCGTCCCGCAGCACGTTCAGCAGCATCGATGTGAACCCGTAGACCGCGTTCGTCAGCTCGCCTCTTGACGTCTTCAGGTCATCCGGCAGGGCGTGATATGCGCGATAAGCCAGGGCGTGACCGTCGACTAGAACCAGTTTCTTTCCTTCAGGCATAGGGTCGTGGGGCCTTCCTATCTATTGTTCGACACTGACGAGGTGGCGGAGGCGTTCGGCCGCCTTCTTCACCCGGTAGCGGACGATGCCCAGCGCGACGTGAGTGGGGACAGCCGCCGAGAGGATCACGTCTCCGGTCACCGTCAGCGAGTAGAGCACGTATTCACCACCCTCCAGGGTCTGCTCGAAGCGCTGCCGTTCCCGTCCCAGGACCTCCGCGACGCCCTCCGAGGATCGATAGCTCTCGGTGATGATCTGGGCCAGCTGGTCGACAACCTCGGGCGACAGCCAGCCGGCGCTCGCCACGATCTCCCCTCCGTCGGTCACCACCACCGCCTCGGCGTTCATCTCCCAGGCCAGGTCCTCCAGCTCCTGGACCACCTCCGGGGAGCCCTCGTACGACATCTCCGCCCGCTCGACGTCGGACGGCCCTCCTTCCTCCCGCTCCGCAGGCTCCCCTGGTACCTCGGCCGGCGTCCCTTCCTCCGGCGGGGCAGGTTCCTCCGGCGCCTCGGGCGGGGGCCCCTCGTCAGCCTCGATGGCCTCCTCTGGCGCCTCCGGCGGTTCCGGGCCGCCCGGCGGCTCCGGCAGCGCCACGCCGATCAGATCGTACAGATCGGGGAGGAAGAACGGCTTCGGCAGCACGCTCTCCACGTCCAGGTCCGCCAGTTCCTCCGGCAGCGCGTCGCCTTCCACGGGGGTGAGCACCAGCCGCAGATCGCTCTGCTCCGCGCGCAGCCCGCGCGCCACCGCGGCGCCGTCCAGGTCGTCCTCGGCCTCGATGCCCAGGTCCACGATGGCCAGGTCGAACGTCTGGGAGGAGGCGATCTCCACCGCCTCGACGCCCGAATGGGCGACGACGGCCCGGTACTCGCCCTCCTCCTCCAGGCTCTCCTGAAGCATCGCGGCGAACCCCACGTCGCTGTCCACGATCAAGATAGAGCCTCTTTCGTCCATCTTCGCTGCTCCGCTCGCTCTTTGCGCGTCCTCAACCCCGGGGCCGCGCGCCCTGCCGACCTTACGCCCACTCCTGGAGGATGATCCCCTCGAGCGGCCGCTTCGGCACGTGGTGCACGTCGTCCTCGTCCCGGTAGTACTTGATGTCGCCGTCGGGGCCCACCTCCTCCACCACCACCGTCTCCTTCGGCTTGCCCAGCGCCAGCGCCAGGAGGATCTCGTATCGCTTTGGAATGTCGAGCACCTGGCGCAGCGCCTCCCGGTCCAGCGCTCCGAGCATGCAGCCGCCCAATCCCTGTTCCGTCGCGCCCAACATCATCGACTGGGCGGCGATGCCGTGATCGCAGCCGAACGACTCTCGGATCTCCGTATCTCCCAGGATGATCACGTACGCCGCCGGGCGCTCACCCTCTGCGGGCCCGTCCCAGTCCTTCAGGTACCCGGCCCAACTCGTGTGGGGGAAGATCTTCGCGTTCATCTCGGGGTCGGAGCTCAGGACGTACTTGAGTGGCTGCAGGTTGGCGCCGGAGGCCGACAGGCGCGCCAGATCCACCAGCTCGCGCAGCGTCTCCATGCTCACGGCCACGTCCTGATGGAAGCGTCGGGTGCTTCTGTTCTTCACCACCAGATCTCTCAGCATCATCGAATCCTCCCTCTTCTCGTGGGAAATGGCCGTTGGAAGGGCGACCAACCTATTCTACAGCCCTTCGCGCCCTGCGCAACTGCACCATCGCCCCCTCCTGCTCGCACCCCCCGTCTCGGGGGCGTCGGACGCGCCTGCCTCGTCGTCGTGCTCGCGTCGGATCGCAGAACCGACGCCTGCCCCCCGCCACATGTGGGGCGGGTTTCCATACCCGCCGCTCGATCCCACACCTGGCCCCCCGCGAGATGTAGGGCGGGTTTCCATACTCGCCGACCGACCCGACGGGCGAAGTCGGCCACCGCCGCATTCCCTCTCCCCTCCGGGGAGAGGGTTAGGGTGAGGGGCGTCCCGCCTTCCACATGACCGTCTCCCGCCTCCTGCAACGGGAGCGGATCCTCAACGGTGGCGCTGGTGCCGATGCAGCGCAGCTTGCCCACGCTGTGGGTGTGTTGCTTCAGCCGGCGCACGAGGCCGTCAAGACTTCGCGGTCGTGGGTCTCTCGTACGCGAGCGAGAACCCTTCGGGGTCAGTCCGGTACTCCTTGACCAGGGCGAAGAAGCGAGTCTTCCCGATCCCCAGCATCTCTTGCACCTCGCGTCTCTTCAGCAATCCCTGGCAGTAGCCTCTGAGCAGTACCTTGAGGTGATCGTCTGTGAACTGCCTGTGCAGCTGAGTCACTTAGTTCCTCCTTGACCGTAAGGTCAATCTGGAAGGACTCTATCGCGGGCGGTTCACTCTTCGACTTCAAGTGGCAGAATGAATGCGCGGACTTGACAACCGCCTCTCCATCTCTATACTCGAGCTCGGATCCCTTCACAGAACTTGCACGGTAACGCTGGCGACATCCTCAGGAGGACACGATAATGACCCGCTCCTTTCACGATAGCATCTTGCGCGTCGACCTCTCGTCGGGGGGCACCGAGGTCGAGAGGCTCGGCGAGATCACGTTCCGGCGCTATCTGGGCGGCTGGAACGTGATTGCGGACATTCTTCTTAGAGAGATGCCGGCCGGGGCCGACCCTCTCGGACCGGAGAACAAGCTGATCTTCGCGTCCGGCGTGTTGACCGGGCTACCGATCTCCGGCGCCTCGCGGAACGCCGTGGGCGCCCGATCCCCCCTCACAGGGGCCTTCGGGGTAGGCGAGGTGGGCGGCGACTGGGGGGCAAAACTCAAGTGGGCCGGCTTTGACGCCGTCATCGTCGAGGGTGCGTCGGACAAGCCTGTCTACCTGTGGATCGACGACGGCGAGGTCGAGATCCGCGACGCCGGCCACCTGTGGGGCAGCAAGACTCGAGAGACGCTCAAAGCCATTCGTCAGGAGTTGGGCGACGACCGAATATCGTGCAGCATGATCGGCCCGGGAGGGGAGAACCTGGTGCGATTCGCGTGCGTGATGAACGACCTCCACGACGCGGTCGGGCGGACTGGCCTCGGCGCCGTGATGGGCTCGAAGAAGCTGAAGGCCGTTGCCGTGCGGGGCACGTCGCGGCTCGAGGGCGCCGACCCGGAGACCATCCGCGACATGGCCCGGCGCGCGGCCCGGGAAGTGCGCGACGGCGAGCGGGCGCCCGTTCTCCACGAGTTCGGCACCGGCGCGGGCCTCGAGGGCATGGTGGAGGTGGGGAACCTTCCCATCCGCAACTTCCGCGACGGGGAGTTCCCGAACGCGGGGGAGATCAGCGCCGAGGTCTTCCTCCAGGAGATAGGCGTGGGCATGGAGGCGTGCTGGGCCTGCGCCGTGCGCTGCAAGAAGGTGGTGGAGATGGAGAGCCCCTATCACGTGGACCCCGCTTACGGCGGGCCGGAGTACGAGTCGGTGGCGGCGCTGGGCTCGTGTTGCGGGGTTGACGACATCGTCGCCGTCTCCAAAGCCACTGAGCTGTGCAACGCGTACTCGCTCGACACGATCAGCACTGGCGTGATGATCGCCTTCGCCATGGAGTGCTTCGAGAACGAGCTGCTCAGTCTGGAGGAGACCGACGGCCTCGAACTCCGCTTCGGCAATGGCGACGCGGTGGTAGAGATGGTGCGGCGGATCGCGCGCCGCGAGGGTCTGGGCGATATCCTCGCCGACGGGCCCGCGGCCGCGGTGGAGGCCATCGGGAACGAGGCGGCGCCCTTCGCCATAGCGACAAAGAACCAGCCCTGCCCGATGCACGAACCGCGTTACAAGCGGGGCCTCGCCATCGGCTACGCTGTATCTCCCACTGGCGCGGACCACGTCCACTCGTTCCACGACATCGACGTGAGCGAGCCGGACGAGGCGGGATTCGTGCACAACGAGGAGCTTCTGTCGATGGGCGTTCTGCAGCCCATGGCACAGGAGAGCCTGGGGCCGGAGAAGGTGCGCGCGTCGCTCCGCCATTCCACGATGAGGCTGGCTCAGAACTGCATGTTGATGTGCATCTTCCCCGGCTGGCACATCAACGACATGGCTAAGATGGTAGAGGCGGCTACCGGGTGGGCTTTCTCCACGTACGAGTTGATGAAGGTGGGCGAGCGCGCGGCAGCGCTGGCACGGATCTACAACCTGCGGGAGGGCTTCAGCGCAGTGGACGACGAGCTCGCCGAGCGGATCCACGGCCCGACCCGGGGCGGAGCGCTCGCTGACGGCGGGATCGACAAAGAGGAACTCCGGAGAGCACTCCGCACGTATTACGCGATGTCGGGATGCGAGCCGGAGACGGGCGTCCCCACACGAGAGACGCTAGAGGAGCTGGACATCGCCTGGGCGGCCGAGTACCTGCCGAGTGAACGGGAATAGGAAAGGCCTCGGCGCTGCGAGCGCCACGAGATGGTGATCCGGGCGCGGTGGAGGGCGGAGCAGGACGGGATGATCACGGCCCCCGAGACGCACGTGGTGACCGACGCCGGGGCGTATGCCTACACATCCACGACGGACGTATGGTTCCCCGAGCTGTTGCTGACGCCCCCTCGGTGTTGAGGGACCGGTCGGCGAGGGGGGGGCGGGGCACGTGGCGGCGGTCGCGAGGGAGGAGGTTGAGGGAACGAAGGACGAGCCGAGAAACGAGAAGGAGGTACTGTGACAGAGAGAAAGAGGATCGGTTTCATCGGGCTGGGTGTGATGGGGAAGCCAATGGCGCGGAACCTGCTGCAGGCCGGGTACCCGCTGGTGGCCCACAACCGGAGCCGCGGGCCGGTGGAGGAGCTAGCCGAGGAGGGCGCCACGCCGGCGTACACGCCGGCGGAGGTGGCGCGGGAGAGCGAGGTGATCATCACCTGCCTTCCGGACTCGCCGGACGTCGAGCTGGTCGCGCTGGGAGAGGGCGGCATCATCGAGGGCGTGACCGGGGGCGATGTCTACGTGGATATGAGCACCATTGCGCCGACGGTAGCGGTGGAGGTCGCGGAGGCGATGGCGGAGAAAGGAGTGGAGTGCCTCGACGCGCCGATCAGCGGGGGGGACCTGGGCGCGCAGGAGGGAACGCTTTCGATCATGGTCGGGGGCGACGAGGAGGTGTTTGAAGCGGTCAAGCCAATCCTGGGGGTGATGGGGGAGACGATCGTGCTCTGCGGGCCGAACGGCGCGGGTCAGACGGTGAAGGCCTGCAACCAGGTGCAGGTTGCGCTGAATCTGATTGGGATGGCCGAGGCGCTGGTGCTGGGCGCGAAGGCGGGCGTCGACCCGGCCGTGGTTGTGAAGGTGTTGAGCGGCGGGTTCGCCCAGTCGCGGGTGATGGACGTCCGCGGCCCGCGCATCATAAAGGGGATCTTCGAGCCGGGGTTCCGGAGCGAGCTGCATTACAAGGATCTGAACATCATCCGGGAGACGGCCCGCGACTACGAAATCTCGCTTCCTGCGGCTGCGCTGGCGCACGAGCTGTTCGGCGCGATGCAGGCGCAGGGGTGGGGCGAACTGGACCACTCGGCGGTGCTGCGCGTGATCGAGCTGCTTTCGGGCGTGGAGGCGCGGACCGAGGGCGAGTGAGTCGCGCAACGGATGGGCGACTACCTGGAGGATATCGCAGTGGGATTGACGAGTACCTGATCCGGTAGCCGTTGGGCGTGTTCGGGATCATCGCCCCGTTCAACTTCTCATATCAGAACGACTGACGGCCGTGGCCGAATCGCCTCGCGCCGTCTCCGTGGCGGGATGCGACCAGGTCGCTTGGCTGAACCGTGGCTGACGAAGCGGGCGCTGGCGAGTTCAGTCGCGCCCTTCCTGTGCCTCGTCTCCGTAGGGGTGCCCCGCCAGGATAGCCCTCACCTCTGCCGCTGTCTTCGCTTCCCGGAGCGCGCCGATGCGGTTGGTCTCTTGGTCTCGGAGCGCCCGCACGTTTCTCAACACGGCCTCGAGGCGCTCGGGCGGGAACTTGCAGGCGCCGTTCTCGTCCATGTGGACGATCTCCCCTGGCGCTACACGCATGCCGGCCACGGTCACCGGGACATTGACGGCGTGCACGGCCATCGCGCCGTGACCCGGGGTCACCCCGGTGAGGAGGTACTGGAATTCCACGGGCCGGATCTCGTCGATGTCACGCCCAGGGCCATTGGAAATCAACCCCACACAACCGACCGCCTGCATCGCTGCCGTCATGTTCCCGCCTGTGAGTCCTACCTTGGAAGCGATGCCTGGGGGGAACTTCTGCTCAAGAACCAAGATACTAGGTTTCTTTGAGGCGTCTAGTGCATCGATGACGTCCGCGAATGACAGGCGGTCATAGTGTGGATCCGGAAGGCCATACACGCAGGTCACGGCGTAACCCACGCGAGGATCCAGCTCCGGATATATGCAGCGAACCGACGCGTCGGTGTACCAATCCTCGGTCCAGGGATTGTACAGTCCGAGGCAGACTGGATCTTGCGGATACGTGGCAACGACGTTCGTGATGGAGGGTGTGTCGAACCCTTTCAGGCGTTCCAGGGCGTCGCTTTCGGTCATTTTAGGCATTTCCTACTCCTTATTGCATTCGCGAGGCGCGAAGTTGATTCTGACGCCTCCTAAGCGTCCATAACGGCCTCTCGCAGCGCGCCGCCCTCTTTCTCCCACCAGTTGTAGAGTATGGAGATATCCGTCCCGAGGGAGAAGTGGCGCACGCCTATATCAAGATAGCGTTGCGCCTGATCTATACTCGTGATCTCGGCCCGCGGCTGAACCCTCATTTCCAGCGCGGTCTTGAAGACCTTCCGCTCGGCGGCCTTAACCTCGGGCGCATCCTTCTCGCCCGGCCGTCCGATGCTCATCGAATAATCTGAGGGACCCCACTGGACCATATCGATGCCATCCACGGTCAGGATCTCCTCCAGCTGATCGACCGTGGACCGCTTCTCAATCATGATCATCACGACGACATCCCGAAGCGCCTGCACGTACTCTGGCGACCCGCCGTAGCCCATGTAGGTGAACCGACGCGCACCTACGCCGTGAATGCCGCCGTCCTCCGGCGTCTCAGGGCGAACGATGCGCACACACTCCCGCACATCGTCGACAGATCGGCAATCGGCGAACAGGACGCCCTGAAACCCGGCGCCGATCCCTCGCTGGGCGAGGAAGCCCCGGGGCTGCTGGTCGATCTTTATGACCGCAGACATGTCGAACAATTCGACGGCGCGGCAGAAGTTGTCCAAACCGTGCAAGTCGAAGGGGGCGTACTCGGCCAGGAACTCGACGTAATCGAACGCACCGGTATGTCCGACGGCCTCGACAACCGAAGGCCAGATGCTGTGCACTCGCGTGCCGATGGATGGCTTGCCCGCATCCAGCAACTCTCGGAGTCTGTTTGACCTCATGATGTTCACCTCCAGAACCTGGATCTTGCTTGGCGTTACCCGCTCCCTCTACTCCTCAATCACGGCCTCAGAGGACCTACCGGGCCAGGCCCGCGGGTTCATCAGATTGGCAGGGCGTTCTCCCCGCAGTACTTGTAGCACCTGTCTGACGGCTCCAATATCCATGGCGGATGTGCCTGTCTCTGTATAGGAACCGATGTGGGGTGTGGCGACGACGTTTGCCATCTCCAGAAGTGGATTGTCGGGTGCTGGAGGCTCTGGATCGAACACGTCGAGGGCGGCCCCAGAGAGGTGCCCCTCCCTCAAGACCTCCACCAGAGCTCTCTCGTCCAACACCCCGCCACGACTGGCGTTTATCAGGTAAGCGCCCGGCTTCATCTTCCGGAGCTCTGCCTGGCCGATCATACCTCGTGTCTCGAGCACGAGAGGCGTATGGAGTGTCACAAAGTCCGCCTCGGTCAGCAGCGCGTCCAAGCTATCCACTGTCTCCAGTTCGGGGACACACACTGCGGACCAGTCTACGTAGGGGTCGTAGCTGATGACGCGCATCCTCAGCCCCTGGGAAGCGATCTCGGCTACCCGGCTGCCTATGCGGCCGCAGCCGACCACCCCCAGCACCCGCCCCCGCACCTCCGTGCCGAGCAGCTGCGTTCGTTCGATCTCCCCTCCTCGCAGGCTGATATCACCGGCAACCACTCGCTTGGCGATGGCTAGCAACAGGGCCACCGTGTGTTCGGCGGTCGACTCGGTCGGAGCGTCCGGAGTGTTGACGACTGCGATTCCCCGTTCGGTAGCATCCGCTAGATTGACGTTGTCGATTCCGATGCCCCGGCGAGCCACCACGCGCAGGCGCTTTCCTGTCTGATCGCAGAAGCGGCCGTCGACGTCGGGAACCGAGCTCACAATGGCTGCATAGGCGTCCTGCAGATCCCCTGTGTCACTACTGTACACGACATCGGCCGCTGACGTTAGTTCCTCTTCCGCATCCGGTCCCAGTTTTGCGTCCACCCATACTTTGGGTCTCATGCTCTTGCTCCTTACAGACTCTGTCCCAAGTACACTTCGCCAGAAAGCTCTCCCTCAACCAGACGTAGGCGTTTTCCCGGTGGAAGCGGCAGCCCACGAACGCTCCGGCCCACGGTGGACAACGGGACGTCCCGACCTAAAATCCCGCCGCTCGAGACGCGAACCTACTCGCTAGGAGCCGCGTCTACGTCTACGCCCACCCGTTTCGCTTCCTGAACGATGTTTTGCCACACCTTCTTGGGCACCGGGATGCCGGTTCGAAGCCTTGCCTCCTTCGATCGCAACTCCGGTTCGCCAGGGACCAAGACTTCGGAGAAGCCCGGCGCGACAGGGACTGCCTTGGCGCGATTCAGAAGGCTCTCCACTTCCTGCTTGAACTGATCCAGGGGGCAGAAGAACGTGATGTCGATGGCCATTAGCATCACCCCGTTCCCGTGGTCATAGCGCACTGAGCTCGTAGCGCCGTGGCCCGACAAGATGCCTCCCAGGACATCCACCAGCAGCCCGAGGGCGTAGCCCTTGTACGCTCCCATGGGCAGCAGCATGCCGCCATCGTAGAGATCCTCGGGTCTTGTCGTGGGCTGACCGCGTTTGTCGAGGATGCAGCCAGCAGGAGCTTCCTCCCCTTTCTCTCTGGCAAGCCTAATCTTCCCTTCGGCGTGCACCGTCGTGGCGAAGTCCAACAGGAAGGCCCCTCTCTGTCCCGCGGGCAAGGCACAGGACATGGGATTGGAGCTCAAGAAACGACGCATCCCGCCGTATGGGGCCGCCCAAAGGGATGAATTGCAGCAGATCAACCCAATGAGATCTTGATCGGCGGCCATCATGGCGTATTCGCCCAGCCGCCCGATATGATTGCTGTTCCTGATGGTGACCACGCCAACTCGAGCGCTACGGGCCTTGTCGATGGCGACTCTCATGCCCTCGGCCGCCGCCACCTGCCCAAAGCCCCAGTGGGCGTCGAGCAGGGCCGTCGTGGCCGTCTCGGCCAGCAACTCGATGTCGGCGCAGGGATCGAGCCCACCTTCTCGCAAGTTTTGCAGATATTGCGGGATCCGTATCACGCCGTGGGAATCGTGGCCCGTCAGGTTGGCTTCAACCAGAGAAGTGCTCACACGGGCAGCGACGTCCTCCGGTACGCCTGCTGCCTCGAAAACGGAGATGGTAGTCTGTCGCAGCTGCTCCGCTGAGAGAATCGGCATCCTGTGCGCTCCTTTCGCAGACTGGGATTCTGAGTAGGTCACGCTAGAATCTGAATCCGCCCTCCCTCCCGAGGTTGTCCCGCGCGTCGCCGCCGCGTGAGTCAGGACGACCGGGGCAGCCAACCGGGAGACGATTGAACACGTCACAAGTGTAGAGGATGACCAGAGTTTCGGCAAGAGAGACCAGGGAGAGTGTTAGAAAAATCGCCCTCCCGAGTAGAATGGGCGTAGTTTGGCGCTGCTGAGGGGGAGGGGGGACACGATGACACGAGAGCGCTTCAAGGAACTGGGTAGCGGGTCTTTCTTCGGGGATTTTCTCTACGAGCGGACGGTGCCAGAGGATCACTTCTTGCGGAAGCTGGAAGAACTGGTCGATTGGGAGGTGTTCACCCCGAAGCTGGTCCG
>CAYMHT010000028.1:0-16793 GCA_964390305.1 uncultured Anaerolineales bacterium
AAAGGATTTGCCAGATCGATCAGAGACAGTCTCACGCGCACCCGCAACTCCGTCTTCAGCCGTGTCGCCGGGTTGCTGGGCACGAGTGAGATCACCGAGGAAACCTGGAACAAGCTGGAAGAGCTGTTGATTCGTGCGGACGTCGGCGTCGACACGACGACACACCTTGTCGCCCGACTGCGCCAACGGGCCCGTGACGAGGCGATTTTGCAGGCCGACGAGCTTCAGACAGCGCTCCGCGAGGAGCTGCGCGCGTTGCTTCCCGATGCGTCCCCACTTAACCTTGGTGGACGTGAGCGAGACGTTGTGCTCGTCGTAGGCGTGAACGGCTCGGGCAAGACAACGAGCATCGCCAAAATGGCCCATCGCTGGCAGCGGATGAACCGGCACGTCCTTCTGGCAGCGGCCGATACCTATCGTGCCGCTGCGGGGGAGCAGCTGGACATCTGGGCCAGGCGCGCGGGCGTCGACATCGTCAGGGGCCCTCAAGGAGGTGATCCAGGCGCTGTGGTGTTCGACGCCCTCCAGGCCGCCCGCTCCCGAGACAAGGATCTGATCATCGTCGATACCGCCGGCCGACTCCATACGCAGTACAACCTGATGTCCGAGTTGCAGAAGGTCCGAAGGGTAGCGGCGAGCAAGTTGAATGGCGCTCCGCACGAGACCCTGCTCGTGCTCGACGCCACAACCGGGCAGAACGCACTGTCGCAGGCGCGGCATTTTCAGGAGGCGATAGAGGTCACCGGCGTCGTGCTCGCCAAGCTCGACAGCACAGCCAAAGGCGGCATGGTCTTCGCCATCGCACGGGAGTTGGGCATACCCGTGCGCTTTGTGGGAACCGGAGAAACGCTGGAGGACTTGGCCCCGTTTGACCCCGACGCCTTTGTAGAGGGGCTTTTTGAATAGGATGATGCAGTAAATTGGCAGAGCCATGACCTGGTAGGTTGGGCCTGCCAGCACACCCGTCTACCGGTTTCCCAATCTACCGGCAGCCAACTGAAGGAGCGTAGATGGAAGAACTACAAGAACGATTAAGCGCCCTGGAAACCAAACTGGAGACCATCCGGGGGCATCTTTGACCTGGAAGCCAAGGGAGAGGAGATAGCCAGACTGGAGAAGCGAGCCAGCGCTCCGGATTTCTGGGACGTTCCTGAGAAGGCTCAAAGAGAGATGCAACGACTCTCCGACCTGAAGGAGGAGGTAGCTCGCTGGAGTTCCCTGTCGCAGCGAGTCCGGGATACCCTGGAGCTGGTGTCCCTGGGTGATGAGAGCCTTAACGATGAGTTAGCAGCCGAGACAGAAGCACTCGAACGCGAGATCGACCGGCTGGAGTTCCTGCTCCTCTTCTCTGACGCCCGGGATCGAGAGGACGCGATCCTGTCGCTCCACGCCGGTGCCGGTGGTACCGATGCACAAGATTGGACCGAGATGATGCTCCGCATGTACCTGCGCTGGGCAGAAAGCGTGGGCTACAAGACCGAGATTGTCGACCGTCTCTACGGCGACGAGGCTGGCGTCAAGCGCGCCACGGTGACCGTCGCGGGTCCCTACGCCTATGGAAATCTGCGGGCCGAACGCGGTGTCCATCGCCTCGTGCGTCTCTCGCCCTTCGACGCAGCTCACCGCCGTCACACCTCCTTTGCGCTTGTGGAGGTATGGCCCGACATTGCCGATGAAGTCTCCGTGACTATCGATCCAGATGACCTGGAGATTGAGACAATGCGCGCCTCGTCAGCGGGTGGGCAGCACATGCAGAAGAACGAGACAGCGGTGCGCATCACGCACACGCCGACGGGCATCACCATCTCCTGCCAGAACGAGCGTTCACAGGCACAGAACAAGGAAACAGCGTTGCGCGTCCTGAGGGCTCGACTTATCCAACTTGAGGAGGAGAAGCAGCAGGAGGAAATTGACAAGCTAAAGGGAGAACACGTGGAGGCCCGCTGGGGCAACCAGATTCGGTCCTACGTCCTCCACCCGTATCATATGGTCAAGGACCACCGTACCGGATACGAGAGCGGCAACGCAGAGGCCGTTCTCGACGGGCAGCTGGACGGGTTTATCGAAGCCTATCTTCGTTCCCAGATGGGCTCCTGATCACGTGCGGCATCCGCCTGGCGAGCTCCCGCGCCCGCGCCGCTACGCGTCGGGAGACCTCGCCCACGACTGGAATGAAGCGCGACGGTAGAGGAGGTAACCGTGCCAGAAGAACTCATTGGTGAAGTAAGCCACTGGTTTGGCAACATCAACGTGGCCGGGATCAAGTTGAGCGGCAAGCTGTCCATCGGCGATCGTATTCACATCGTCGGCCACACGACGGATTTCGAGCAAGAGATCACCTCAATGCAGGTGGAGAACGAGGACGTCGTTGAGGCGGATCTTGGCGACGAGGTCGGCGTCAAGCTGGATTCACGAGCCCGACCGGGCGACAGCGTCTACAAGGTCTCCTAGGCTCTTGATCGACGTCCCCCAACGTGTCCAGGATGCTATTGAGGACGACGCCCTCCTGGACCCCGATGACCGCGTGGTCGTCGGCGTCTCTGGTGGTCCGGACTCCCTGTGCCTGCTCCACGTCCTGAGGCAGTTGCGCCCGACCTATCAAGTCCAGCTTCACGTCGCCCATCTCAACCACGGTGCGAGAGGACGCGCATCGGACGTCGATGCCGAGTTTGTGAAGGGAATCGCTGCTGACTGGAAGCTGCCGGTGACCGTCGAAAAGCGAGACGTGCCCAGGCTGGCCGAGGAACATGGGCTGGCTTTCGAGGAGGCGGCCAGGCGTGTCCGCTACGCATTTCTGGCTCAGGTAGCCGAAACGATGAGCGCCAACAAGATCGCCGTGGGCCATAACGCCGATGACCAGGCTGAGACCGTGCTGATGCACTTTCTGCGAGGGTCGGGGCTGGCAGGTCTCCGCGGTATGCTGCCCTCAGCCCCCCTTACCGACTACCGACTGCTGGAGCCCTTTCTTGAGTCCTCCCCGCCTAGGCATCGGCTTCCCGTTCTCATCCGTCCTCTCTTGAGTGTGCCTCGGGCCGCCGTTGAGGCGTACTGCGCCGACCACGGTCTCAGGCCCCGCTTCGATCGCTCCAACCTAGACACCACGTACTTCCGCAACCGACTGCGTCACGAGCTTCTCCCCGAGCTCGAAACCTACAACCCCAACATCCGCGAGGTTCTACGCCATACGGCCGCCGTCGCCGCCGCGGACTACGACGTCCTGGTCCGGGAGCGAGAAGAAGCGTGGAGCCGCATCCTGTGTGAGGAGCGTGACAGCGCCATCGTTTTCGACCAGGCAAGTTGGCAAGCGCTACCGGTGGCTCTGCAGCGCGCAACCCTCCGTCGGGCCACATATCGGCTGCGGCGAAGTCTGCGCGACGTGACCTTTGTTCACGTTGAGAATGCCCGCAGGGTGGCGCTGGAAGGTGAGACCGGCAAGCAAGCCACGCTTCCGATGGGCCTGGCGCTCACGGTCGGCTACCAGACGATCACCATCGGCGGGGTGTCGGAAACCGGCCCACCGCCCGACGAGCCACTGCTCTGGAACGACGAGCCGCTGCCGGTGCCGGTGCCCGGAGCCCTGCCGCTCCGAGAATCGGACTGGGTTCTGGAGACGAGGATCCTAGGACGTTGGGACATGGCGAAGATCACTGCACCCTCTCATCCCTGGACGGCGTATTTCGACGCCGATGCCCTTGCCGAGCCCATCCTGCTGCGGACTCGTCGACCGGGCGATCGGTTTCGTCCTCACGGAATGGAGGGACACACGGTCAAGGTGAGCGAGTTGATGATCAACCTGAAGATTCCTGAAGCTTGGCGCGATCACGTGCCCCTTCTGGTCAGCGGTGGAGAACTGGCCTGGGTATGTGGACGTCGAATCGGCGAGACCGTCACAGTAGAGCCAGAGACAACGCGGGTGGCGAGGTTCCGGTTTGAGCGCACGAGCCAATAGTGCGAATCCTTCGAACTCGCGCCTCGAGTTCCGCTCTGATTAAGGAGGTCATATGTTGCTGAACGATAGAGCACGCATCATTCTGTTCTGGTTCACCATCGGACTCATGCTCGTCGTCGCCATCGTGGCGGCCGTGACCATCCTTCGAGCCTGCGGCGGGCTGCCCATACGCCAGGAGCCACCCCCCTCCATCACCCCATCTGAGGTCAGTCTCTGTCCAGGCGAGGAGCAGCAGTTCACGACCGAAGAGGACGCCACGGTCGTCTGGGAGGCCACTGGCGGCACAATCAGCTCGGACGGCGTCTTCACAGCTGGCGATAACCCAGGCGATTATGCGGTTACGGCCACGCGGGAAGGCTCCGGACAGGCAGCTGGCGCGATCGTGCACATCATCGCCTGCACGCCGACACCCACATCCACTCCCGCACCTACTACCGTCCCCACCGCCGCGCCGACTGCGACGCCACCGCCATCAGCCACACCATCTCCCGACGCCGATCCACAGGGAGATGTCGGCACTTACGAGACGGGGGCAGCCATCGAGTCGGCGCCGCCCAGCGTCGATATCCGCGCGGCCAGCATAGATCCTGACCTGAGTGTCTCGCTTGAGCCTACGGAGGACGCGCCGGAAGAGCTGATGGAGTGGTGGGCGGAGGGAGAGGCCCTCTTCTGGATCTCATTGTACGATGGTGTACCGGATCCCCCGGCCGGCTATATGAACTGGCTCTTCGTCCTGGACGTAGACGGCGACCGCGAGACCGGACGCCCGGTCGGTAGCCGGCGTATCAATCCGGATATTGGGGATGAGGTGGCCGTGGGGGTCAGCTACAGCACAGAGGCGGAGGCCTATGAACCCTACGCACTAGTATGGGACGATGGACAGTGGGTGACGGGCCCGGAGGTTCGCTACACGTTTGGCGAATCCCGGACGGTGGTCGGCCTGGCCGTCTCGCTTGAAGGCCTCGAGCAAGCCCTCGCCCAGACGAGCGGGCTTACACCGGTGCCCGAGGCGATGAAGGGACGCGCAGCGGCCGAAACCTACATCGACGGTGAGCGCGTGATCGACTTCTACCCTGACCTTCCGGACTAGGGACCGTACGCGCGTAGCGATACCGCACGAAGAAGCAGCAGAAACGCGCAGCCCCTGGGGCCGACACCTCCAGGGGCTGCTGACGCAGAGCCGTCGCCCTTACGCCGTCATCAACACGTCCTCAAGCCGCTCCAGCATCCAATCAAGCTCGTCCCGCGTGACAACCAGGGGTGGCGCCAGCCGGATGACGTTCCCGTGCGTATCCTTGGCCAACACCCCCCGGACCTTGAGCGCCTCGCAGAACCGCCGGGCTCCCCCTGCCTCCGGCTTGAGCACGATCCCGGCAAAGAGTCCCTTGCCGCGGCAAAGCCTCACGTGGGGGCTCTCAATCGCCCGCAGCCGCGACATCAAGTACTCTCCAAGCTCAGCCGAGCGCTCGCACAGTTCCTCTTCCACAATCACCCGCAACGCCTCTCTCGCGACGGCGCAGGCGAGGGGATTCCCCCCAAATGTCGAGCCATGCTCGCCTGGCTCGAAGACCCCGAGCACCTCACGTGACGACAACACCGCGGAGACGGGGTACATGCCGCCGGAAAGGGCCTTGCCCAGGGTGACGACATCGGGCTTCACTCCCTCATGCTCGCAGGCCAGCAGCTTCCCTGTGCGCCCCAGGCCGCTCTGAATCTCGTCTGCGATCATCAACACGTTGTGACGCGTGCAGACATCGCGCACACGTCGAAGGTACCCCTTTGGTGGGACCACCACGCCACCCTCACCCTGAATCGGCTCGACCAGAACAGCCACCGCGTTGCCCGTGATCGCTCGCTCCACGGCATCGGCGTCACCATACGGGACGAGCTTGAAACCAGGCGTGAACGGCCCAAATCCATCACGATATCGCTCGTTCGCCGAGAAACTGATCACCGTGATGGTGCGACCGTGGAAGTTGCCCGTGCAAGCGATGATCTCAGCTCGTCCATCCGCCACTCCCTTGATCTGATAGCCCCACTTACGCGCCGCCTTCAGCGCCGTCTCTACGGCCTCGGTACCCGAGTTCATGGGCAGCATCATGTCATACTCCATCAACTCACAGAGTTCCTCGGCCAGCAGAGGGAGTTGGTCATTGCGAAAGGCGCGCGACGTCAGCGCAAGCCGCCGGGCCTGATCTGCCATCGCCTGCACGATGCGCGGATGGCAGTGCCCCTGGTTGAGCGCCGAATAGGCCGACAGACAGTCCAGATACTTTCTCCCCTCCACATCCCAAACCCAAGGCCCCTCGCCCTCGGCGATGACGACATCCAGAGGCCTGTAGTTCCGGGCGTTATATTGATCCTCCAGTGAGATGTAATCCCCTGCATGTAACCTGTTCACACCTTGTCTCCCCTTTTTCCTGAGTTGAAGTACTGAAGAAGCCGTCCAGGAAGCAGAACTCGCAGAGACGTCCTCCGAGACCTGGCTTGTATCATTCGCCCTGCGATCCAACAATCGCCAGGCAGGAGCGCGTCCTTCCTGTCTGTAGCACCAAGTCTCTACACATGGTACTACGAGGCAAAGAAATTGGGAAACCATAAGAAGTAGCTTGCAAAGCAGCCGCGCTTCTCCTCTTCCCGCGTGGTGGTATTCGCAGACCGCTGTCAGTGCGTCACGGGACGTCTCTAGCACTAGAAATCCTCAACCGCTGTGGTATAATAACCGTTCAATGGCTGACTTCGTCCATCTCCACGTGCACAGTGAATATTCTCTTCTAGATGGCCTCTGCAGCTGCGAAGAGTTGGTCGAGCGTGCCGTCGAACTCCACATGCCGGCCCTCGCTCTGACTGATCATGGTGCCATGTACGGCACAATCCAGTTCTATAAGGCGTGCCGAGCGGCAGACATCAAGCCAATCATCGGAATGGAGACGTACGTGGCTCCGCGCGGCCTGAGGGACCGGAACCCGCGGCGTGATCGACGTCCCTACCACTTGGTGCTGCTGGCCGAGAACACCGCCGGCTACCAGAATCTTATGCGCCTGGCCACCCTTGCCCAGCTGGAGGGGTTCTACTACAAGCCGCGGGTCGACCGGCAGGCACTGGAGAAGTATGGCGACGGTTTGATCGTTCTCTCCGGCTGTGGTTCCTCCGAGCTTGCCCGCAGGATCAAGAAGGGGCAGCATCAGAAGGTTCGGGAGGTCATCGAGTGGTATCGAAACGTATTCCAAGACCGATACTACCTGGAGTTGCAGGACCACGACATCCCGGAGCTGGCCGGAGTTAACAAGCATTTGATCGCGCTCGCCGACGAGTTCGATCTGCCGTTGGTGGCGACGAATGACGCCCACTACGCCCGGCAAGACCAGGCGTCAATCCACGACGTACTCCTCTGC
Source organism: uncultured Anaerolineales bacterium (assembly GCA_964390305.1). Taxonomy (GTDB): domain Bacteria; phylum Chloroflexota; class Anaerolineae; order B4-G1; family B4-G1; genus SKLM01. The sequence continues at coordinate 7,345 of CAYMHT010000028.1, forward strand.
ATCCAGACCGGAAAGACGGTCACGGAGCCGAATCGTATGCGTATGGACGGCGAGAGCTACTACCTCAAGAGCGCTGAGGAGATGGCCGCCCTCTTCCCCGACGTACCGGAGGCCCTGACCAACACCTTGGAAATCGCGGAACGGTGCAGTCTCGAGCTCGAGTTTGGCAACTATCACCTGCCCGTTTTCCAGGTCCCAGAGGGGTACGACGCCCAATCGTACCTGCGCCATCTCTGCGAAAGGGGACTCCACGAGCGCTACGACGAGGTAACGCCCCAGATCCAGGAAAGGCTCGACTACGAGCTCGACGTGATCCACAGGATGGGCTTCGACACCTATTTCCTCATCGTGTGGGACCTGTGCCGCTTCTCTCGCGAGGAGAACATCTGGTGGAACGTACGGGGATCGGGCGCCAGCTCCATCGTCGCCTACAGTCTCTACGTCACCAACTTGGAGCCCCTGCACCAGAATCTGATCTTTGAGCGGTTCCTCAACGAAGGCCGAATTACGATGCCCGACATCGACCTGGACTATCCCGATGACCAGCGAGACCACCTGATCCGCTACACAATCGACAAATACGGACAGGAACAGGTAGCCCAGATTATCACCTTTGGAACGATGGGGGCCAAAGCCGCAATTCGAGACGTCGGACGAGTGCTCGACTATCCACTCTCGGAGGTGGATCGCATCGCCCGGCTGGTGCCTGGCGGACCCGGCGTGACAATTGACGCAGCGCTAGACAACGTCTCCGAGCTCCGGAGACAATACAGCGAAGAGGAGCACATCCAGCGGCTCATCGACACGGCACGCGGCGTGGAAGGAAACATCCGCCACGCCAGTACGCATGCTGCAGGGGTTATCGTCTCCGACATCCCTCTGGTGAACTACACCCCCCTCCGACGCCCTACCAGCGCTGGCAGTCAGGATCAGATCGGCACCGTCACGCAGTATACGATGTCGGAGGCTGAGGAGCTGGGGCTACTGAAGATTGACTTCCTGGGCCTCGCTACCCTCACCGCGATGCGCGTGGCCTGCGAGCTGATCCGGGAGCGCCACGCAGTAGACCTCGACCTGCTCACCATCCCTCGGGACGACCCCGCCATATACGGCCTGCTTTCACGCGGTGATGTGATGGGGATTTTCCAGGTGGAGGGTCAGGGCATGCGCCGAACCTTGATGAAGATGCAGCCCAAGAAGTTCGAGCACGTCATTGCCACCATCAGCCTCTTCCGCCCCGGCCCGATGGAATACATTGATGACTACATCGACCGCTTGCACGGCGTGAAGGAAGTTGAATACCGTCATCCGAGCCTGGAGCCGATCCTTAACGAGACCTTCGGCATCATTGTCTACCAGGAGCAGATCATTCGCATCCTGACAGACATCGCGGGATACACAGCGGGTGAGGCCGACCTGGTCCGTAGAGCAGTAGGCAAGAAGAAGAGGAAGGCCCTGCTCAAGCACCGCGCTAAGTTCGTCGAGGGTGCCGTGGAGCGCAGCGGTATGCCCCGGGCGACGGCTGAAGCCATCTTCGACGATATCGAATACTTCGCGCGGTACGGATTCAACAAGAGCCACGCCGCAGATTACGCTGTTCTTACCTGTCAGACTGCATACCTCAAGGCCAAGTATCCCATCGAGTATATGACCGCCTTGCTGACTGTCGAGCGTAATAACACAGACAAGGTCAGTCGTTTCATCGACGAGTGTCGCCGACTGGACATCGAAGTGCTCCCACCTGACGTCAACATCTCGCAGCTTGGTTTCACCATCGAGGACAAGGAAGATGGTCGACCGGCGATCCGGTTCGGAATGGGTGCCATCAAGAACGTTGGAGAGGGCCCGGTCGAGGCAATTCTGGAAGCACGCCGAGATGGCGGACCTTTCAAAGACCTGGATGATTTCTGTCGGCGCGTCGACTTGCGGCAGATTAACCGGCGCGCTCTGGAAAGCCTCATTCAAGTAGGAACGCTGCGACCTTTTGGCAAGCGATCACAGCTGCTTCCCATCGTCGAGCGCGTCATCGGGTTGAGTTCCAGCGTTCATCGTGCCCGGGACATCGGTCAGATCAGCATGTTCGGCGACGCCACAGGTGTTCATCTGGCTGCCGAGGAAGCCATTTTGCCATCGGTCGACGAAGTGGCCGAGTTTCCGCGTAAGAAGATTCTTTCCTGGGAGAAAGAACTGCTCGGTATCTATGTCTCAGAGCACCCTCTCACCCGCGTCATGGCACGCCTGGACGATGTCCTTACCAGTTCCGTGGGCATACTAGATGAGGAGACAAGCGGGGAGCAGGTGACTGTGGCCGGGACGGTGCAGCGCGTCTATCGCCACACGACCAAGAAGGGCGACGAGATGGCCTTCGTTACGCTTGAGGACATGCAAGGCACCAGCGACGTGGTCGTCTTTCCAAACATCTGGCGCCAGACGAAAAATGTCTGGCGACCGGAGCAGATCGTGATCGTCAACGGCAGGGTGGACACCAGCCGACGCGACGAACCCAGCCTGCTCTGCAGCTGGGTCAAGAGACCGCAAGAAATCACGGTTGGCTCCGAGTCCCCACTTGGGGATGCGGACCATGCACAAAGGTCTGCCCCACCCGAACCTCCAGCGTCGCATACCGGTTCCATGGAATCGCGGAGAGGAACGCCAGAGCCAGCGACGACCGAGCTTCGAACGATCCACATCACACTGGCGCGCACCGACGAACAAGTCCGTGACAAGCGGATGTTGCGACAGGTTCACGACCTTCTGATGGCCCACGACGGTTCCGATCGCTTTGTCATCCGTCTGAGCGGCGGCTACAACGGGGATGTGGAACTGAGGTTTCCAAACAAGGCCACATCCTGCTGTCCTGAATTACTACAAGCGCTGCAAGCACTACTCGGCGGCGACGCAGTGCGGGTGCAGGAGGGCATCTCGTGACTGGACAGGAGCGCGTGGAGGCCGCCCTCGAGGCCGCCGGGCTTGCCATCGACATCCTGGAGCTGACAGAGAGCGCCCGTACGGCACAGCTTGCCGCCGATGCCCTCGACACTGCTTTGGGGAGCATCGTTAAGTCGCTGATCTTTCTGGCCGATGGCACACCCGTGCTGGTTCTCGTCGCTGGTGATCGCCGCGCCAGCGCGGAGAGACTCAAGAGGCTGTTAGGGGCGCGCCGCGTCATGATCGCCGATGCCGATCGGGTACGAGAGGAGACTGGCTTCAGCATCGGTGGCGTCCCTCCGGTGGGACACCCGCGACCCTTGCCAACCTGGATCGACGCATCGCTTGCCCGCTTCCAAACGGTGTATGCCGCGGCCGGTCACCACCGGGCGGTCTTCCCCATTCCCTTTCGGGACCTGGTCCGGGTCACGGAAGGTAAGGTGGCCGATTTTACGAAGACGTCCTAGTGCCCCGGGAGTGGGCCACGCTTGAGCATTCTCCGGCCCGGTCAATTCTATCTGCCTGTGTGCTGGGAGCGTGGATCGAGCCGAAACTACAGGAATCGACGCGCATGACATACGCAGCCTTTTGGACTCTGTTTCAAGGAGGAGAGGATGAATAACAGGTCGAACAAGAAGAAACTCGGAATAATCGTCAGTGGTGGGCCTGCACCTGGGATCAACGGCGTCATCCATGCGGCCACTATCGAGGCTCGCACAAGGGGATACGAGGTTGTCGGGATCTATGACGGGTTCAAGCACCTCATGGAGGGAGAGTTGCTCGCCACTCCCTTAACGATTGACGACGTGAGTCGCATCTACATCAGAGGTGGCTCCATCCTGCGCACGTCCCGGGCGAATCCCACGAAGGAGGAAGAACACCTCCGCCTGTGCGGCGAGGCACTGATGGAAGCCGACATCGGCTACCTGTTGATCATCGGCGGCGATGACACAGCCTTTGCCGCTTACCAGGTGGCACGCTACGCACAGGAGCACATGGGCGCCGACATTCAAGTCGCTCACGCGCCGAAGACGATCGACAACGACCTCCCGCTGCCTGAGGAGGTGAATACGTTTGGCTTCGAGACTGCCCGCCAGGTAGGCACCGAGATCACCATGAACCTGATGGAGGAAGCTCTGACCGGGCTGCGATGGTTCGTGGTGGTGACAATGGGCCGCAAGACCGGGCACCTCGCTCTCGGCATCGGAAAGAGCGCGGGTGCCACGCTCACCCTCATTCCCGAGGAGTGGGAAGGTCGCGCAATCCGCATGCAGGAGGTTGTCGATATCCTTGTGACCTCCATCCTCAAGCGAATGGCTGACGACAAGCCCTATGGCGTCGCCCTCATCTCCGAGGGCGTGATGGAGCACATGTCCCACAGCGACCTGCGTGAGCTTGACTACGTGGAGCGCGATGCCTTTGGCAACGTCCATCTGTCAGAGATCAACTTCTCTGATATCCTCAAGCACGAGTTGGACAGCGAACTCGAGAAACTTGGCGTCCCGACTCGAGTCACCAGTAAGGATCTTGGGTATGAGCTCCGCTGCGCTGATCCCGTTGCCTGTGACATCGACTATACCCGCAGTCTGGGCGAGGCAGCCGCGGCTTTCTTGTTTGACAGCGGCACTAACGCCACGGTCACCATCCAGGGAACCCGCGTGGTGCCCATCCCCCTCACAGAGATGATGGATCCGGAGACCGGCCGTACCGAGATCCGAAAAGTGAATCTTGACTCGTTTATCTATCGCTCGGCCTACAAGCTCATGATTCGCCTGAAGCCAGAGGATGCCGAGAATACTGACCTGATCACGCGCATGGCAGAACGCACCAAGCTCTCCCTTGATGAGTTCAAGTCGCGTTTTGGGTATCTCGTCGATCGTGGGCCGCGGCCGTTCTAGACCGTCGACGAGAGCGGCCCGGTACACGCTGCGCCGGCGAGCAGCCAGCCGCCCAGTATCAGCAGTTGATAGGAGGCCACAGTGGAGCGAATAGCCGTTCTCACCAGCGGCGGGGACAACCCCGGTCTCAACCCCTGCATCCGCGCTGTGGTCCGCATGGGGATTGATCTCGGGCTGGCGGTCATGGGCGTCCACCGAGGCTATGCGGGCCTGATTGGCGGCGAGATCAGAGAGATGGACGCCCGCTCCGTGGGCGGTATCCTGGGTCGCGGGGGGACCATCTTGGGCACGGCTCGTGCCCCAGAGTTCCAAGAGGTTCGGGGCCGAAAGAAAGCCCTTCGGATGCTCAACCGGTTTGACATCGACGGTCTCGTCGTCATCGGGGGCAATGGCTCCCTGACCGGTGCCCTGGAGCTCCATCGGATGGACTTCCCCGTCGTCGGCATCCCCAGCACGATTGACAACGACATCAACGGAACCGACATTTCCATCGGGGTGGACACAGCGCTCAACACCATCCTGGGGGCCATCGACAAGATCAAGGACACAGCATCTTCACACAATCGAGCCTTTCTCATCGAGACGATGGGGCGCAACTCGGGGTATCTGGCTCTCGCAAGTGGTGTCGCCGGTGGCGCCGAGCTTGTCCTCTGCCCGGAGATAGAGACGACGTTCGAGGAGATCGTCGACACCGTGGAAGAGTCCTACATCCGAGGCAAAGCCCACTGCATCATTGTGGTTGCCGAGGGATGGAAACCGGGCACTGAGGAAGTGGCGCAGAGGCTGCGCGAACGGAGAAAGGAGCTGGGCTTCTCCGTGCGCGTCACGCGACTGGGTCACGTCCAGCGTGGGGGATCTCCCAGCGCCTTCGATCGCATCCTCGCCACCCGGCTGGGCGCGGCCGCCGTGCAGCAGCTGGTTGACGGGAACAGCGGGAGCATGGTCGGCTGGATCGAGAACGAAGCCAGGCCGACACCTCTCGAGGAGGCAGTGGCCTACCGGAAGGAGGTCGACCGGGAACTTTATGAGCTCTCGCAGATCATGAACAAGTGATCGAAGGGTCCCCCAGCAGCTAGCCGTCAGTCCGAGGATCCGACCACCCTTCCCCGACGGCCAGCTGCTCTGCACGTCGCTAGATGATCATCGGCTCCCGGTAGAGGCCGAATGCGTCGCGGAACACATCCATGATCTCCTGCAGCGTGGCATAGACGCGCACGGCGTCCAGAATGTAGGGCATCGTATTTTCGGTCCCCTGTGCCGCGATGCGTAGCCGATCAAGGGCCTGCCCCACCGCAGCGCTGTCCCGTTCCCGGCGCACCGCCCTCAGACGAGCACACTGCTTTTCATACCCCTCAGGATCGATCCTCAGGATGGGAATCTGGGGAGGCTGCTCCTCTTCGTATGCATTGACCCCCACAATGACGCGCTTCTGCTCGTCGACCTCCCTCTGGTACCGGTAGGCGGCATTGGCGATCTCCTGCTGAAAGAAACCCGCCTCAACGGCCGGAATCACGCCTCCCAGCGCCTCGACCTGTTCGAAGTAGTCGTAGACCTGGTCCTCAATCCGATCAGTGAGCGCTTCCACGGCGTAGGATCCGCCCAGTGGATCGACGGTGTTGGCGACGCCACTCTCGTGGGCGATGATCTGCTGGGTCCGCAGTGCGATGGTGACCGCATGCTCGCTCGGGAGTGCCAGGGCCTCATCCATGCTGTTCGTATGCAGCGATTGGGTCCCGCCGAGCACCGCCGCCAGCGCCTGGATGGCCACCCGAACGATGTTAGTCTCCGGTTGCTGCGCAGTCAGCGAACAGCCCGCTGTCTGGGTGTGAAAGCGCATCCACCAGGAGCGCGCCTTCTGTGCTCCAAAGGTCTCGCGCATCTCGCGCGCCCAGATGCGCCGCGAGGCACGGAACTTGGCCACCTCCTCCAGAAAATCGTTGTGGCAGTTGAAGAAGAAAGAGAGACGCGGCGCGAAAGCATCCACGTCAAGCCCGCGGTCGACCGCCCAGCGCACGTACTCCATCCCGTCGGCGAGAGTGAAGGCCAGCTCCTGCGCCGCCGTCGAGCCGGCCTCACGGATGTGATAGCCCGAGATGGAGATCGTGTTCCACTTGGGCAACTCCTGGGTGCCGAACTCAACAGTGTCAGTCACCAGCCGCATCGAGGGCCCCGGGGGAAAGATATACTCCTTCTGCGCGATGTATTCCTTGAGAATGTCGTTCTGGATCGTGCCGCCCAGCTTCCGCATCGGCACGCCCTGATTCTCGGCGGCCGCAATGTACATCGCCCAGATGATCGCCGCCGGGCTGTTGATGGTCATCGACGTGGTCACTTTGTCGAGGGGAATGCCGTCAAAGAGCACCTCCATGTCGCGCAGCGAAGAGACAGCGACACCGCACTTGCCAAACTCGCCCTCCGCCTCCGGCGCGTCGGTGTCATAGCCCATCAAGGTCGGCAGGTCGAAAGCCACCGAGAGACCCGTCTGGCCCTGCTCCAGCAGGTACTTGAAACGTTGGTTCGTCTCCTCCGCCGTGCCAAACCCGGCGAACATGCGCATCGTCCACAGCCGGCCTCGATGCATAGTGGGATGGATTCCCCGGGTGAACGGATACTCGCCAGGGAAACCCAGCCTCTCCATATACTCGCCCTCCACTTCCAGGGGCGTGTATAGCCGTCTCACGGGTTCGCCCGACGTGGTCACGAACACATCAGCCCGCTCGGGATGCCGGTTCAGCGTCTCCTGGAGTGTCGTCTCTTCCCAGCGGTCACGCGCCTGCTGCAGTCTCTTCTCGTCGACTTCCATCGTTTTCCCTCCCAATCTCGACCTCTTCTAGCCACCACCGATGAGCAACCACTGCGAGAACTCGCGGCCTTCGCCCGCGGGCTCGCCGCTGCTCGCCACGTAGAGGTGCCGCCACAGAGGATAACGACCATCGGCAATCGTCTGCTCTGTCGGTAGGACCCCCTCAACGCTCAGCACCTGTACCCCATCATCCAGCCGCTCCGTGGACACGTAACCAATCGCCCCTGGGTTGCTCGCCACGTGCTCGACCATCGACACGCTCGACGGCATCACCACGGCATTAAGCGTGGTCCTCTCCCCGCCCAGAACGATGCCCTCGAAGGCCGCGCGGGTCCCCGATCCATCCTCTCGACTCACGACGTTGAGCACCACGCCATCCCACTCCTGCAGCCGCCCAAGGAAGATTTCCCGCAGCTGGGCCAACCCTATCTCGGTGAGCGCTGACTGAGGATGAACGATCACGGCGATGCCGTCGCGGGTGAGGCCCTCTGTCCACAGCTGATCCTCATCCTCTTCCCCGAAGTCCTGCAGCCACGAAAGCAAAGCGATGTCCGCGCCCCCCTCCCGGAGAACCTCCGCCGCCAGCGCCGTGTTGAAGACCTGCAGCTCCACCGTCACCCACGGGCGAGAGGCCTCGTAGGCCTCCGCCGCCCGCTCCACCAACGGCTCGCACGAATCGGCGGCCACTACCCGTAGTGTGACCGGCTCCCGCGTGACCGTCACCGGCTGGGGCACGCAAGCCGCAACCACCAGCAAGAGGCACGGGAGAAGAAGTAGACGATGAGCAGCCTCCACATCAAGGCTCACCGGTAGCCTCCCACACGCGGCGGAACAGGCGGGCAGCGTGACGCGTTAGGACCGCATGCCCACAACTCGCCTGCTCCCCTGTCGCGCTCAGGCACAGGGTCCGGGCACGCAGCAGCCCACATTCACCCGACGCTCCGCCGCACTCCTCAGCAAGGCTCACCGCACCACCCACACTGTCAGTGAGAGGAGACCGAACAGAGCGCAGTAGACAGCGAACGGATAGAGACGGTCACGGCGGAGATAGCCCAGCAAGAGATGAATACAGCCGAAGCCGACCGCAGCAGCGGTCATGAACCCCGCGGTCAGCACCGGCACCTCCATCATCAACCCCCCCATACGCCCCAACTCGACCACCTTGAGCAGACCAGCGCCCAGGACAATCGGTGTCGCCAGGAGAAAACTAAAGCGGGCGGACGGCTCCCGCCTCATCCCCTGTAGCAGCCCGGCTGCGATCGTCGCGCCCGAGCGCGAGATGCCGGGTAGGATGGCCAGCGCCTGCCCCACCCCCACAACCAACGCGTCTACCCAGCTCAGGTCCTCGAGGTCGCGCTCACGACGCCCCAACCACTCGGAGGCAGTCAGCAGTCCAGCTGTAACCAGCAAGAACCATGCCGCCGCGGCCGGGCGCGCGAACATGCTCTCAAAGAAATCCTCAAGGAAGGTGCCAGCCAGGACACCAGGCACCGTCCCCAAAACGATCAGCCAGACCAATGAACTTGGCGAGGGGTCAGCAGCGTCGTCGCCCACGTCTCCCCTCAAGCGTCCGATGTCTCTCAGGGAGTGCCAGGCTGCACGAACGAGAAAGACCCACTCGTCCCAGAAGTATGCGATCACCGCCGCCGCCGTGCCCCAGTGAACGACGGCGTCGAAGGCGAGTCCCGGCGACTCCCAGCCCAGCAACCACGGGACGAGTACCAGGTGCCCCGAGCTGCTCACGGGCAGAAACTCCGTTGCACCCTGAAGGGCTCCCAAGAGAAGCGCTTGAAAAAGACTCACAGACTGCACCCAAGGCC
>CAYMHT010000028.1:16893-24496 GCA_964390305.1 uncultured Anaerolineales bacterium
TGCACCCAAGGCCTTTAGCGCCAGTCACGATGAAGCTCACCGATCCTCCTCCAGACCTTCGTGCGGCCTGCGCTCCTCCCCGTTGCCGGCTCCTCCGCGCCGTCGACTGCCAGGGAACAGGCAGCCCGCCCCGCCTCGACCCTTCCCGGAAGGCTCCAGCATGCTCCTCACCTGCGCTTCGTCCCAGGACGTCATCACAGCACGGCAGCGAGTAGAGGGCGTGGAGACCCCTCCTCCCCTCTACTCGGCCTCACCCTCGCCCGGGAAGACCGTGACACGACGAAACGTCTCCGCCTCCTCCTCGAATCCGCCGTTCGCCACCAGGCTCTGGGGTCCTGCCGGCGACGCGGAGGCGGTCGCCAGCACCAGCGGGACGAAGAGCCGGTAGCCGCGGTTCACGCGCAATTCGACATCGTCCACAAAGGCGCCCAGCCCCGCCTGCCCATCCCCATCGCTGACGAACCGAAACGCAATCCACACCGGATCCGTCGGACCCGGAGGGGTCGGAAGATAGGCTCCAAGAGGGATGACGCCTCGCATCCAGGCCCCGACCGAGGTAGAGACGTAGGCGCACTCCGCAGTCCCCAGTTCGCGCGGACCGGTCAGGACACACCAGCCAAGCCAGTCTCCGTGGTCAGGGGTGCGACTCGCCTCCATCCACCAGCTGAACTGGACGTAGGCATCCCAGGCGCCGGTGAGCTCGACCGGCCCGTAGATGAGCCAGGAGTCGACGTGCTCCGGGTATTCATCCACGCCGGGGGTCAGGCCAATCCCCTCGCCCCCGCCACCCACGCACCAGGCGGCCGTGACGGGGCTGGAAGGCTCGAAGCTGCCCGCGCCCCAGGTGTACTCTCCACCGTCCGCGGCGCTGGTGTCGGTCACGATCCAGCCGGGCCCGATGCCGCTCTCGAACGTCTCGCTGAAAACCGTCTGCCACCCCTCCGAGCTCCCTTGCCCCTCCGCCTTCACGGTCTGTGCGTTTGTTGACGCCTGGGGGCTCATCGGCACGAGCGAGGCGGCCCCCGGCTGATGCGCAGCCGCCGGTTCACCGGCAAACACCTGGAGTACCACAAGCGCAACAGCCAGCACGCTAATGCCCAGAACAGGTCCTACCCAGAGGGATGCTCTAATGCTGCCTCTGCTCATCGCCCTTCTTCTTGCCTATCAACCAGAACGCCTGCCGTCAATTGGAGACGCCGGACAACGTGGGTCTCGTTCGAGTAGCAGACACGACTCACGGCAAGAGGAACAGCTCCACGTCGTCCAAGAAGAACCCATTGTTGTCCAGACCCCACTTCGCAAACATCTCGACGTAGATGGTCATCTCCGATTCAGTTGCGGTAAACTCGAAGTGGTAATCGTTGTACGAGAGATAGAAATGCTCCGTGTTAAGGCCGTCCCACCACCCGCTGTAGGAGATGGCGTCCTCATCGCGCCACGCCGCGCCCATGGGACTGACCCCCAGCCGCACCTGCGCGGCCGACGGATCATCGGGAGGTTCCTTCGCGTCCTCCCACTCGAAGACATCGACGTAGACGGGCACCCTGAGCCGGTACTCTCGCCCCACCTCCAGCCCGCTGATGTCCTGGGATAGGGCGGCATATATGGGCGCCTCTGCCTTGAAGACTTTTACACAGTACGATCCATCAAGGACGTACAGATCACGCTCCTCAGGCGGAAGCTGATCCCGGGGCAAGACACGTGTCTCAGGAGCAACCGGATACACGCCCTCAAACGCTTCCTCGCCCTCCACCCAGTGCCACTCCCAGCCATTCGGCACCTGCCCGATGCTGATGTCGTACCAGCCCGCCTCGAAGCTGCCGTTCTGTAGAAGCGACGATGGCGACGGCGTGGGAGAGGGGGTGGGAGTAGGCGTCGGCGGCGGGTCACGGCCCACCAGCGGCAGCACCACCTCATGGCCGTGATTGACGCGCAGCACTACATCGTCGACGAAAGCACCGCGTCCCACCGTGCCGTCGTCATCGCTGACAAAGCGGAAAGCAATGCGCACGGTGCTGGTGAGCGCTCCGTTCACCGGCAGGAAAGCATCCAGCGGAACTAGACCGCCCGCCCATCCCCCTGTCGCACCGGACACGTATGTCCACTGCGCGCCGTCCAGGTGGGCCAGGTCCGTCAGGACCCCCCAGCCGAGCCAATCGCCTGATGGCGGCGGGGAACCGACCAGCTGAACGGGCTGCGCGCCCAATCCTTCGCTGCCTCCTTCCACACCGGAGCCCGTATCCAGCCACCAGGCGAACCGCACCTCGGCGTCCCATATGTCGGAGTCAAATCCGCCCAGATCAATGGGAGGCGACACCAGCCACGTGTCCATATGATCCTCGTAGAGAGTGCCAGCCTCATCCTGGCTTCCGGCACACCACGCGCTGTGATCTCCGCTCACGGACGTAAACGGGCTCGTTCCCCAGACGTACGTCACGCCATCCACCAGGCTGGTGTCCGTAACAATCCAGTCAGATCCGATTCCAGCCTCAAACGTCTCGGTGAACACGGTCTCCCAACCCTGCGAGGCTCCCCGGTTCGACGACGCCCCCCGGACCAGCAGCTGCCGGCTCCCGTTCAGCTGGGCGGACGCGGGCTTACCCAGCGAGGCAAGCGCATCGAGCAGCACGAGCGTCAACACCAGCGCGCCGACGCCGAGGGCATAAGCGACGGCAGCTCCAGGCGATCGGTCTCGCCGCTCGCTCCTATCGTTCACGCCCCAGCCTCTCAGCTCCTGAACCCAGACCCTCGTTCTTGCTCGTCTCTCCGTCCTTCAACGCACGCGCCAGAAGATCAAGAGCGACACCTCCGCGGCGTGGTTCCGGAATCGGCCCTTCCCCGGCCGGCCAGCCTTCTCGCTGATGCGCGCGATCACCATCCGTCTCCTCAGTCTGGTCGTGGAACAGGATCTGGTGCGTCGGGAACGGTAGATCGATGCCCCCCGCGAGCAGCCTCTCTTTGATCTCGGCGACCACCTCGCTCTGCACTTTGAGAAGGTTTGAGCGTACCGAGTCGGTCCACCACCGCGCACGGATGTTCACGCTGAACTCACCCAAGTCCGCCACCAGCACGTCAGGTGCGGGCTCCTCCAGAACGCCCTCCACGTCTCTGATCGCCTCCAGGATCAGCCGCATGGCCTCACCGATACTGTCGCTGTAGCCGATGCCGACCTGGTACTCCGTCCGCCGTACAGGGAACGCGGTGTCGACAATCACCGACCTCGTGAACAGATGAGCATTCGGAATCACCACCCGGCGACCATCGTACGTCTTGATTGTGGTCGCTCGCGTCTCCACGTCCTCAACCGTCCCCTCGAACCCATCCACGATGATTTGGTCCCCTATCTTGAAAGGCTCGGTCAGAAGCAGAAGGATGCCGGCCAGGAAGTTCTGCAGGATGTCGCGAAACACAAAACCAGCCGCGACGCTCCCGATGCCCAGCAGTTGAATGAGCTGCCCTGGCTCAAATGAATCCACGGCGATGGTCAGCGCCACAAGAAGCCCCAAACCGACCACCAGCCATCTGGCAAGTCGACTGAGGACCATCTCTGCCCCTGGCTTCAACTCTGCACGGTGGGCGACCCGCCTCACGGCGGACTTGACCCAGTTAGCGACGACATAGAACAAGGCGAAGACAACGACAGCCAGGCCGATCTGAGGCAGCGCCTGAAAGACCCCAAACAGTATCTCCTGTAGCCGCATCCAGGCATCCGTGCAGGCCCTCGAAATGTCCATCCTACCTCCTGTCCGCACCAGCCTTCTGAGATTCCGCCAGGCGCTTTACGTGCTCCACGTAGGCGTCGATGTCGAACTTCCGCTCCAGGCCGCCTGCGCTCATGCTCCGCACCTTGCCGTATATCTCCCGCTCGCCCCAGGCGCGATCGTGCTTGCCGAAGCACCAGCCAACCCCAGCGAAACCATTGGGATCCCGCCCGTCAAGCTCATACCGGTTGTTCAGCACCAGGGCAATGCGGTGAGCCTCCTCAGGATCGGGCGTCCACTCCAGGATCTTCTTCCCCCAGTACATCCGCATGTAGCCGTGCATCTTCCCCGTCAACACCATCTCCCGCTGCGCTGCGTTCCAATACGGATCGTGCGTCCGCCCCGCTTCGAAGGTCTCCTGATCGTACTCAGGCTCACGCTGGTCGCCGGCGTGCGCCTCTAGCGTCTCCTTCGCCCAGCGCGGCAGGCACATCAGCGTGTCGTAGTCCGAATCGTAGATGCAGAAGTTCATGCTGAGCTCGCGCCGCACAACGAGTTCCTCCAGGTAAGCCTCCACGTTCTCCGGCCCGGCCCCTCCGGCCGCTCGGACGCGCAGGGCGATCTCCAGAGGGGATATCTGACCAAAGTGAAGATAAGGGCTCATGTGCGACAGGGCGTCCTTGCCCGGATCGCTGCGGCCTTCTGCGTAGCTGTCCAGCTTACTGGCGATGAAATTCTCGAGGAGCGTCCGCGCCTGCGAGCAGCCTCCCCGAAATGCGGCGACTGGGTCGGCGCTGCGGTTGATGCGCATGCGGTCTTGCAGACCCTGGATATCTTCGAGCTCGATCCCATCGTGCTTACCGTTGAGTGAGTCCCGATCCAGCGGCGTTTCCTCCAGCCCCACCAGAAACGCCTCACGATGATCCTCGATCTTGGGGCGGATAGTGTAGGCCGCGTACTCCTCCTTCCCCGAAGCGGTCTCCACCGGTACGATGACATCTGTCTCCACCTGGACCAGCCGGCATGGCAGCCGCCTCGCCACCCGCTCCCGCCAGCGCCGTTCCGTGCGCAGGTATCCCCTATCAACCACGACCAACGCCGCGTCATCCACCAGCTCTCCTACAGCGTCGACGGGAGGCTGGAGTTTGATAACCAGCTTGATGCCCCGATCACCAAGGGCCTGCTCTGTCTCGCGCAGTCCCTCCAGCATGAACCTGTACGAGCGCGCATTGGCACCTGGAAAGCGCTGGGTGATGCCGAAAACCGCCACCACCGGCAGTCCCCGACCGTTGGCCTCACGAACAGCGTATTCGAGCGCATGGTTGCAGGTGGCTCGCTGAGCATGCTGCATCCAGTAGAGCACGTACTCGCCCGCTCGTGTCTCCTCCTCGTTAAGGAACTGGACCCTTTCACCTTGAATCATCGGAAGTCTCCGGTCTCACACCACCCCGAGTCCGTTCCGCCGCCGCGTTGCCCGGTCACGGATAGCTTACTCTTTGAAATTCTCCCCACGTGATGGAGCTGCACGCCTATATGAGGGCCCTCGCCTAGCCTCTCCTGTCCAGTTGGTTACCCACCACCACGAGATGGCGCACCGGCTTCTGTCGTCATTCGCCGCAAAGCCCCTATCGTCTCCCGTGCCTGAGTCACCGGACCGCTGTACGATGGCTGATCATCTCTGTCCCAAGTGGAAGGCACAGCGGGAATGGGGTCTGCCGGGTCATAGGGTCGGCCTTCTCGTTGCTGGAGATCGACTGAAGGGTGTCCCAGATATCCAAGCAACGAGAATCCGGAAAGAAGACGGATTGAACGCCCGACGCCATCCGAGGGCCCCGCGTCGCATCTCGACCGCGCCCCACGGGGACGTATCTCAGCGGACACCGACAGCCTGCCCCTGCAGACGAACCTATGATGCTTCGTCGTCTGTCTCCGGCCCTTTGATCTCGTACCCGGTCTCCACCACCGAGGGCTCGTCCCCCTCTACGACGCGCCACTCCTCGATCCGCGCCCCCAGTGCCTCCAGGTGCTCACGCACGACCTCCGGTGGCGCCAACTCGATAAACAATCTCAACCCCAGCAGCACCACGGCAATGTCATCCAGCTGATTCAACCCCACGGGTGGCAGGTCGGAGAGAATGTCGATCGGAGAGATCACATAGGCCAGCGCCGCCGGCGGGACAATCTTCGTCCACAGAGGCACCCGGCGATCCCAGAACAAGCGCCACGCCAGCCGAAACTGTTGGACGATGTCCCTCAGCCAGGCCACGATCGCCCCGTCATCATTCGGCGGTGTCCGCATGGGTTGTCGATCTTTGCTCATTCCGTCACCCCTCATCGTAGATAGCCGCGAGCCGCAGGCCGTCACCCGCGAATTATAGCGCTCTCACCCAGGTCCGCAACCAGCATCCGGTCGGGGCATCGCCCCCCACTCCGACCACCTCGTTCACCCCATCCATGGCGAACGCGGCCCCGGTCGATGCCTTCCAGCGGCAAGGGAACACGCGCCAGGTCTGTCGACCTGCTGGCGAACGACACTTCACCGGTCGGTAGCTCTGATTGCCAATCCGACAGTCGTCGTTATATAATGCCGATATGATACCTCTCCTCCGTCAGTGCTTGCTCGACACGTATCTGGTGCGCCTTCGCGCCATCGCTCGATTCTGGCAGATTGAGCTGACCGCAAGCCGACAGCGGGAGGTGGGGCTTGAGCTGGCCGAAGCGATGTCCAACCCCGAGACCGTCACGCGAGCCAGCCAGGCACTGCCCGAACAGCAACGTCAAGCTCTCAACGCCCTGGTCGCCTCCAACGGACGGATGCCCCAGCGTGTCTTCGCGCGAGAGTGGGGCGAGATTCGGACAATGGGACCCGGCAGAATGGAGCGCGATCAACCCTGGGAGGAGCCGATCTCTCCCGCCGAGGGGCTGTGGTACCGGGGGTTCATCTTCGGTAGCTTCGAACAGGGCCCCAACGGCGCCTACGAGATCCTATTCGTTCCGCCCGAAATCCGGGCCCATTTGCCCGCACCGGATGCCGAGCGACCCACCCTCGTCGTAGAACCCGTCCCCTCGCCGGACGTTGTCCACTCCACCGGTGATCTGATTCTCGACGATGCTTGTACGCTCCTCTCGTACGTCCAGAACCAGCGACCCCGGCTAGGATCCGATCGCCGATGGCCTCGGCGACACAAACAGCGTCTTCTCCAGCGTCTGCGTATCCATGATCCGCAGTTCTTTGCCTTTCTGGACCATCTCGCGCATTCAGCCGGGTGGATCGTCGAGCAGGAGGCCGGTCATCTGCGGCTGGAGCCGGAACGCGTCACCGCCTGGCTGCAGAGCAGCACGTTTGACCAGCGGCGCACGATGGCTGAGACCTGGCGCGACGACCCAACCTGGAACGACCTGTTCCACGTCTCTTCTCTCCAGGCCGAGGACACCGGTGCCTGGCGCAATGACCCGGTCCTCGCCCGAAAGGCCGTCCTTCATCATCTGGAGGTCTGCGTCCCGGGCAACTGGTATGGACTCGACGATTTCGCTGCTGCTGTCAAACGGGTCGACCCCGACTTCCAGCGGCCGGATGGTGACTACCGGACCTGGTACATCCGGGATGTGGAGACCGGAACCTACCTCTCCGGCTTTGAGAGCTGGGATGCGGTCGAGGGGCGACTCATTCGCTACTTGATCACACGGCCGTTGGCCTGGCTTGGCGCGGTCGATCTGGGGTCCCGCGAGGGTCGCGAACCACCGGCAGCCTTCCGCCTCACCGCAGGCGGAGCGGACCTCCTCGGTCTCACCGAGCCACCATCCCCGGCCGAACCGTCAGCACCGCGTCTGCAGTCGGGTTTCAAGGTCTCCGTTCCCGCCGGGCGCCGTTACGAGCGCTTTCAGCTTGCACGCGTCGCCGA
>CAYMHT010000028.1:24596-28529 GCA_964390305.1 uncultured Anaerolineales bacterium
TCTCCGTTCCCGCCGGGCGCCGTTACGAGCGCTTTCAGCTTGCACGCGTCGCCGACTGGGTTCAATCGGACGACGAGTTCACCTACCGGTTTACGCCGGATTCACTGGAACGCGCGGGCAAGCAGGGCATCTCGGTGATGCGCGTTCTTGAATTCCTGGACGACGTCACTGACGGGCCGGTACCACGGTCGTTCAGGGTCGCATTGACCCGTTGGGATGACCGCGGCACCGAGGCCTGGCTGGAGCGCTCGATACTACTACGGCTCGCCACCGAGGAGTTGATGAACGAGGCGATGTCCTCCCGCCGGGTGGGCCGTCTCATTCGAGAGCGGACCGGGCCGACGACGGCCCTGGTCTCTGAGCGAGACTGGTCCCGTGTCGCCGCCGGGTTGGAGGAGATGGGGCTGCTGCCCAGCGTCGTCGGCCTGACCGAGAACCGCGACGGAGACAGGTGAGGCCTCACTCACGCGCGCTGACCCGATCAAGGTGATTTACGATGCAGGCACTTACGGCACGTACCGACCTCTCCACCCGCTGAAGACAATCAGGTCCAGACCAGCCCGAAGATAGTGACCAGATTGGCCTTACGTGATCTCGACCACCGCCGCGGTCACCACCGGATTGCGACGCGTTTCTCGACGCAGGAAATTGGAGAGGGCACGCTCGATATTGGTCTCGACGTCTGACGGTTTCGTACCCGGCTCCACCATCGCTGCCGACCGCACCACGTCCTGGGCCCTGGTCAGCAAGTCCTCTGCCTCAGGCCTGAAAACGAAGCCCCTCGTGATAATCCGCGGCTGTGCTTCCGGGCGCCCCGTCCGCGGGTTGAAGGGCACCACAGCGGTGACGAAACCGGCGTCCGCGAGATCACCCCGCTGCCGCATCACCCGTGCCCCGATCTCCCCGACCTGACTCCCATCCACGTAGACGTACCCCCCGGGAACCCGTGCCCCAATCTCCAAACGCCCATCGTAGAAATCCAACGTATAGCCGTTCTCCACCACGGCGATGTTATCCTCAGGGATACCCAACTCCCGAGCGATCTTGCCGTGCTGCTTGAGATGACGCAGCTCCCCGTGGATAGGAAGGAAGTAGCGAGGCTGGAGCATGTTGATGAGCGTCTTCTGCTCCTCTTGGCTCGCATGGCCCGAGACGTGCACTTCCGCAACTGGGTCGTAATAGACATCGGCACCTCTCTGAAAGAGGCGGTTGATGACCCCGTGGATCATCTCCTCGTTGCCAGGGATGGTATGCGAGGAAAGCACCACTGTGTCTCCCTCTTCAACGCTCAGCGCGTGGTGGCGTCCGGTAGCCAGACGGTTCAGAACGGCCATCGGCTCCCCCTGAGCCCCCGTCGCCATGATCACGATTTGCTCGGGCGGGAAGCGGTCGATCTCGTGCAACTCAATCATCATGTCGTCTGGAATATCGAGATACCCAAGCTCCCGAGCCATGGCGGTATTCTCGACCATGCTCCTTCCCGCCACGGCGAACTTCCGACCGTACTCCGCGGCCACGTCGACCACCTGTTGGACTCGAGATATCAGCGAAGCAAACGTGGCCACGATCAATCGGCCCGGCGCCTCGCGCAGGATCTGGTGGAACGCATCGTACAGCGCCGCCTCCGACGGGGTCTTCCCCGGGGTGTCTGCGTTCGTGCTGTCGGAGAGGAGCAACAGCACGCCTCGGCCCGTGAACTCGGCCAGCTTGGCAAAGTCGGTTGGCCAGCCGTCGACCGGTGTGTGATCAAACTTGAAATCACCGCTGTGCACGATCAAGCCGGCCGGCGTGGTAATACCAAGCCCCACGGTGTCGGGTATTGAGTGACAGACGTGGTACGGCTCGATCATGAAGGGCCCAATCTCGATCTCGTCGCGCGGGGACATCGTGTGCAACGTCACCTCGCCCAGCATCTGCCGCTGCCTGAGTTGGACCTCAATGAGCCCGCGAGTAAGCCGCGTGGCGTACAGCGGCACGTTGAACTCCTCCAAGAAATGAGGGAGCGCGCCGATGTGATCCATGTGCCCGTGCGTGATGATCGCGGCTCGCACCCGGTCCTTCTTATCCCGCAGGTAGTCCCAATCAGGAAGGATGTAGTCGATTCCCAGCATTCCTGTCTCCGGGAACATCATACCCACGTCCACGACCAGAATGTCGTCCCCGTACTCGATGCTCATCATGTTCTTGCCAACTTCCCCCAACCCTCCCAGGGGAACGACGCGTAAGTGTTCGTCCATCTTCTTCACTCCTAGATGCTAGACCATCGTTTTCCACAAAAAAAGCACCCGCCGACCACCTGGCTGGGGCTTCGACCGAAATCATCGGTCGAGGCACGTATACGACGCAGCCCGCGCCTGGGCTCGGGGGTGCATTCGATTCCACCTGTCACGTCTCGTCCAAGCGGATCAGTACCAACTATGCTAGCATAATACCGGCTGATGTCAAGTCTCTGTGCCCGGTGACAGCCTCCCAGGCCATCGCCGCCAGCCTCCTAAACCAACCGTCGCTTGTCCCCCAGCCCAACTCATAGTATTATCCCTTGCAGGCCCATAGAAAACCATCCGATATCCGAACCAACCGATGAATCCATTCAGACTGCCTGCTAGAGATCGAGAAAACCTGTTAGCCTTTCTCCGCGACCTCGTCCGCATCCCGAGTCCGTCGACGGAAGAGAAAGACGTGGCGCAGCGCATCCTCAGGGAAATGGAAACGCTCGGTTTCCCCGAGGTCACCGTCGACACCCTGGGAAACGTCGTGGGGCGGATTGGGCCCGGCGGGGGGCCGACGGTCATGCTGAACGCACACATGGACACGGTGAGCGTCAGCGCAGCAGATTCCTGGACCCGCGATCCGTTCGGGGCCGACGTCGACGACGGTGTCCTCTACGGCCTGGGCTCCTGCGACATGAAGAGCGGCCTCGCGGCCATGATCTACGGGGCGAAGCTCCTGCAGGACCAGGGACTCGATCTGGACGGCGACGTGGTCGTCGCCTGTGTGGTGCAAGAGGAGCAATGCGAGGGTCTCGGGACCCGCATACTCGTGGAGGAGGGGAACCTCCGACCCGACTGGGTCGTGATTGGCGAGCCGACCGATCTTAACGTTAGCCGTGGACAACGGGGGCGATTGGAGATGCATCTCGTCGCCCGCGGTCGGTCGGCCCACGCCGCCAGTCCTCATTTGGGCGAGAACGCGATCAGCGTGGCCGCACGGCTCGTGTTTGGCCTGGAGATGCTCTCGGAACAGCTCGCCGTGGATGATTTCCTTGGTCCGGGCACGCTCGCGGTGACCGGCATCTCCTCGAGCGCGAGCAGCCGCAACGCCATACCCGACCGCTGCACACTGGTCATTGACCGGCGGCTGACGCTCGGCGAGAACGAGACCAAGGCGATTGCTGAGGTACAACGCGTCATCGCCAGGGAAGGCGTCAATGCGCAAGTCGCGGTGACCGAGTACGAGACGCCCAGTTACACGGGACGGATGTGTCGAGGTCGCGCGTTCTACCCCGCCTGGGTGCTCAGTGCCGACCACCCGCTCGTCAGGGTCACCGTGCGGGCGGCGCAGACCCAGCTGAAGCGCCGTCCTCAGGTCACCTGCTGGAGCTTCTCGACCGAAGGCGTCTACACGGCGGGTGAAGCTGGCATCCCCACCGTGGGCTTTGGACCTGGGAGGGAGGCAACCGCCCACACCGCGGACGAACGCGTGCGAGTGAACGACGTCTATACGGCTGCCGAGGTATATGCGCAGTTGGCGACCCAGCTCCTGGGACGTGGACGTACGCGTGAATCCACTGCGGGTTGAGCCCGACGTCACCGAGGCGCTTCAGGCCGGACGGCCCGTCGTTGCCCTCGAATCGGCCCTCATCACGCACGGGTTCAGCCCTCCCGCCAATCTGGCCATCGCCCGACGGATGGAGGCCGCCGTACGTGATAGCGG
>CAYMHT010000029.1:0-27426 GCA_964390305.1 uncultured Anaerolineales bacterium
CGGATCTGTTCCTGCTCGAAAACTCGACCCTCGCTCACCGCGGGGGTGGTGCCAAAATAGCGCAGGATTGCCACGCCGACGGCGTCCAGAGCCACCCTGTCCCTGCCCGCCAGAACGACGTTCGCCTGGACCCGCGTCCCTCGCGCGGGTCCTCCCTCCACGAAAGCCTCCACGCCGTCCAGCACGATGAGGTCCGGCACGTAGGCTGCGTTAATCTCGGCGATCATCAGCCGCTGGTGAGGGGAGCCGTGCAGCTCACTCATGTAGTTGTAGCCCTGGCCTGGGACCACCTTGGCCGCCAGCCCCACCGAGTTCTTCAGGGACAGGGTGAAGTGGCCGCCATAGCGATGCGTCTTGAGACAGCAGGTCTGGAGGACGTAGTCCGCCTCCTCGACCAGCTGCGGGAACGGGAACCCCTGCTGCCAATGGCTTCCTGGAGGCTGAACCAGATCCCAGGCGTCGGCCTCCACTTCGTCCAGAACCTCCACCTCGAATCCCAGCTCCTGGCCCAGGGCGAAGACGCCCCTCTGCTCCAGCACGCGGCGCGTCTCTCCCATACCGCTCCGTTCTGCCAGGACGACGGAATCAGTGGGGTGCTCCTTCAACCATTCCATCAGCGTCCGCAGCACATCGCTGTGCGTGCTGCCTGGCGTCGGGTCGGCGCTGTTGTAGTTCGGCTTCACCAGCACCTTTCCGCCAGCGGGGCCGTCCACATCGAGCAAGCTCAGAGCGCGTCGGACACCGGCAATCCGCTCCGGCGTGCGTATCAGGGCAACTCGGCTCATCGTGTCCTCCTCGGTTGGTACCACGGTCGGCGTGGGAGAGGGCGAGGGAGTGGGCGATGGGGAGGGTGAAGGCTCGCCCGTCGGCGAAGGTCGGATGGTAGGAGAGGGGCTCAGGGTGGAGGTCGGCCCCAGGCTGGGAGAAGGCTCGCGCGGAGAAGGCGTGATCCCGTCGAGGAGATCCCCCCCTCGGCGGCAAGCCGCCAGTACAGGGCCAAGTCCCAGGACTGCCGCCAGTCGAAGAAACTTCCTGCGGCTGACACGTCGTCTGTCTTCCATCAATGCCTCACTTACCTAGAGCTCACCCCACACCACATCCTCGACACCCCGAGGCGAGCCCACACTAGAACCCCAGCGCACATCCGTCCTTCCGCGGATCTGAGCCCCCCAGGTAGACTCCGCTCTCTTCGTCAACCAGGATGATCTGTCCTCCCCCGAACTCCCGCGAGACCGGGCGGGGCGGCGCGACCTGGTGGCCCATGTCACGCAGCTCCCTCAGGCTGGCCGGAGGGATCCCGCGCTCAACGAGGACGTTACGGAGATCTGTCGAGACTCGGAAGCGGGGCGCGTCCATCAGACCCTGCGCCGTGAGGCCGTGATCGATCAGATTAGAGACCACCTGAAGGTGCCCCTGTGGCTGCATGAAGCCGCCCATCACACCGTAGGAGGCCTTCAGCGCCCCGTCGCGCGTAATCAGCGATGGGATGATGGTGTGGTACGGGCGCTTGCCCGGCGCCCAGCAGTTCCTGTGCTTTGGATCCAGGACGAAGCAGGCGCCCCGGTTCTGGAGGCAGATGCCCGTGTCTCCCGCCACCATTCCAGACCCGAAGCCGTAGTAGAGGCTGTTGATGAACGAGCAGGCATTCCCTTCCTGGTCCGCCACCGTGAGGTAGACGGTGTCGCGCCCCGTTGGGTGACCAGCAGGCACTTGATCCATCGCCTGGTCGCGCTGGATCATGGCTCTACGCTCCGCCGCGTACGGCTCCGAAAGAAGCTGTGCGAGCGGGATGGCGGCGTGCTCGTCGTCGGCGACGTAAGTGAAGGCGTCCGCGAACCCTAGCCTCATCGATTCGATGAGCAGATGAAGCCGCTCGGACGAGTACATGCCCAGGCCCTCAGTGGCGAACCCCTTGAAGATGTTCAGAGCCAGCAGAGCTGCCAGGCCCTGACCATTGGGAGGACACTCGTACACGCGGTAGCCGCGATAATCCGTGTATATGGGGGTCACCCACGAGGACGCGTGCCGTTCGAAGTCGGATCGGGACAGGAATCCACCGTTCCGATTGGAGAAGTCGACGATGGCCTCTGCGATCTCTCCCTCGTAGAAGGCATCTCGCCCCCCCTCGGCGATCTTCCGCAGCGATGCCCCCAGGGCGGGCAGCCGGAACACCTCGCCGGGCCGTGGGGCTCTCTTGCCATCCACCAGGTAGTGTCTGGCCGCGTCGGGGGTGGCCCGCATCTTGGGCGTCAGGTGTGCCCAGTCGGCGGCGATGATGTCGGTGACGGTGAAGCCTTCCTCCGCGTAATGGATGGCTGGCGCCAGAGCGTCCCGAAAGGAAACTGAGCCGTGTGCATCGAGCAGGGTTGCCCAGCCATCGACCGTCCCCGGGACCGTCACCGGGAGCATCCCCGTGGTCGGCACCGCACCGAGACCGCGCTCCCGGAATACGTTCAGCCCCAGGGCCTCCGGCGCTCGCCCGCTCCCGTTAAGTGCCTTGATCTCGCCCGTGTTCCCCAGGTAAAGCAGGGCGAAGCAGTCCCCTCCGATCCCTGTCGACATGGGCTCCACGACGTTGAGCGTGGCTGCCGTGGTCACCGCGGCATCGAAGGCATTCCCCCCATCCATCAACGTCTGAAGACCGGCCCGCGCCGCCAGCGGCTGGGAAGTCGCCACCATGCCATGGCGCCCTATTGCCACCCCCTTCGCCATCCCAGCCGACGAAGGAAACGGAGAGGGAGAGGGCGTGGCTGTCGGAGAGGGGGAGGGAGAGGGGGTCAGTGTTGGCGAGGGCTCGGGCGTGGGGGACGGGCTGACGGTGGACGTCGCCTGTGGGCTGGGAGACGGCTCGCCGGATGAGGGGCTGACCTCGTCCGCGCTGCGTCCTTCCTGGCGGCAGGCCGCCAGTATGGGGGCCAACCCCAACCCGATCGCGAGACGGAGGAATGCCCTCCGATTGAATCGTTGGTCCGTCTTGCTCATTCGGTCCTCACAGCCTGATCCCTGCCACAGAGCCCTCCCAATTCCGCGGCCGCCACGGGGCAAGCGCCAGAGTGCCCCAGGTCGGCAGACGGTGGGCGTGGCGGCCTACGGGATCTGTCCGAGAATGGTGCTGGTGCTGGGACGGTCGCCAGCGCTCTGCCCGACGTGACTCCACGCGATGGTCCCGTCGGTGTCGATGACGAAGACGGACGGCGCAGCGAGTCCGTCGCCCAACAGGTCGTAGACGCTGAAAGCCTCGGCGACCCTATGGTCGGGATCGGCCAGCAGCGGATATGGGGGCTCGATGACCTTTCGGATGCCATCATCGATTACGGACGCCGGAGCCACCGCAAGGGCGACGACCTCCGCGCCCGCGTCTCGAAAGGCCTGGTACTCCTCGCGCAACTGAACCAGTTGCGTCCGGTCGGGCCCTCACCCGCACCTCTCGAAGAAGACCAGAACGACCGGCCCCTCCTCCAGCTGGTCGCTGAGGGTGAAGCTTCCGCCACCGGCGCGCTTCAAGGTGAAATCGGGAGCCGTGTCAGGGAGCGCCGGCTGAGGGGCAGGCGTGCGCGTAGGAGAGTCCGACACCGGCGGGCACACCATCCCCAACGCGTTCGCATTGGTTGAGGGCGAGCTTGGGCTCGCTTCCTGCGCCGCGGGTACATTTGCCGCCGTCGCGGCGCGCGTCGGCGGCGGCGCAACGGGCCCGGCCCCGAGGGAGACCATCACGAGGAGTAGGCCGACGGTCCCCAGCGCGAGCAAGCCCGCGATGACCCATAGAGCGGGTAACGACCTCCGTTTTGCCCTTGGTTGTTTCATCACTTCCTCTTCACTCGGAGACTCCGGGGTGCCGTAAGGAAGAAAAGCTCTATGCCTCGCCGTCCGCCACCGTCTCACGTTCCCCTTTTGGGTCCAGCAGCGCCCTGGCTGCCTCCGGGAAGACATCCCGCGCTTTCCCGCCCGAAGGCTGCGGGCCCACGACGTCGTGCCGCTCCAGAATGTCCATGATGCGCGCGGCGCGGGTATAGCCGATGCGCAGTTTCCGCTGCATCAGGGAGATCGATGCCCGGTTCTCCTTCAACACCAGGTCGATCACCTCCGGCAACAGTTCATCCTCATACACGACCGGTGGTTCCTCCGTGACCATGTCGTCCCACAGAGGCTTCTGGACCACCTTTCCTGGCTCGACGGCCGAGGGCTTTGCCTCCTCCCGCCAGTAGCGAACCAGGCGTCGCAGCTCCCTGTCGGACACGTACGTGCCCTGAAGCCGCATTGGCGTCGGGGCGTCGGGCGCCAGGTACAGCATGTCGCCCCGACTCAGCAGCTGCTCCGCGCCGGCCATGTCCAGTATGACGCGGGAGTCGACGGCGGAGGCCACGTTGAAGGCGATGCGCGCGGGAAAATTGGCCTTGATCAACCCGGTGACCACGTCGACGCTGGGGCGCTGAGTGGCGATCACCATGTGGATACCGGTCGCCCGCGCCATCTGGGCGATGCGGCAGATGGTGCGCTCCACCTGATGCGGCGCTACCATCATCAGATCCGCCAGCTCGTCCACGATGACGATGATGTTGGGCAACGGCCTCTCCCCCAGCTGAGGGGCGACGCGGTCATTGTAGTCCCCGATGTGAGTGGCCCGCGTCTCGGAGAAGTGGCGGTATCGCCCGTCCATCTCGGCCATCACCCAGTTCAGCACCTTGGTCACGCGCTCCATATCGACCACGACGTCCGCCAGCAGGTGGGGGATGCCGTCGTAGCCGGTGAGCTCCACCCGTTTGGGATCGACCATGAGGAAGCGCAGCTGGTCGGGTGTGTTCTGCAGCAGCAGGGCTGCGATGATAGCGTTGAGACAGACCGACTTTCCCGAACCGGTGGCGCCGGCGATCAGCAGGTGGGGCATCCTGGCCAGGTCCGCCACGACGGGGCGTCCGGAGACGTCCTGCCCGAGGCACAATCGGAGCGACGAATCGATCTGGGCGAAGGCCTCGGTCTCGAGCACGTCCCGCATAGCGACCAACGCGGATTCGGGGTTCGGGACCTCGAGGCCGATCAGCCGCTTGCCCGGGATGGGTGTCTGGAAACGGACCGTCTTCGCCTCCAGGGCCAGCGCCAGGTCGTCGGCCCGCGAGGTGATGCGGCTGACCTTCACCCGGCGCCGCTGGTCTCCTTTTTCGATCAGCAGCGGCTCGAGCCCGAACTGAGTTACGACGGGGCCGTGGTTGATCTCCTGCACGCGCACGGGCGCTCCGAGACTCTGCATCGTCTCCTCGATGATGCGCGCCTGCTCACGGAGGATGGCGGCACTGATGTCGTGATCGTTCCCTGGCTCCAGAATTTCATCCAGGGGAGGCAGACGGTGCCGTTTGTCGGTGCCGATGACGTGAGGGTGGATGTCCCCGTTCCCACTTGACGCCGTCGATATGATCGGTGCCTCTGGCTCCGGCGCGGGTCTGGCGGGTTCCTTCGCCTGCCGGCTGGATTTCTTCTCCTTGCTTGGCTGCTCGGGCTCTTCGGCGGCGTCTTCCCCCAGCACGGGCAACGGCGCCGCGCGCCGGCGCCATACGCGGCCCTGCAGCCGCTCGACAGCCCGTGCGGCGTCCTCCAGGCTGATCTCCAATGTGACGGCCACGATGATGAACCACCCTGCCACGAGGGTCACCACCAGCCCGCCGACGCCAAGGCCGCGCACCAGGAGCAGGGTGATGATGCCGCCCAGCCGACCGCCGCCGAGCCCTGCCCGGGCGATGGCCTCTAGATCGCCCTGGAACATGAAGACCGATGCCACCAGGTGGAGCGTGACGAGCAAAGCCAGGTAGCCCAGTGACGCGCTGACGACTTGCAGCGGCGTGATGCGGGGCAGCTTATCGCCGAAGTGGCGCAGAATCAGCCACACGCCGCCCGCCGCCAGAAGCACCGGAATCAGGAAAGCGCCCCAGCCGAACGCCTGTCGCAGGAGGCGCAGCCACCAGGCGGGGATCGCTCCGTGATTCGCCGAGGGGAAGCTGAGAAGCGTGAGGGCGGCGACGACCAGCAGGCCGTACCCGACAATATCGAGCCATCGATCCAGATCGAACGTCAGGTCGAGGCTGATCTTCGGGAGGAGCCCGCGCAGTCCTTTCTTCTTCTTTCGCTTTCTTCCCATCGGGCCGTTCGTTCAGCAGGTCATAATCGTCTGGGTGGCTGGTGGCAGAGCCTGGTTCCTCGGTCTCGATGACGCTCTGTGTCATTATAGCACGTCTGCGTGGGCTGCGCTAAACGAGCGCCTTCTCCACCGCCTCGGCGACGGAGCGCACGGGGAGCGTTTCGATCCCGTCGAGGGAGCGAATGTCGCTTGCCCGGACTCCCTTCGGCAGCAGACAGCGCTTGAAGCCGAGTCGTGAGGCCTCCTTCAGCCGCGACGACGTGTGGCCCACGGTGCGCACCTCGCCCGAGAGCCCCACTTCGCCGATGATGGCCAGATCCGCCATCACCGGCTGGTCGCGGACGCTGGAGGCGATGGCCACAGCCATGGCCAGATCCGCCGCTGGCTCCTCCACCTGCAGGCCGCCAACCACGCTGGCGAAGATGTCCTGCTCGAAGAGCCGCAGGCCCACGCGGCGCGTCAGTACGGCGGCGATCAGCAGCAACCGGTTGTAGTCCACCCCGTTCGCCGTCCGCCTCGGATGGCCAAACGTCGAGTGGCTGGCCAGTGCCTGGATCTCGACGAGGATAGGGCGCGTCCCCTCCATCGTCACCACGATCGCCGATCCGGGCGCGTTTATCATACGCTCGGCAAGGAACATCTCCGAGGGATTCGGCACCTCGACCAGCCCCTGCTCTCGCATCTCGAACACCCCTACCTCCGACGTGGCGCCGAAGCGGTTCTTGGCCGAGCGGAGCAGGCGGTAGGTGTGGAACCGCTCGCCCTCCATATAGAGCACCGTGTCCACGATGTGCTCCAACGTCTTTGGTCCGGCGATAGCGCCCTTCTTCGTCACGTGACCGACCAGGAACACGGCCATCCCGCTGCCCTTGGCGAATGCCTGGAAGCGAGAGGCGGCCCGCCGCACCTGACTGATGGAGCCGGCCGCCGACGACAGCTCGTCCGACGTGACAGTCTGAATCGAGTCGATGACCATCACCTGGGGCGCCATTTCCTCGGCGTGGTGGAGGATGACGTCCAGGTCGGTCTCGGTGACCACGAACAGATCGTCCGTCGCGATGCCGAGCCGGTCGGCCCGCATGCGGATCTGGCGCGCTGACTCCTCGCCGGAGACGTAGAGCACGGGACGGCTCATCGTCTCCGTCATCAGGGCGCTGGTCTGGAGGAGGAGCGTCGACTTGCCGATGCCGGGGTCACCCCCGACCAGCGTGAGCGAGCCAGGGACGACGCCGCCGCCCAGCACGCGGGCGAGTTCCTGCATCGGTACCGGGAACCGCTCCAGGCCCTCGCTCTCTATCTCCGTCAGGCGGGACGGCTTGCTGCGCGGCAGGCGCGACGGCTTCGTCGCCCCTTTCGTCGGCTCCTCGACCGTCTCGACCATCGTGTTCCACTCACCACAGCCGGGGCAGCGACCCATGAACCGAGGCGTGCTCCGTCCACAGTTCTGACAGATCCATTGTGTGCGTGTCTTCGCCATCGTCTCTCCTAATCCGCGGCGAGCAACCATTTACGGCCCAATTCTACTAGAACATTTGTTCCGGCGCAAGGTCGTCGCGAGGGGCACTCTGGGCGTCGTGCGCTCCCGGCAGGACTCGCCTGGGATGGAAAAAACCCGGGTGCCAATGGCTGCCCGGGTCCGCCGTCCCTTTCCACAGTAGCCCCAAGGGGAGTTGAACCCCTGTTTCCGGCTTGAGAGGCCGGCGTCCTAGTCCACTAGACGATGGGGCCACAAGCGACCCATAGTCTACCATATTCCCTCATCTTGTCAAACGCGTGCGCTTGCCCTCTCCTCTCTCGACCCGCTGCGAAAGCCCCCCGATCCGAGCGTTGACAGACTGCTGCCTGGCTGCTATACTTTGTCATTACGTAATGACCATGTGCAGTTGCGTGGGACAGAGTTAACCCCAAGCGAGGACCGACCAATGGATGACATTGACAAGAGCGTGCCCATCCCACTCTACTACCAGCTCAAGCAGATGATAAAGAAGGGGATAGAGGAGGGTGAATACAAGCCCGGTGATCGTCTGCCCACAGAGCAGGAGCTGTGCGAGAGGTTTGACATCAGCCGCCAGCCCGTGCGTCATGCTCTGACGGAGTTGGTGTACGAAGGCATTCTCTATCGGACGCCTGGGCGCGGCACGTTCGTCAGTGATTTCTCCCTCTCCCCTTCCGAAGACGTGATGCGCATCAGGGTGATGCTGCCTGAGGAGAAGTGGGCCTCACCCCTGGAGAAGGCCGCCAGGTTGTGGAACGAGAAGCACGCAAACAGGCAGGTGAAGCTCAACTTGCTCCTGGTCGGTCACCCGGAGCTGGAGTTCAAGATCAGCACCGCCGTGGCCAGTGGCAACGCCCCGGACTTCTCCCTGATTGACTCCGTCTGCGTGCCCCGCTTCGCCGCAGCCGGGTTTCTCAAACCGCTCGATGAGATCGATCCCGAATGGATAGAGAGCGACTACAAGCGAGATTTCTTCCCCGTGTTTGTGGATGGCAGCCGTTACAACGATCATCTCTATGGCATCCACGCGCAGACCGACGTCGCTCTCATCTGGTATCGCAAGGATTGGCTCCACGAGGAGGAGATGGAACCTCCGTCCACCTGGAGCGAGTTACTCGAAATCGCCCGCCACTTCCAGCAGCCCCAGGTGCGCAAACGGTACGGGCTGGGGCCGCACTCGTTTGCCTTCCCGGCGGGACTGAAGGCGGGGGAGACGACGACGTATCAACTACTCCCCTTCCTCTGGTCAACGGGAGGAGACGTGTTTTCTGATGGTCACGTCGTCTTGAACAGCAGGGCCACCAGGCGCGCCATCGAGTTCTTGAGAGCTCTCGTAACCCGCTATCAGGTCGCTCCGCCAGACGTCACGGTCTACGAATGGAATAGAGCACCGAGACTGTTCGGCGAGGGGAGGGTGGCCATGTCGGTTGGCGGAAGCTACGAAAGCGCCCTCATCGGAGAGGCCGCCGGCTGGGACAGCGACGAGTTCCGGGCCAGGGTCGGATTCACCCCCATCCCAGCGGGACCTGGTGGAGAACAGACCACCAGCGCGGGCGGGATGAGTTACGCTGTCTACCAGCAGGCCGAACAGCCGGGGCTGGCCCTCGAAATCCTCAAGCTGGCCACCGGCCCGGAGCTGCTGAAGGAGTTCTGTGTGGCCACAGGTCAGAATCCGCCGCGTATCTCCGTCGTCGAGTCTCTGGATCCAGACAGAGACTGGTTCCTCTCTGAGACCTCAAAGATCCTCTACAATGCGCGCACCAGACCGCTCACGCCGGAGTATACGCGGGTCTCGGAGCAGCTGCGACTGATGGTCGAGAATGCCATCTCCGGCCGGATGGGGGTCGATGAGGCAGTGGCGAAGGCGGCGGAGATCATCGGCGCCCTGACCCGCCTGCCGCTCGCGTAGAACGCACCGCCGGCGAATTCCCCCTTGACAAGCCACTCGTTTTCCCATATAATGGAGGTGAGATTTGTAATGACAAAATGACATAATTATGAACCACGTGCCCCCCCTTTCGGGTAGCAGCTGACTCCCAGCTAGTCGACGACACGGATGGGCCGTTCGTCTCGTCATCATGACCTCTATGCTCCCTCGCCCGTCCGGAGGCTTGGAGAAGGAGGTGCCGAATGGTGTGAACCCAGTTCGTACCCGCTTCTGTCACAAGCACTTCGTGGATGAGTCAGGAGGAGTGTCTAGATGAAGAAGTACACGTATCTGTTGATAGTCGGTGTGATCTTGGTTGGCTTCCTCGCAGGCTGCGCCCCCACCCCCGAGCCAACCGAAGCCCCGGCCGAGGCGCCGACGGAGCCGCCGACGGAGGCCCCAACCGAGGCGCCGGCTGAACCCGAGAAGGTCACCTTGAACGCCACACTGGCGGCGCCCAAGGACCGGTGGGATCTGCTCATCCCGCTGGCCCTGGAGGAGCTCAGGAGCCGCCACCCCGACATGGAGATCGACGTCGAGTACGAAGTATTGCCCTATGCCGACACCCGCCAGAAGCTGCTGGCCATGATGGCGGCCGAGACCGCCAGCGACCTGGTCTCCGTCGACTGCATCTGGCTGGGCGAGTTCGCCGAGGGTGGGTTCCTGCGCGATATCACCGAGGACGTCGAGGCCTGGGGCCGCATGGACGAATGGTTCGACGAGAACCGCGCTGGAAGCACTTACAACGACCGCTACTACGGCATCTGGTCCTGGACCGACGTCCGGGTGATGTGGTACTGGAAGGATCTGCTGGATCAGGCCGGGGTCGACCCTCAGAGCCTGTCCACCTGGGACGGTTACATCGAAGGCTGCACTGCGCTCAACGAGGAACTCCGCCCGGAGGGCATCGAGGGATGCCACCTGGTCGGTGCAGGCCACTCGCCCGATATGTGGTTCCCCTACCTGTGGATGCAGGGCGGGGAGATCCTGGAGCAGGAGGATGGTCAGCTCACGCCTGTGTACAACAGCCCCGAGGGCGTCGAAGCCTTGCAGTTCCTCAAGGATCAGGTTGATGCCGGCATCGAGCCCCAGACGGACCACTTCTGGGGTCAGGAGTTCGCCGACAAGAAGTTCGCCGTGATGCTGGAGGGCAGCTGGCTGCTGGGCACGTTCCCCAAGGAAGAATGGGACACGTTGGACGAGAGGATCGGCATGCTGCCCATGTTCCCCGTGCCCGAGGAGGGCATGGACACGGCCACGATGATGGGGGGCTGGGAGCTGGCCACGCCCGCCACGTCGGAGCATCCCGATCTCGCCTTCGAACTGCTCACCATCCTGGTGGACCCCGAGGTCTTGACCGAGATGCTGGCCGAGTTCGCCTACCTGCCCACGCAGAGGATCATCGCGGAGGAGGACCCCTACGCCAGCACGCTGGCGGAGGCCATCCCCTTCTTCGAGGGGCTGACGGAGGCGCTGCCGGAGGGCCGCAACCGCCCCAACATCGCCGAGTATCCCGAGCTGGCCGAGCACATACGCGTCGCCATCGAGGAGGTCTACTACGGCCGGAAGTCGCCGCAGGAAGCCCTCGACGACGCGGTCACCAAGTCAGCCGACGTGCTGGGTCCATAGCGCATGCCCGCTCCGGTGGATGGTTCGCCATCCACCGGAGCCCATCTTTCGGTTGGAGGCGAGCAATGATGAAGCTCCGGGGGCGCGAGAACCCCCTTATCCCCTACCTTCTCCTGGCGCCGGCGTTTGTCATCCTCTTCGCTTTGCTGGTCTTTCCCATCCTCTGGAACGTGTACGTCGCCATGCACGATGTGAGCTTCACCACCATCCTCAGGGACTGGGAGTTCGTCGGTTTCAAGAACTACATCGATGTCTTCCGCGATGACTATTTCTACGAGTCGCTGAAGGTCTCCGCCATCTTCGTCGGGGGCTGCGTGCTCTTCCAATGGCTGATCGGCCTGCTGCTGGCTCAGCTACTCAGCCAGCGGCTGCGGGGCACCGAGATGTTCCGGCTGATCTTCGTCCTTCCCTGGCTCTTCTCCGCCGTGATCGTCGGCTTCTCCTGGCGATGGATGTACAATGATAAGTTTGGGCTGATCAATCACGTGCTGCGCACGGTGGGGGTTCCCACCGTGAAGTGGTTGGCCAATCCGTCGGTCGCCCCCTGGTCCATCGTGGTCTCCAACATCTGGTTCGGCACGCCCTTCTCCATGCTGTTCATGGGCTCTGCTCTCGCCACCATCAACCAGGAGCTGTACGAGGCCGCCCGCGTGGACGGTGCGTCCCCCTGGCAGAGCTTCACTCGCATCACCCTACCGCTGCTCAAGCCTTTCATCGCCGTCAACCTGATCCTCATCAGCGTCTGGACCGTCAACCTGTTCGACCTTCAGTTGACGATGACCGGCGGAGGCCCCCTGTACTCGACCACGACCACGTCCCTGTACATGTATCGTCAGGCCTTCGAGTTGGGACATATCTCGGTCGGTGCATCGGTGGGCCTCATGCTGTTGGCCATCAATGGCCTACTGGCGGTGCTGTACGCGCGGTCGATCCGCGCTCAGTGAGGGAGGCATAGCATGCGCAAGAGCCTGACCCAGAGAGTTGTGACCTATCCGCTGTTGATCCTGTACGCCCTCTTCACCCTCACTCCCATGCTGTGGGTGTTGGCCACTTCATTCAAACCCAGCGAGCAGGCGATGGCTTTCCCGCCACGCATCATCCCTCGCTCCGCCTCCCTCGAAAACTATCGGTTCGTCTTTCAGGATCCCTATCTCGTACGCAGCCTGGGGAACGGGTTTCTGGCCGCCGCGCCGAGCACGATCCTTTGCGTGGCGGTGAGCGCTCTGGCGGGGTTCGCCTTCGCCCGCTACGAGTTCCGGGGAAAAGGCCTGATCCTGGGTATGATGATGGCCATCTTCATGATCCCAGTGGTCATGAATACTATACCGCTCTACGTGATGTTCCATCGCCTCGACCTGCTGGATACGTTCGTCGCGCTGATCCTTTCTTATCAGATCCTCATCATCCCGCTCAACATCTTTCTCTTGAAGAATCACTTCGAGACCATCCCTATCGAACTGGAGGAGGCCGCGATGGTAGACGGCTGCTCTCGCGTGCAGGCCCTCTGGCGCGTGACGCTCCCCTGTGCCTGGCCTGCCCTGGCTGTGTCCGCCATCTTCTCCTTCCGCTTCTCGTGGAACGAATTGGTTTTCCCTCTCACCTTTGCCAACAAACCGTCGATGAACGTCTTCCAGGTGGCGCTCTACAAGTTCATGGGGCTCTACAGGGTGGACTGGGGCGCATTGACGGCCTCTATCATTGTCGGGATGATTCCCATCCTCCTCATGTTCATCTTCTTCCAGCGGCAGATGATCGCCGGCTTCACCGCGGGTGCCATCAAGGGATAGCCCCGTATCGTGAAGATGATCGTAGATAGAGTAGAGATCATCCCTCTGGAGGTGCCCTATCACGCACCTACCTCCATCTCGGTGGGCACCATCTCCAGCGCAAGGAATGTCTTGGTAAAGATCCACACGGAGGAGGGAGTTACCGGATTCGGAGAGGTCTCTCCTTTCATACCCGCCTACAGCGGGGAGACCCAGCGGACAGCCGTAGAGGTGCTCCACAGGTGGCTCGCTCCTTACCTCATCGGAAAGAACCCCTTCGATGTCGAGAAGATAACCGAGGATATGGATCAATTCGTGCCCCGAAACGGCTGCGCCAAGGCAGCGGTCGATGTTGCCCTCTATGATCTCATGGGAAAGGCCCTGGCTGTGCCCGTCTACGACCTGCTCGGCGGGCTGTACAGGAAGAGGGTTCCTCTCTGGTACGCCGTCAGCTGGGACAGAGGGGTGAGGGCCATGGCCGAGGAAGCCGCTAGGCGCGTGGAGATGGGCTTCAAGGGCATCATGGTGAAGGTCGGGCGGACCAGGGACGTGGAGCAGGACATCGAAAGCCTGCGCATCGTACGCGAGCACGTGGGCGACGATGTCCGCATCATCGCCGACCCGAATCAGGCCTACTCCCGAGCGCAAGCCATC
The DNA here is from genome assembly GCA_964390305.1 of uncultured Anaerolineales bacterium. Taxonomy (GTDB): domain Bacteria; phylum Chloroflexota; class Anaerolineae; order B4-G1; family B4-G1; genus SKLM01. The sequence continues at coordinate 13,599 of CAYMHT010000029.1, forward strand.
AAGCTGGCCAAAGGCATGCGCGAGTATGCCCAGGCCTTGGAAGGGCCGGTGAAGAAGTGGGATCTGGACGCACTGGCGGCCATCAAGAGACTCGGCGTGGTGGAGCTTGTGGCGGATGAGAGCCTGTTCTCCCCTGCAGACGCCGTAGAGCTGATAAAGAGGGATGCTGCCGACATGTTCCTCATTAAGCCGCTGAAGCTGGGAGGATTCTACACGTCCAAGAAGGTGGCGGCCATCGCCGAGTCCGCTGGCGTGGGATGCTACTGCGCGAGTATGACGAACCTGGGCATTGGGCACGCCGCCAACCTACACTTCGTCGCCTCGACCAGACTGGACGATAGGTACGGATTTGGATTTGAGAATCTCTTTCAGATATTCGGCTCCGTGCAAAGATCGCGGGAACAGAATATCTCCGAAGTGCCCGAGTTCAAGGACGGCTACTACGAGGTGCCGGAGGGGCCTGGGCTGGGGGTTCAACTGATAGAGGAAAACGTGGAGACTTACCTTACGGAAAGGTTAGTATGTGAATGAGGGCAGCAAGCGCCACGAGAGAGGGAGACCGGCGGAATCCAGCCGTTGCCCTGGTTCAGATGAACTGCACGCTGAGGAACAAGAGGGCAAATCTCGACAAGGCCACAGCGTTCCTGGAGCAGTCGAGCGGTCGCGCTGATGTCGTCTGTTTCCCTGAGCTCTTCACCACCGGGTACCATCTGGATCTTATCGGCGGCGCCTTCTACGAGCTGGCCGAGCCCATTCCGGGACCGACCACCGAGCTGATGGCGCGAAGGGCCAGGGAGCACGGACTGAGCATCCTGGGCACCATCGTCGAACGGGATGGCGCCGACGACGGGGCGCTCTACGACACCACCTTCCTCCTCAACACCGAGGGACGGCTGCTGGGGAAGTACCGTAAGTCCCACCTCTACCCGCCGGAGCGTCGCTACTTCCGCGCCGGAGATCGACTCCCCGTTTTCGATCTGGACGGGGTTGCCGTGGGCGTGGCCATCTGCTTCGAGCACGCCTTTCCTCATATCTTCACGACCCTGGCGTTGCAGGGGGCAGAGATCGTCTTCATCCCCTCGGCCGTTCCCGCCGGGTACGAGTATTTGCTCAACCTGCGCACCCGCGCCCGGGCCCAGGACAATCAAATCTTCACGGTGGCCGTCAATCGAGTGGGCCGCGAGGGAGAAGTCAGGTACTGCGGCCTGAGCCAGGTGGTCAGCCCCCGCGGCGAGGTCATCGCACGCGGTTCGCCTGCTGAGGAGGAGCTGTTGATTGCCGCACTGGATTTCAGCCTGATCTCGGAGGAGCGGGAGCAGGAGCCCGTGCTGAGAAACCTGCGCCCAGGGCTCTATGACCCGCCTTGTCGGGCGTGAGGAGGCAGAAGATGTCGAATGTGCTTATTGTGCCGGAGAAGAACGAGGGACAGCGTCCTCTCTCCGTCATCGACGAGGGGCTCAAAGCCGCAACCGTAGATGAGGTCCTGGTCGTCGATGGCTGGTCCGTGGATGACACGGTGGCGCTGCTGAGCGAGCGCCTGCCCGAGCTGGCAGACCGATATCGCAAGCCGGTCAGGCTGATCCGCTCCGAGCTGCGCAACACCGGCAAGGGCGGGGCCATGGTCACCGGGATCAGGCAGGCCCTGGCCGACGGCCACGACCGCATCCTCTTCCTGGACGCCGACATCACCTCCATGACGAGCAGGTGGTGCGACGTGCTGATCGACGGCATCGACCAGTACGATGTGGCCATGACTCGCGGCTATTTCGACCGCAGTCCGTTCGACGCCCAGATCACCCGTCACGTCACCCGGCCGCTGATCGGGCTGTTCTTCCCGGAAGGACGAGAGATCAATCAGCCCCTTGGAGGCGAACTCTGCATGACGGCCGACCTCGCCGGGTATCTCCTCGACTGCGGCATTGCCCCGCCTCACACCTGGGGCATCGATACCTTCTACATCATCAACACCTTGATCGGCGGATATCGCGTCGCGGAGCTGTATCTGACGCAGAAGACGCACCGCAAGAAGAGCATGGACCAGCTGAAGACCATGTTCATCGAATGCTTCGATGAGGCAGTCAAAGAGGTCCGCTTCCACGGAAGGGATCGGGCGGTGCCGACGGACGCGGAGTCGTTGGTGCGGGTGCTGCCGCCCTCAGCCACAGAGATCGAGCGAGTGGGCGAGGACGTCCGCAAGCTGGTCTACGTGGATCTCGATGAGCAGATCGACTCCTGGTTCGCGTTCGTCGGGAAGCTGGAGAACGAGGCCGAGCTGATGGACGAGCTGGGACTCGCGGGCCCCGACGCGGAACTGCTGCTGAAGCTGTTCAGCGCCGACCCGGATGCTCCGACTGGGTCCGACGCGGGCTTTAGAGAGCGGAGTAAGACGCTGGACATCGAGGCATGGGTGCGCATCCTGGATACCTTGGCCCGCGGGTACATCGCCCAGCGTTTCAGCGGACGCTACCACGATCTGCTCTTCGCCATCTGGAAACTGCGCACCCTCACCTTCTGCCTCAACGAGGCCCGCGATTTCGAGGCGGCCGAGGTGAACACGCAGAGACAGGCCGCATACGCCCTTCAATACGGCCAAGACGTGGCGCGCCAGGCGTAGCAGTCCGGGCCCGGTCAATTGCGTATAGTACTGCAAATGTCCTCATTCAGGCTCCCGATCTACCAGTACCTCCCGCTCAGGCCTCTCTCCAAAGGTCGGCTCCACGAACTCATTCGTCAGTCGGATCGCGTCAAATCGGCAGCTCTCCTCGCACTGACCGCAGCAGATGCAGCGGGCCGGATAGTGAATCAAGCGGAACTCGTCGCGGTCCTCTCTCTCCAGCTCCAGGCCGAACGCCGGGCAGTCCCGTACACAGGCCCCGCAGCCACGGCACAGATCAGGCTCGATCCTCACCCGGCCCCTGTAGTTGGAGGGCAGCTCCAGCCGCCCGAAGGGGAAGGCGATCGTGATGACTTTCTCGAAGAGCGTCTCCCACAGCTGGGGGAGCAGGTAGATCAGTGATTTCAACTGCGTCATCAACTCATCCCTATCAAAATGGTGGCTGCCAGCTGCAGCAGGCCGAGGGGTGCCAGAATCCGCCACCCCAGGCTGGCCAGCTGATCGATCCGCAGCCGCGCGTACAGCACGCTCGTCACCGAAAGCGTCACCAGCATAGCCAGGGCCTTGACGGCGAACATCAATGCCCGGGCTAGGCCCAGCGGCGTCGAGCCCTGCAGCAATGTCAGATCGCCACCGCCAAGAAACACGTTGACCAGCAGAAAAATGCCCGCCACGGTCTGGATGTGGACGCTGAGATGCCACAGGGCCAGCTTACGGCCGCTGAACTCGGTCAGCGGCCCACCGACCACCTCGGACTTCGCCTTCGGAATGTCGAAGGGGACCCGCTTCAGCTTGCCGATCAGGCCCACCACCGCCAGCAGGAACCCCACGGGCTGCACGAGCACAATCCACCCGGCCTCTGCCTGCTGCGTGATGATCTCGGAGATCGACCAGGAACCGGTGAGAATCGCCGGGGCACTGAGCGCCATCAAGAAGGGGACCTCATACGAGAAGTACTGGAGCACGGAACGGCTGCCCCCGATGACGCTGTAGATGCCCACGGAGACCCATCCCGCCAGGAAGTAGAACAGAGCGGGCAGGCTGAGCAGGAACAGGACCACAATCAAGTCCCCCTCGAAGGCGTACACCACGCGCCCGCCGACCGGGATGTATATCGCCGCGGTCAGCACCGCGGCCAGCGATACCACCGGCAGCGCCGTGCAGATCGGCCGGTCGGCCCCCCGCGGAAGCACGCTCTCCTTCGACAGCAGCTTCAGCAGGTCCGCCAGGGGCTGGAACCAGGGCGGCCCGACGCGGGCCTGAAGACGCGCGATGGTACGTCGGTCGATCCACTCGAAGAGCAGCGCACAGGCAACCAGGAACGCGAACCCGGGGAAGACGAATACGGTGATCAGCACCGACAACAGCTCTCTCAAGCGAACCTTCCTTCCGTCGTCATCAGCGGTCGGCGCAGGCGATGCATAGATCGATTCCCGAGAGCACGGCCGGCACATCGGCGACGTTGATGTCCCGGAGCTGCTCCCGCACCAGGCTGAGCGCCGGCAGCGTCGGGGTGCGGATCTTGATCCGCGCTGGCTTGTCCGATCCGTCGCTGCGGATGTAATAGATTACCTCCCCGCGAGGGGCCTCCGCACGCGTGACCACCTCGCCCTCCGGCACCCGCCGCCTGGCCTGGGCGGACACCTCCCCCGACGGCAGGTCGTCCAGGATCTGGTGGCACAGCGAGAGGCTCTCGACGACCTCCAGGACCCGCACGCGGGTCGCGGCCCATACGTCGCCGCCGGACTGCGTAATGACCCTGAAGGAAAGCCGATCGTACGCCGCGTAAGGGGCGTCGCGTCGCACATCTCGATCCAACCCGGCGGCCCGGGCCAGCGGCCCCACGGCACAGTGGCGTCGTACCTGTTCCAGCGAGGCGCGTCCCACGCCCTGGGTGCGAACCTTCAGCGTGCGTTCGTGCTCCACCACGTCCGCCAGGTCTTCCACCTGTCCCTGCAGCTCATCGAGACGCCGCCGGATTCCGTCGACCTGCTCCGGCTCCAGATCGATCCGTACGCCGCCGATCACGTTGACCGCGTGAGCGATGCGGCCGCCGGACAGATCCTCCATGATGTCCAGCACGATCTCTCGATCCCGCCACGAATACATGAAGATCGTCGTGAATCCGATATTCTCCGCCAGGACGCCCAGCCAGAGAAGGTGGCTGTGAATCCGCTCGAGCTCACACGTCAGGGTCCGGAGGGCCAGCCCCCTGGGCGGGACATCCAGCTCCAGGAGGGCCTCTACGCCCTGGCAATAGGTGGTGGTGTGGACGTGCGAGCAGATGCCGCACACGCGCTCCAGGAGGTGGACATTCTGCACGTAACTCCGCTCCTGGGTCAGCCGCTCGATGCCCCGATGCACGTACCCCAGCCGCAGCGCGCCTTCCACGATACGCTCGCCCTCCGCCGTGAGGCGGAACGACAGCGGTTCCTTCAGCAAGGGGTGCTGGGGCCCGATGGGGATCGTTATCCGCGTCACGCCTCACCCTCCTCGGCCGGTTCCTCTTGAAGCATCGGCGGCCCTTCCTCCCAATCGTCTGGCAGCAAAAGGTGCTCCGGCCCCGGATGCCCCTCGAATCTCACGCCCAGCATCTCACCGACCTCGCGCTCGTAGAAGTCCGCGCCCGGGATGGCGTCGGTCAGCGTCCCTACCCGCGCGTCCTCCCGCCCCAGGGTCACCTGCAGCGTGATCCCGTGCTCGTGCCAGAAGTGGTACAGCAACTCCAGCTCCGCCCCCCTGTCCTGGCCCGTGATGGCCGACAGGTGATGGACGGAGAACGTCTTGCGCAGCACGCCGACTACCTCCCCCAGACACGGCGCTGGCACCTCGACGACGGTCTCGTCCACCGGCATGGTGCGTGCTTCGAACGTCTGGTCCGGACACGCCTCTCCGAATGCGTCCAATAGAGCCTTTGCCTCCATAGAGTTCTGTCTCCTCCTGACGCCCGCGGGGGATCCTCGTCGGTCTCCCTTCCACCCCGGCGGACGGCTCATCTTCCCGTGTCGGGTGTTTCGTCCACACCGGCGAAGTCAACGTCTACCCCCTCCTCCGCAGGGTCTGTGCCCAGGGTCTCCTGGTCCTTCGTGCCCTCGATCTCCTCGAGCAGCCTGCTCAGCCCCTCAATGATCACCTCCGGCCGCGGGGGGCAACCAGGGATGTAGAGGTCCACCGGGACGACCTGATCCACGCCCCCCATCATATTGTAGCTGCCCTGGAACACGCCACCGGAAGTGGCGCACGTCCCGATGGCCACCACCCACTTCGGCTCCGGCATCTGCTCGTAGATGCGGCGCAACCGCGCCCGGGCCTGCCGCGTCACCGGCCCGGTGCACAGCAGGATGTCCGCGTGGCGCGGGGACGCCTCCTTCAGGATCCCCAGACGCTCTACGTCGTACCGCGGCGTCAGGAGGTCCAGGATCTCGATGTCACACCCGTTGCACCCTCCGCTGTTGAAATGGAGAATCCACGGCGATCGGCGTCGGGCCCATTTCAGAAGTCGCTCTACCATTATACTTCTCCCTCTTCAACGAGGACGAACACGCAGATTGCGATCCCGATCAGGTAGGCCAGACCCACGGACTGAAAGACACCCCGACCCGGCAGCGTCGAGACCGTCAACGTCGCCAGATGGAGCACGCTGAACATCAACGCCAGCCGGAAGAAGGAGTGGTAGGCCAGCTTGATCGGGCCCGGTCTCAGATCCTCCCCACATGCGTACGGCTCTTCCTTCCCCGGATGATCCTCTCCCTGGGCTGCCCAGGCCCGGCCTAACCGGTAGAGCCCATAGCCTAGTCCCAGATAGATGAGCATCACCACCGGCGGGCTGAGCAGAATGTCCCTCATCCTCTACCTCCCCAGCAGATAAGGTCCCACGTCGCCCACCCACCGCCACCACGGTCCCGGGGAGAGACCGATGGCGATCACCAACGCTCCCCCTGCGACGAGGGGTATCGCCATCCAGGGCGAGACGCGAACGCGCTCTGTTGAGCCGGTCGCGCCCGGATCGGGCGTGACGAAGAGCTGAGCGATGAGGGGCAAGTAGTATCCCAGGGCTACGACACTGTTCAACAGGAAGATCGCTAGGCCAACGTATGCCAGTGGTTCCCCTGGCTCCAGCGCCTGGCCCAGGATGAACCACTTGGAGATGAACCCCGCCAGCGGCGGCACCCCGGCCAGGCCGCCCAGGGCCACGCTGAACGTCACGGCCACCAGAGGCAGCTGCGACGCCGTCCCCCGAAGCTCGGCGATGGTGGTCGTGTTCAGATGGAAGTGGCACACGCCCTTGCTCAGGAATGCCAGGCCCTTCATCACCGCGTGGGCCACGAGCAGGAAAAAGCCAGCCTGGATGGCCTCCGGAATGCCGTAGCGGAGCCCGATCCCGATACCGAACGCCATGTAGCCCACCTGCGCGATGCTCGAATACCCCAGCAACCGCTTCGTATAGGTCTGCGCCAGCGCGATGGTGTTCCCCAGCGTCATGTTCGCCAGCGAAACCGCAATCAACACCCCTCCCAGCGCCCAGGGGGACATCCCGATCCCCAGGCAGACTTTGAGCAGCGCGTACAATGCGCTCTGAATGATGATCCCGGAGAGCAGGGCGCTGATGCTGCTCGGTGCCCGTCCGTGTGCGTCTGGCAGCCAGGTGTGGAGCGGCACCAGCGCGCTCTTCACCCCCAGCCCGACCAGGAAGAAGGTCAATCCGGCGCGGGTCCAGACTCCTAGGGGCTCAGCCGACGCGACCGTCACAGCTGGCAGCGCGATGGTCCCTCGCTCCCGATAGACGAACATCACACCGACCAGAAAGAGCAACGTGCCGACGCTTCCCATCACCAGATACTTGAAGCCTGCCTCAATAGCGGTTCGCGTTTGGCGCCGAAAAGCGACCAGTGCGTACGCCGCGATGCTCATCAACTCACAGAAGAGGTAGAGATTGAAAAGGTCGGCGGCCAGCACCGTGCCGCACAGGCCCGTCACCATCAGCAGAAGGAGGGGATAGTAGAGCTTGTGACGAGGATCGAGCGACAGATACCGCCCCGAGTAGATCGACGTGAGAGCGCCCAGCCCCAGGGCCGTCGCCACGATCACCAGGGCTCCGGGGTCAGATCGCAACGTCACGCTCCCCGGCTTCGCACCGCCCCACGTGGGTAAGCCGTCGCCGGCCCCCATCGCCTGGCGGGTAGCCAGGGCGAGCGGTACGAGGGCGATCAGCGCTGCTCCGAAGGTCACCGCGCTGAAGACCGCCAACCATTCGTTCCGCTCCGTGAGCAGTCGCGCCAGCAGGTAGACGCTGAACGCGCCCACTCCCAGGCAGAGCAAGGGGACGATCACCCAGGTATCCCCGCTCACCAACGTCCTCCCAGGATCAGGGGCAGCTCGTGGACTACCCAGTCGAACACCGTCGCCGGGAAGAGTCCCTCAATCAGCGCCAGCGCAGCCAGCACCGCCGTGGGCGCGACGATGGCCCAATGAGCCTTCTTTGCCGTGAGACCCTCCGGTCGGGATCCAAAGAAGATACCGATGATCAGCTGGGCCGCGTACACCACCGTCAGCAGCGAACCCAGCAACGTGACGACGGACAGGCCGATGTGCGCAGTGTGAAACCCACCGGAGAAGATCATCCATTCGCTGTCGAATATGCAGAACGGGGGCATGCCCGCGATGGCCAACGCCCCTACCCCCGTGCAGATCGCCGCCAGCGGCATCTGGTTCGCCAATCCTCCCAGTTCCCCCATGCGGCGCCGACCGGTGGTCTTGATGACCCATCCCGCCCCCATAAACAGGAGCGCCTTCACGATTGCGTGGTACACTACGTGCAGCGTGGCGCCCGTGATCCCGTCGGCGGTCAGCGTCCCCAGCCCAAAGAGGATGTAGCCCATCTGACTGACGCTGGAGTAGGCGATGATCCGCTTGATGTCTCGCTCGGCCAGCGCCATCAACGCGCCGTACACCTCGGAGACGAGCCCGGCGATCATCATCGGCAATGCAAACGGGGTCATCTCCAGCCGACTGAAGATGCTCAACGGGAAGCGCAGGATCCCATACGTGCCCATGCTCAGCATCGCTGCAGCCAGCATGATCGTCACCGGCATAGGCGCCACGGTGTGGGCGTCGGGCAGCCACAGATGGACCGGGAAGACGGCCATTTTCACGCAGAACCCCACCAGGAAAAGCCCGATCACCGCACTCGTCAGTCCCGGGTCAAGCGTCACGCCCGCCCGCAGCGCCGAGAACGTGTCCGTGCCGGTGGCGTCGTAGAGCACGATCAACCCCACCAGCACCATCAGCGAGCCAAGATGGGTGAAGATGAAGTACTTTAGCGCGACGGGGCCTCGTCGCTCCCCCTCGCCCCACACGAGGATCAGAATCGATGACGCCACCAGCATCAGCTCCCAAAAGACGTAGAAGAGGACCATGTCGTCGGCCAGCGTGGTGCCAGACATCCCCACACCAAACAGCAGCAAGAGCGCGTAGAACGTGCCCGTGCGCTCGTCGATCTGGTGGTAGCCCCAGCTGTAGGCGATGGCGACCAGCGTCACCGCGGCCTCCGTGACCAGGAAGGGCAGCGTCAGCCAGTCCACGTGCAGGTCGAATTCGATGCCCGCCGCGGGGATCCAGGGGAGCGCCAGCGTCGGCACCTCGCCCCGGTAAAGCGCCGGGAGCATGGTCAGCGCAGCGACCAGAGTGACGGCTGCGCTCGCCCCGGCGATCCACCCGGCGAAGCGAGTGCTCCGCCCGCGCAGCAGGAACAGCACCACCGCCGCTGCAACAGGCGCGCCCAGGATGGCCACGAGTCCTATGGTCTGCGTGTCTGTCGGCATATCTTCTCTCCCGTCATCGACTTGGCGACATTGGCTTGGCCGCCTCGGCCCGGCGACTACCAGCAGGTCACGGCCACCACCAGTGCGAGTATCAGACTCAGGGGAATCCACACCAAGTTGCGGCGGAGCAGGCCCGTGTGCTGGCGCCTCATCGCTTCACTTAGTGCCACAACTCCCTCTACTACGCGTTGAATGAGGCCCTCCAGTCCTTCCTGTTCCACCAAACGGTACATCACCCGGGCTCCGTCCACGACGACCCGCACGCTCAACACGATGATCTGTTCCAGAAAGCCCACCTCGACCACTGCGCGCAGGGCGCGTGCAGCCTGCGCCAGTCCCTCCTGCAGATCGTACGTCTCGGTCCGCTCTTCCTCCGCTCGCGCCGGGATGTGGACTTCGACGCGGGAGCGCCTCCGCATCTGCCACGTCACCAGAACCAGTATCATCGTCAGCAGCAGACCCGGGGCGACGGCCACGTAGCGCACTAGGGTGGTCAGCGCGGGGACTTCCAGTCCTCCGACGCCCGCAGCGGCCGTCAGCCTGCGCGTCAGCGGAACATAGCCCAACACACCAATCAGTGCCACGGAGCCCACCATGCCCATCGCCACCCACCGGCCGGCGACGGGACCGATCACCTCGTCGCTCGCACGTGATCGCACTGCCTCTCGCACGGCCCAGACCCCCAGCAGCGCGACAGTGACCTCTGCCACGAACAGGGCGTCCAGCGGCACGTCCGCCTGCCGCGCCCACCAGGTGATGAGCAGCCCAATCCCCGCCAGCGTGAGGCCGGCCAGTCCAAACAACGCCTGCGCTGCTCGTCCCAGGACGGACGGGGTCCCTCTCTCCGGTGCTTCGCCCGTCAGGAAGAGCAGAAGCTGAAGGGGTGTCGTCGCCAGCAAGCCCAGCCACACGGCCGCCTTCACACCGGACGCGGCTGAGAAGACCAGCAGCCCGCCCCGAGCCGCGGCCACGTAGGTCAGGGCGCTCCGCACGCTCCGCCGAGTCAGTGCGGTGATAACGGCTACCATCGCTGCACCGGCCGCCAACCACAGAATCAACGTCCGCACGGCTGCGCTGGGTGCCAGAAGAGGAGTGACTCGGTAGAGCAGGTACGCCCCGAGGTTGGGCATCACCGTGATGTAGAGCCACGCGTGCGAGGCTGGCGAGAGCGGCCGCCCCCAGCGGTTCCAAAGGTGGAGTGGATAATTTCCGAGCTTCACCCAGACCGCCGACACTAGGCCAAGGACCAGCCAGCCGAGGCGAGCCCCGCTGAGTGTTCCGGCTGCCTCCAACGCCGGGCTGATCTCCAGCGTGCCACTGGCGTCGAAGAGAATCAGAATGGCCGTCAGCAGCCCCGCATCGCCCAGGCGCAATATCACGTAGACCAGCCAGAATCCTCGGCCCCCCTGGTCGCCCTTCAACTCTATTAGCGGCGCCAGAGCGATGGAGAGCGCCACGACCTCCAGAGCCACGTAACGGGCCAGGAAGTGCTCGGTGAGAAAGGCCACGGCTGCGGCCGCCAGCGCCAGCAATATCAGAGCCAGGGACAGGGGCGGAGTCCCTTCATCCGCCGACGTGGTTCCCAGAAGCGCGAGGAACGCGGCCCACGTCGTGACCAGGGCGGCGTACAGGCTGGTCGGGGCCAGACCAAAGGCCATGGGCCCGGTCCCGGGCAGCCACTCTATGACCAGCGTGGGACCATCTCCCACCAGCGGGAGCAGCGCCGTTGTGCACAGCGCCGTCGCACCGCTCGCCGCCAGGGCCACCCTCCGAGCCGCTGCCGGCGAGCGGCGCAGCAGCAGCGAGATCCCTACACTGGACAGGAACGGTATGCTGAAGAGTACGATGAGAAGCTCGTTGGTCATACTAGCCGCGCAACCTGTCCAGTTCGTCTATGTCTCCCGAGGGATAGTATTCGTAGATGTTGATAATCAGCGCCAGCGCCACGGCGATCAGGATGGTCTCCACCACCAGCGCGGATATCACCATGCTCTGCACCGTGTGCAAATCCCCGCTGACGTGACCCTGATAGATCAACCCCAGCGTCACACCCTGGAGCATGATCTTCAGGCCGATCACCTGTTTGATCGCCTCCCGCTGGGTGAGCAGGCATCCCAGCCCCAACAGGAACAGCACCGCGCTTACGGAGAGAAACAGCACGTCCTGCAGCTGCACCGGCCCCCAGTTCATTCCGCCCCCTCGGCCTCTGGGGGCATCAGAGCGGCTATGCCGAGGGCCCCGGCGAAGACAAGCCCTACCTGCACAGCCACGTCGAACTCTCTACTCTGCCACCACCATACGCGGAACGATGTCGGAGGCGGAAGATCCGACGGGCTCCACAGCCATCGGCCCACGAGCAGGCCCACCACCAGCAACCAGGCCAGTATCGGTATCCAGGAGCTGTACCTACGACGCATCGTTCCCCCCCTGCATTGACTCCGTGAGGCTGATGGCCACGATAAACAGTACGCTGATCAAGCCAGCTCCCACACTGAGCTCGAAGGCGCCCGCATACGGCGCTCGCAGGAGGAAGAACAACGCGGCCAGGGCCACGCTGCTAACTCCCAGCGCTACCGCTGCTCGGAGCAGGTTCTTCAACAGCACTGCGGCGATGCCTCCGGCGACAACCGTCATAATCAGGGCAAGAGTGATTGCCAGGTCCATCTCTCGTCCTCCATTTCATCGTCTGAGTCCCGCCGTGATCCGTCCCTCGGTCTACCCCACACTCCCCTCTGCAACTCCCGGCAGGCCTCTCCTTGTGTCAGCGCGCTGATTAGGGAGAGATCTCAAAACCCGTTGGGTTCAGACGGTCGCTGAGGGACGAGGTGCGGCGGAGGTGGCACCAGATTGTTGACAATTCTAGCAGATATCGACGAACAGGCAACCGAATTTCCAGGCCCGGAGCAGTGACTTCCGAATCTTTAAGCTTATCTCGCCGCGGGTCGTCACACCGTCAGCGTCGGGACAATCCGCTTCTTGACCTCATCGGCGACGAAGCCTTTGCTGGAAACCAGCACGATCGTCGCTCCTTCGTTGGGCTCCAGCGCAATGGTGATGTCGAGAATCCCATCTGTTACCAGGTTGACCCGCAGGATATGAACCGAAGTGAGAGGCCAGCCGCAGAAGGGGAGACGCGCTAGGGCACTCAGGAGGTAGTGGTCTGCGCCGATGTTGGTGGAGAGGACCGTCTCCTCAGTCGTCGTCACCCGGCGTCGGATGGCCTCATTGGTCGTCGATGTGGCCTGGTACGCCTTTAGCCTCCCGCACCGCGGACGATGAGGATCGGACAGGGGGTGCGTTCGGCAAGGGCCTGGGGGATGGCGCCGAAAAGGAGGTTCTGGACGGTTCCCTCATCGGAGGCCCCGACAACCAGGAGGTCGTATTCCCCCCGGTTTGCCTCCTCGAGGATGGCCTCGACGACGGACGAGTTCGTCGAGATCCGTCCCTGGACGGGGACCTCGCTGCCGGAGACCGTCTCGGCCATCCTCTCCAGATCTCGTTCTCCCTCCTCTACGTCCGCCTCATCAGCCTCGGGCATAACGCGAAACAGGGTGACGTCTCCATCTGCCGCGTGGGCTATTCTGGTTGCGAGATGGAGCCCGAACGACGCGTGGGACCCGCCGCGGGTGGAGACGAGCACGCGCCGTACGCTGCTCCACTCTCCGCGCTGGTTGTAGTGAAGAGGGCCCTGAACTTGATCCGTCGCCCTGGCGAGCTCGGCTGCCCCTGCGATGTGCCAGATGATGTAGCCGATAGGGACGGCAACGATGAACAGGATGACGCCAAGGCGCGCCAGCACCGCCCAGACGCCTGATTCCTCGTACAGTGCGACGAGTCCCAGGTCAGCGCCGAGGACCGACGCCAGGAACCCGAGGAGGAGCCCGGCGAGAAAAACCAGGGCAAGAATCACCCACCTCATTCGTTTCGGCATGCGGCCTCCTTAACATAGCGGCGTCCCCTCCGATCCGGCTGAGGAGGGGAGCGATTGTGAAATCGGCCAAATCAGCGGTCGACTTTGGGCTCTGTGCCGTGAGGATTATATGGTTGCTGGTGAGCGGTGTCAACCGTAGTTGCGGGGAAGAGGCGGGAGGAGGGCGAAGGTGGTGCCACCGACGAAGGGCACTATCGAGCTTCTCCAGAACCGGTACGCTTGAGGGGTGAACTGGGCCGTTCACGGGCGGACCTGGAACTCAACGGCCCGCTGCGGCGTCTAATGAGTAGATCCATTCGATTCGTCCGTTCCAGGCGACGAGGAGGAGAGAGATGACCGTGATTCGTTGGTCCATACGTTCTGTGTTCCGCCGCCCGCTGATTGTGGCGATCCCTGTCATTGTTCTGCTGGTTCCGCTCGCCCAGCCTGCTCTTGCGGACGGCATCATCATTCCCGACCCCC
>CAYMHT010000030.1:0-18823 GCA_964390305.1 uncultured Anaerolineales bacterium
GCCGTAGAGCCCTCTCGGAGGGCAAGAGGAGTTCCAAGTATAACAGGAGATGAGTATGCGCCATTCCAGCCAACCCTCACAGCCGCGTAGTCCAGACGACAATCGCCGGCACCGCTGGCGTCGCTGGCTCCGGGAGCACTGGCAAGACTACCGCTGGTTCGTCATCGGCGGTCTCTGGCTGGTCGCTCTTCTCCTCGGCTACGTCGGCTTCGCCCGCCACTTCGCCGCCCTTGGGGAACGCCGCTCACCCTTCACCCTCCTCTACCTCACCGTCCAGCTTTTCACGCTGGAGTCCGGGGCCGTCTCCGAATCCGTCAGCTGGCCTCTCGAGCTCGCGCGCTGGCTGGCCCCCGCGGTGGCGGCGTACACCGCTCTCCAGACCCTGGCCTTGATCTTCCGGGAACAGCTCCAGCTGACCCGGCTGCGCTTCTTCAGCGATCACACCGTCATCTGTGGCCTGGGGCGCAAGGGCTTCCGCCTGGCCCAGGGATTCCGCCAACTCGGGGACCGGGTCGTCGCCATCGAGCGGGATGAGGAGAATGACCTCATCCAGGCCGCCAGGGCAGAGGACGTGGTCGTCCTGACCGGAAATGCGACCCAGCTTGAGCTCCTTCGCCGCGCAAAGGTCCACACCGCCAGGCGGCTGATCTCCGTCTGCGGGGATGACGGCACAAATGCCGAGGTCGGGGTCCGTGCATCGCAGCTGACACCTACCCGGCGCCGTAAGACCCTGCAATGCGTGCTCCATATTACTAACCCCCAGCTTTGTGCCCTCCTGAGGGAACGGGAGATCGAGTCCGGGAGGATCGATGGCTTTCGTCTCGACTTCTTCAACGTCTTCGACGCCGGCGCCCGGACCCTCCTTAACGAACATCCTCCCTTCCGGGAAGCTCTGGCCCATCCTCCCCACGTCCTGGTGGTCGGCCTGGGCCGAATGGGAGAGAACGTGTTGGTCCACATGGCGAGGAAGTGGTCCACCCAGCGCCCAGCGCCCGGTGACCGGCTTCGCGTCACCGTCGTCGACTGGGAAGCGGACGGCAGAGCCGAGTCGCTGCGTCTGCGTTACCCGCGCCTCGGTGAGGTCTGTGAGCTTATTCCACAGTCAATCGACGTCCGGGGAGCGGCGTTTCAGCGGGGCGACTTCCTATTCAACGCCGACGGACGGTGCGAGATCACCACCATGTTCGTCTGCCTCGATGACGACTCGCTCGGTCTATCAACTGCCTTGACCCTCCGGCAGCGCGTCCTGGAGCAGGATATTCCCATCGTCGTGCGGATGGAGCAGGACGCGGGGCTCGCCCGACTCGTGACGGGACTGCATCCCCACGACCACCGCCTCGAGAACATCCACGCCTTCCCGCTCCTCGACCGCACCTGCACCCCAGACCAGCTGCTCGGCGGGACGCACGAGATCATCGCGCGCGCCATCCACGAAGGATACCTCGGCTTCCAGCCCGTTCCCGCCCCACCTTCCGAAGCCGGGCCAGCCGTCGTTGCTTGGGACGAGCTCTCCGACGAATACCGCGAGTCATGCCGCCGCCAGGCCGATCACATCGGCGCAACGATCAGAGAGGTGGGCTGTGCCCTCGCACCACAGACCGATTGGCGTGCCGAACCCTTCCAGTTCACAGCTGAGGAAGTGGAGAAGATGGCTCGGTTGGAGCACAGGCGCTGGAAGAAGGAGCGCGAGCGCGACGGCTGGACCCACGGACCCAGCAAGGACGAGGAGAAGAAGACCAATCCCAACCTGGTCCCCTGGGAGGAGCTTCCCGAGGATGTCAAGGAGCTGAATCGAGATATGGTCCGAGCCTGGTCTGCCTGCCTCGCTGAGGTAGGGCTGCAGGTATACCGTCCGGAGCGCTCCCGGGCACGCAGCGATCTCGATTGACGGGTCCGTACACGCAGCCGCGTGCCTTCCCACCTCTGGCGCCTTTCGTGGTCCAGGAACGCGTCGTCTGCAGTGCCCGGTCGGGGCTCCCACGCGCCCGTTTGACCTGCCTTGCGACGGTGATAGAATGCCCGCGGTGACGGACAGGACAAGCGATTTCTAGTCCTTTGATTGAGCAGGAGGAAGGTGCGATGCGAGTACTGATTGCAGCGGACATGGAGGGGATCTCTGGCGTGGTGAGCTGGGACCACGTCAACCCCGACCACACGGAGTACCGCCGCTTTCCCGGCGGAGCTCCCGGCGCTGGGCCTGTCAGGGCAGTTTGTGGGGCCAGGCAAGAGGATTGGCCCGGCCCGTTCAGCTCAGCAGCTGTCCGGTCTCGCTCAGCGCACCTTCCAGCGCCGAGACCAGGCGCACGTTCTGGGGCCGCTCGCCCACCGTGATGCGCAAGAAGTGGGGAATGTCGTACTCACGGCAAGGGCGGACGATGACGCCTTTTCTCTTCAGTCGCTCCTGGACCTCTGGCGCGTCCGGGCCGATCCTCACCAAGATGAAGTTCGTGTGGCTGGGCACGTAATGGAGTCCCAGCTCCTCAAACCGCGCATACAGATAGCGGCGCTCCTTCCGGATCACCTCCACCGTCCGCTTCAAGAACGCCTTGTCTTCCAGCGCCCCCATGCCCGCAGCCTGGGCCAGCAGGTTGACCGCGAACGGCTCTTTGACCCGCTGGAGCGGCTCGATCACCTCGGGCACCCCGACTCCGTAGCCCAGGCGCACGCCGGCCAGACCGAAGACCTTCGAGAATGTCCGCAGCACCAGGACGTTGCGCCGTCCCGCTCGCACGTACGCCAGCGTGTCCGGATAGTCGTCCGCATCCACCAGCTCATGGTAGGCTTCGTCGAACATCACCAGCACGTGATCCGGCACGCGCTCCATGAACGCCTCCACCTCATCCGCGGTGACGATGGTCCCCGTCGGGTTGTTCGGATTGCAGACGATGACCAGCTTCGTTCGCGCGGTGATCGCCGCTGCCATCGCTTCCAGGTCGAGGCGATACTCCTTCAGGGGTGTCTTGACCAGCCTGGCGCGCATGACCCGCGTGTAGATGTCGTACACCGGGAACGAGGTCCGGCTGACGACGACCTCGTCCCCCTGGTCCAGGTACGCGAGGCAGGTCTCCATAATGATCCCGTCGCCGCCGTTGCCGACCGTGAGATGGCTCGGATCCACGCCCAGGAAGCCTGCCAGCGCCTGCCGCAAGTCCTCGCTCTTCCCATCAGGGTAGGTGTTCAGCCTGGGCAGCGCCTCCCGAATCGCCCCCACGGCCCTCGGCGACGGACCCAGTGGATTCTCGTTAGATGCCAGCTTGATCACGTCCTGCAGGCCATATTGGCGCTGCACCTCTTCAATTGGGGTGCCAGGAACGTACCGATCCAGGTCGTTCAGGCCAGACTGGTGTTTCACCTGCCGTGACATCAGCCTTGTGACTCCTTCGCGCCGCTGCGCGTTATCACGCGTGCGTCGCCCACCACGACTCCCTCTCCCTCTTCAAACAGGAAGACCGGGTTCAAGTCCGCCTCCTCGATGTCCGGATAGCGGAAGGGAAGCTCCGAAAGCGTCACCAGAGCGTCGGCCAGGGCGTCCAGATCCCGCCGCGGCTCTCCCCGGATCCCTTCGAGTATCGGAGACCAGGCGATCTCCCGCATCATTCTCTCCGCTTCCGCGCGCCCGACAGGGGCCACGCGCAGGGCGATGTCGCCCCAAATCTCGGTGTATGTCCCTCCCAGCCCAAACGCCACCACCGGCCCGAACTGGGGGTCCCGAGAGAGCCCCAGCAGTACCTCCCGACCTCCCTCAATCATCGGGTAGACGACCACGCCCCGGAAGTCTCCCCCCTCGGCAACCCGCTCAAGCGTATCAAACGCCTCGCGCGCCTCCGCATCGCTGTCCACGTCGAGGATCACGCCCCCCACATCCGACTTGTGCAGGATGTCCGGCGAGACCACCTTCAGGGCTACCGGATACCCGATCTCGTGACACGCCTCCACGACACCCTCGCGCGCCCTCACGAAACGAAACTCGGGCACCGGGATCCCATTCTCTCCCAGCCAGGCCATCACCGTCGGCTCCAGCATCTCCCCGTCGCCGGGCAAGCGCTTTGCCTCTCCTTCGAAGTTCACTTCCCCAGAGAAACCCGTGCTCCGCCCGTACCGAGCCAGGAGACCCAGAGCCGCCACCGCCCGCTCACCCGTCGCGAAGGTGGGTACTCCCCGCCGCTCCAGGTAATCGACGCTCCTGCCCACAATCTCCTCCGGCAGAAAGGCGGCGACGATGGGCACGGCGTTCCCCTGAGCTGCATCCGCGACACCTCGCGCCAGCGCCACGCTGTCGAGGTACGGGGTGGCCACGTTGATGGCCAACGCCGCGTCATATTCGTCCGACACGGCCTGGAGGGTCCGCCGATACCACGCCTCGGTCCCTTCCACCGTCAGGTCGATCGGATTCCTGAGCGCGCAGTGGACCGGGAGGAACTCCCGCAGGCTTGCACGCACCGTTGGGCCTGGCTCCGCCACTTGCAGGCCCATCTCTTCGGCTCGGTCCGCGGCCAAGACTCCCGGACCGCCGGAGTTGGTCACAATGGCGATCCGGCACTCGCCCCCGCCTCGGAACCGCGCGAGCTTCCGGGCCTGAGGCGCGCCCGTGTACAGCTTGCAGAAATCGAACATCTCCTCGACCGTGTGCACCCGGATCGCCCCGCACTGCTCCAACGCTGCATCGTAGACCGCGTCCGTCCCGGCCATCGAGCCCGTGTGCGAAAGGGTCGCCCGGCGACCAGCCTCTGTCCGCCCGGCCTTGATCACCACCACCGGCTTCCGCTGCGTGCAGGCACCCAGGGCCTCCATAAACGCCCGGCCGTCTGCGGTGCTCTCAATGTACAGCGCCACGATCTCCGTTTCGCGATCCTCAGCCAGGTAGCGCAGAAAATCGATCTCGGTCAAGTCTGCGCCGTTCCCGTAGCTGACAAATTTAGAGATCCCCAGCCCGTACGCCTTCGCCCACGCCAGCACGATGCCGCCGACCGCCCCACTCTGAGCGACCACCGCCGCACTCCCCCGCGGCGGACGGGTCTCCAACGTGGGGTACAGGTCCCGGGCCGTGTTAACGATCCCCGCACAGTTCGGTCCCACGAACCGCACGCCATGCTGCCTCGCGGCGCGGATCACCGCCCGTTCAGCTTCATCGTTGCCGATCTCGGAGAAGCCCGCGGTGACAATTGCGGCGGCTTTCACGCCCGCCCGGCCACAATCCTCCAACACGCTGGGCACAGTCGAAGGCGGAGAGGCGATCACCGCCAGATTCACTCGCCCCTCGATCTTCGCCACCGCGTCGTAGCCAGCGACACCGAAGGCCCCCTCAGCCCTCGGATTGACGGCAAAGACCGGCTCGTATCCCCCCTCCACCAGTTGTCGGATGAGCTCGTAGCCCAGCTTCCCCTCCGACGCGGACCCGATCACCGCGGTGCCGCGAGGGTAGAAAAGGCTCTGCATCACGCCGGTGTCACGAGGCATCTACATCCGCCTCTAGCCCAGCGCGAAACGCTGCTTCGTTCACCGCCGCGTGGTTATCCCAGCGCCTCACCACGACCGTCGCCACGAGCTCGGGGTCGAGAACCTTGCTCAGCCCGGTCTGCCCCACTGCGGCGCCGAGCACGTACACGTTCGCCGGAACAGACCGCCCCTCATACGTCGGCAGATTCTGCGGCCGGAGATAGCGCCACCTGGCCCCCGCCTCCCTCACCGCGCCCCGCATCTCTTCCAACGTCGGATAGTCGGCTTTGCCCAACATCACCTGTGTGGGCTCCCAGACGCGACCGAAGAGGACGAACTCACCAGCCGGCTTGACGTACCGCACCGCCTTCAGGGCCTCCGAGCGCTCCATGGCGATGACCAGGTCCGCACTCCGCTCCGGTATCTCCGGCCCGATCACGTCGGGCCCGACGCGCACCTGGACTCTCACACTGCCGCCCCGCTGCGCCATGCCCTTCGTCGGGTAGACATTGACGCCCAGACCTTGCTCCACCGCCGCCTCCGCGATCAGATCGGCGATCGTCAAGACACCCTGGCCCCCCACCCCAACGAGGTACACGTCGTAGGTATCACGGCTCGGCTGGTCCATCACACCCCATTCTCCCTGGCGTTATGAATCGCATCGAACGGACAGACCTGGTCACATAGCCCGCAGCCGTAGCACAGGTCCTGATCGATGATGATCGTCTCCTCCCCCAGAGCGATGGCGGGACAACCGGTGATGGTGATGCACCGGCGGCACAGCGTGCACGCGTCCTCATCCACGCGGACCTCTCCTGCTCTCAGACCCCGCCGCTGAGCCTGAATGGCACACTCCTGACGCGAGAGGATCACCTTGACCCCCGGAAGCTGCAGTGCGTCGCGGATCGTGGCCGTCGCATCCTCCAACTCAAAGGGATCGATGATGAAGAACTGGCCGACCCCCATCGCCGGAATCAACTCGGCCAGGTCGATCCGCCGATTGCCCGCAGGTTGAAACGCTTCATCCGTGCCCGGATTCACCTGCATGCCCGTCATCGCGGTCCACTGGTTATCCATGACGATCAGGGTCAGATCCACCTGGTGCTGAACCGCGTTGACCAGCCCCGGCATCCCGGCGTGGAAGAAGGTCGAATCGCCGATGGTCGCGATGACCGGGGTGTCCAGACCCGCGTAAACGTATCCCTGCGCCAGGCTCACGCTGGCGCCCATCGCCACCTCGTTCCACACCGTCTCGAAGGGCGGATTCATGCCCAGGATCGTACACCCGATGTCGCCCGTGACCATCACCTCGTCCCGCTTGAGCTTCAGGTCGCGCAGCGCGTGGTTGATCGCCAGGAACGTCCCTCGGTGCGGACATCCAGCGCACACGGTGATTGGGCGAGCAGCAGCCAGCGCCTCTGCCTCGTCCGCAGCTGCATCTCCCTTCACAAGCCGGTCCTCCTCAACACCCAGCGCCTCCCGGACGCCTCGCACCACGTGCCCCACACCGTACTCGCCCACCCGCTCGAAAGGCCCATCGAGCTTACCGAGGATGCGCCCGTCGAAGCCGACGCGCCGAGCCTCCACCCAAACCTCCCGCTCCAGGTACGGCTCCAGCTCCTCCAGAACCACGATCGCGCCACAGTACGCAACCAGCTTCCGTACCTCGTCGCGGGGAAACGGGTTCGTGGCCCGCACTCGCAGCACGGAAATGCGGCTTCCATCAAGAACCGAATCTCCCACCAGCCGGAACCCTTCGTCCAGATAGGCCGCCGCAGCCCCTGATGCGATCACGCCCAGCCCACCCGACTCCTCCGCAAGTCGAAGCCCATTCAATCCCATCTCTCTGATGACCTCGCCGGCCTGCTCCAGTCGGGCGATCACACCCCGATGCTGGGCCTGGGCGATGGCCGATCCCGCCTTCGTATATTTCGTGAGGTCGCGCTCCAGGATCGGCTCTCGCTCCGCGGGAGGAACCGGTTCCTCGACCCTCACGGGAGCGTGTGAGTTGGCGATAGCCGTGACCGAGCGAACAAAGATCGGGCTCCCGACCCGCTCCGAGAGATCGAATGCCACCTGCACGATCTCATACGCCTCGGCCACCGTCATCGGCTCGAGCATGGGAAGGTCCATCATCCGTGCGTAGCCCCGCGAGTCCTGCTCCACCATGCCGGCATGAGCACCCGGATCGTCTGCCACGTAGATCACGAGGCCGCCGTTGACACCCGAGTGAGCGATCGAGAAGACCGAGTCCGAGGCGACGTTCAGCCCGGACATTTTCATCGTGCACATCGCCCGCTGCCCGGCCCAGGCCGCCCCGGCCGCAATCTCGAAGGCGACTTTCTCGTTCGTGCTCCACTCGACGTGGCGCTCACTCCCCAGGTCCATCTCGGTCAGACGGCCGAGCACCCCGGATGACGGGGTACCCGGGTAGCCCGTCACCACTTTGACGCCAGCGCGCAACGCGCCCAGCGCCACGGCTTCGTTCCCGGTGATCAATCGTCTCCTCGCGTTCCTACCGCCAGTCACGTGTCCGGGCATGCTCCAGCTCACTGTCCCTTTGTCTACGCCTCGCTTATCCAACACGAACGACGATCTATGGTCACCCGACTGCCTCGACCAGGCCGGCAGCGGCAAACAGCTCTCCCCGACATCTGATCGGCGACATCAAGCACGTGGAGGCCGCACACAGGGGCGATCACGCCTCAGGGAGCGGAGCTAGCAGCGGTGGCTCCACCGTCTCCCGAGTCAGCCCCCGGGGTCGACCCCCTTCTTCTCACGGGCTCCCCGGACCGCGATGATCTCCGCCACAATGCTGACGGCGATCTCCCGCGGGCTCTGAGCGCCGATATCCAGGCCGATTGGCGTACGAATCCGCTCCAGCAGGTCACCGGGCACGCCCAGCTCCTCTGCCCGCTCGAACGTGTGCGCGGTGCGTCGAGCGCTCCCAATGAGGCCCACGTAGGCCACCGGCCGGTCCGCCAGCGCCGTCAGAATCTCCTCGTCCGGGTTCTCATGCGGCGTCACGATCACCACGTAGGTCCGCTCGTCCAGCGGAAGCTCAGCCACGTGACGCACGAAGTCCCCGGTCAGTCGGACGTCGGCCCAGGGAAACCGCTCCGCTGTCACCAGCCCCTCGCGCGCGTCAACCACGGCGACCCGGTAGCCAAGGAATTCACCCAGCTCTGCTACCGCCTGCCCGATGTGCCCACCGCCAAGGATGAGGAGTGTAGGCCGCGGGCTCAGCACGTCGATGAAGAGACGCATCTCCCCGCCCTCATCCCGCACACGGCAGCGCACCTCGCGCGACCGCCCCTCGCGCATCGCTCTCTCCGCCTCCTCGATGGCGCACGCTTCCACGTCACCCCCGCCAACGCTGCCCACGGTCCGTCCATCGCTGCGGATGAGCATCTTTGCCGACGTGCCACGGGGCGTCGAGCCCCGCGCCTCAATCACGGTGACCAGCGCCGCCGGCTCGCCCTGGCGCAGCGCCTTCAGCGCCGCCTGGTAGACCTTTTCCGTCGTCCTCGACATAGACCTCCCGAATCAGCGAGTGAGCGCGTCAGCGAGTGAGTGCGCTAGAGCGAGCCCTGGGTGATCACCGAGCAACGGGCCTGCTCCTACCTGCTGCGTCCGCTCTCCCTGCTTCGATCCAGCGCTGCCAGCACCTCCTCCGGCGTAATGGGCAGATCGTAGACGCGTGCGCCGATGGCGTCGGCCACAGCGTTGGCGACGGCCGGCGCCGCCGGTGTCAGCGCTGGCTCGCCTATGCCCTTGGCCCCAAAAGGTCCTACCCCCGTGCCTGACTCGAGGATGATCGCCCTGGTCTTCGGCAGATCTTTCGCCGTGGGAATCAGATATTCGGAGAGGGAAGGCGTCTGCGGCCTCCCCTGCTCGAGCTTCAACTCCTCCATCAGCGCCCAGCCGATGCCCTGCGCGCTCCCACCCTGGATCTGACCTTCCACGGCGGTTGGATTGATCGCGCGGCCCACGTCGTGGCATCCCACGCTCTTCAGCACGGTGACCTGGCCTGTCTCCGTGTCCACCGCCACCTCGACCGCGTGCGCGCTGAAGGTGAAATCGGGGAAGAGATCGCCCCGCAGATCCTCAGGATCCAGCTGATCGGTGAAGGGCGCTGTGAACAACGCCAGATGTTGGAGCTTCATCCCATCCGCCGCGCACATCTTCGCCAGATCTGAAAGCGGCAATGCCCGCTGGGGATCGCTCTTGACGAACGCCTGCCGGTCGGCCAAGTCGATTCCCTCGGGCCGCACCCCGAGCTGCGGTGCCGCGCGCTCGACCAGCACGCCCCGCACCATGCGTGACGCCTTGAGCGTGGCGTTGCCCGACATGAAGAGCTGGCGCGTCGCCGTGGTCGTGCCCGCCAACGGAGTCAGCGCCGAGTCGGAGTTGTAGACCCTCACGTCGTCCACCGGCACGCCAAGGACCTCCGCCGCAATCTGACACAGACTGCTGACCTGCCCGCCGCCGAGGTCCGGTGCACCACAGCGGATCACCACCGTGCCGTCCTGCTCAAGGCCGACCCAGGACCGGGCTGTATCGTGGAACCACATGATGCGACCATAGCTCTGCATCGTCGTCGCGAAGCCCCGCCCTATCTTGATCGCGCCGGCGTCGGGTGTCCTCTCGCCCAGCGCTGCCAGCGCCCGCGTGGCCTCGTCCTCCAGCCACACGGCGCTCTCAATTCTCTGACCGATGGCGTTCGCGTCCCCCGTCTCCAAGAAGTTCACCTTGCGAAATTCCAGCCGATCCATGCCGATCGCCCTGGCAACCTCGTCCATCTGCTGCTCGTAGGCCACGGCTGCCTGCGCCGCGCCAAAGCCGCGAAAGGCGCTGGTGAAGGGATTGTTGGTGGCCACAGCCTTGGTATCGACCCTGAGATTGTCGATCCTATAGGGTCCGGTCGCCGTGACCGTGGCGTAGAGCGCGACGTAGGGACTGAGGTAAGGATACGCCCCGGCGTTGGCGATCATCTCGATCTCGGCCGCCGTGATGCGCCCGTCCTCCCTGACGCCGGTGCGGTGGGTGATGATGAAGGGATGACGCTTAGAGTGAGCGAGAATGGATTCCTCGCGCGTATACACCAGCTTCACCGGGCGACGCGTCGCCTGGGTCAGCAGCGCCAGGAAGATCTCGACGGTGATGTCCTCCTTGCCCCCGAAACCGCCGCCGATCATCGTCCCCCGGACGTGGACCTTGTTGTGCGGGACACCCACGGCCTCGGCGATGCTGCGGAAGTGTTCCACCACCTGCGTGCAGACCCGGATGTTGATCACGTCCTGATCGTCAATCCACGCCACGCCGGCCTCGGGCTCCAGGTAAGCGTGCTCGACGAAGTGTGTGGTGAAGGTGTTTTCCACGATGTGGTCGGCCTCGGCGAAACCGGCCTCTAGGTCGCCCCTGTTGACCTTCCAGGTGGCGACCACGTTGTCCGGCGCGTAGACCACGGGCGCGCCGGGCTCCATCGCCTCCAGTGGATCGTAGACGCCGGGGATCGGCTCATATTCGATGTCGATCAGCTCCAGCGCGCGCTCCGCGATCGCCAGCGTCTCCGCCGCCACCAGCGCGATCGGCTCCCCGACGAAGCGAACGCGGCTTGACGCCAGGACGGGCGCCTTCGTGCCCTTACGCTCCTCCTGTCCAGTCTGCCCTGGCATATCTGTCGCCAGCCGAGCGCCCGGCAGGTCTTCAGCCGTCAGGATGCATTCGACGCCCTCCAGAGCGCGCGCCCTGCTCACGTCCAAGGCCGCGATCCGCGCGGAGGGCTCACTGCTGCGGAAGACCTTGGCATGGAGCATACGAGGCATCTCATAGTCGGCGGCGTACGCGGTCGCCCCCGTCGTCTTGCCCAGGGCGTCCACGCGTCGCAGCGGTCTCCCGACCTGCCGCATCGCGGGCAGAGACCTCGGTTCCTGTCTCGCCTTATTGGTCATCTTCCACCTTCCAGTCGCTCAGCGGTCAGCTGAATCGCCTCCACGATCTGGGCGTAGCCGGTGCAGCGACACAGATTGCCGGCGATGGCCTCTCGGATTTCCTCCTCCGTTGGATTCGGATTCCGATCCAGGAGCGCCTTGGCCGAGATAATCATGCCCGGCGTGCAGTAGCCGCACTGGGCGGCGCCTGTATCGGCAAAGGCCTCCTGCAGTGGATGGGGATCGTCGAGCGTGCCCAACCCCGCGGCCGTGACAATCTCTGCACCCTCGGCCTGCCAGGCGAGCACCAGACAACTGTTGACCGCCCTGCCGTCCATCAATACGGCGCAGGCCCCGCAGTCGCCCTTCTCGCAGCCGTTCTTGACGTCGGTATAGCCCAGGTCGCGCAGCGCCTGGAGCAACGTCGCATTGGAGCCGAGAGCCAGCTTATGTACGCGACCGTTGATGTTCAGTGTAATAGGTCTCGATTGCATCATTCTCCCCCGCCTCCTCCAGCAACCGCCTCATCAGAACCCTCGCCACCCGCTCCCGATAATCCGCCGATCCCCGCACGTCGCCAATGCAGCTGAGGGCGCCACAGCCAAGACGCGTCGCCTCTTCAATCACCTCCGCCGTCAGCGCCTCGCCACGCAGCGCGTGCTCCGCATCGTGGGCGCGAATCGGCGTGGGAGCCACGGCGCCGAGAGCGAGAGCCGCATCCTCGCACCGCCCGCCGTCGCCAAACGTGATCCGGACCGCGACGCTGACCACGGAGATCGCCGTCGACCTCCTCAATGACAGTTTCCGGAACCCGGCGAACGTCCGCGGGGGAGGCACGGGCCAGCGGATCGCCGTGATCAGCTCGACGTGGCGGCAGATGGTGTCGCACACATCGACGAAGAAGTCGTTCAGGGGCACCCAGCGCGACTCCCCCTTGGAGGCCAGTCTCACCTCAGCGTCCAGAGCCAGCAGCGGCGGCGCCATGTCGGCCGCTGGCGACGCGTCTCCCAGATTGCCCCCCACCGTAGCCCGGTTTCGCACCAGCGGATTTGCAAAGACGCTCGCTGCCTGCTTGAGGATGGGCGCTTGCCGTGCGATGACGTCGCTCTCCAGCAGCTCAGCGACGGTGACGCCGCTGCTCACGATCACGTGCCCGTCCTCCTGCTGAATCCCCCGCAATTCATCCAGTCCCGCGATGTTGACCACTACACCGGGCCGCCGTCTGCCCCCGCGCATGTCCGGGATCAGATTCGTGCCGCCAGCAAGCGGAAGCGCGTCCGGGGCGGACCCGGCCAGCATCTGAAGCGCTTCCGGCAGCGTGTGTGGCATCAACAGCTCAAATTGTGGCAGCATTTATGCCTCCTCCTGGTCCCGTCCGCCGCCCCCAAGCCTCTACTTCTCAGCGCAGCTTCTCACCGCGCGAACGACGCTGGCGAAGCCGGTGCAGCGACAGCGGTTCCCCTTCAGGTAGTCTCTAATGTCCTCTTCGCTCGGCGTCGGGTTGTCTCTCAGCAGCCGCTTCGTCATCATGAGCATCCCCGGCGTGCAGTACCCACACTGGAATGCCGCGTTCTCGATGAACGCCTCCTGCAGCGGATCCAGCTCCCCGTCTCGGCCTTGCAGACCCTCCACCGTGGTCACCTCACGTCCATCCGCGGTCACGGCCAACGTCAGGCACGAGAGTGCGGGCACGCCGTCCAGGTGCACCGTGCACGCGCCGCACTCACCGATGCCGCATCCGTACTTGGTGCCCGTCAGATTCAACCGTTCGCGCAGCACGTTGATGAGCAGCTCGTTGGGGGCGACCTCCAGCCGACGCACCTGCCCGTTGACCGTCAGCTCGATCGCACGGGTGTCTGTGGGCGCAAGGTGAAGCGGACCATCTCCGGATGCCGCCTTGTTCCTTCCCAGCTCCCCTTCGATTTGTCCCCCGCCCTCGGCTTCTTCACGGCCTTCCATCCCAGCGCGTTCCCAGGCCGCCTGCAATACGTCGTGTGTCAGCGCCCTCACCACCTCACGCCGGTACCAGGCGCTGGAGCGCACATCGTCGATGGGCGTCACCTGTTCCGACGCCACCCGACCGGCGGCCAGCGCCAACTGGGGACTAAAGGCCTCGCCCACCATCATCTGCTCAGCAGTGCAGGCGCGGGTGACCGTCGGCCCGACCGATCCTAGAGCCAGGCGGCAGTCCACGACGCACTCACCATTCCGTACAATCCTCGCCGCCGCGCTCGCCTTCGCCAGATCCGCGCGCACGCGCGATATCTTCACGAAGGCGCTTCCGGTGCCCGGCTCGGGCCGAGGCAATCGAATCGCCTGGAGCAGCTCGCCATTGTCGATCGCCGTCTCCCCTGGCCCAACCAGGAACCGCTCCAGCGGCAGCGTCCGCTCCCCCTCGGGACCGACCAGGACCAGCTCGGCCCCCAGCGCCACCAGCGCGGGCACCGCGTCGGACGCGGGCGACCCGTTGCACACGTTCCCCCCGATCGTCCCCGTCAGCTGGATCTGCGTCGAGCCGAACGCGGCGCACGCTTCAGCCAGTGCTGTGTGGCCTGCCTGCACCGCCACCGAGTTGCGGAGATCCCAGATCGGCGTCAACGCGCCGATCTCCAGATAGCCATTCGCGGCTTTGACCCTGGTCAGCCCTGCCAGCCCCCCGATGTTGACCAGGCACTCGGGTGCCATCTGTTCCATCTTCATCTGCACCAGCAAGAACGTGCCTCCAGCCAGCACCTGTGCCCGATCGCCGTGCTCACCGAGCACGGCCACGGCCTCTTCCACGGTGGTCGGTTCATAGTACTCGAACGGGTGCACCAGAAGGTGCGAGTTCGTCATGTCGTGGGTGTGACCAAGGTCGTGCTCCCGGCTATTCATGATTCCCTTCCCGAAGCGCCTTCAGGATCTTCTCCGGTGTAATCGGGAGATCGTAGAAGCGAATGCCAATGGCATTGGTGATCGCGTTGGCGTAGGCCGCCGCCACCGGGTTCATCGCCGCCTCGCCGATGCCCTTCGCACCAAAGGGACCGGTCGGCTCGTACGTGTCGGCGAAGTGGACCTCCAGATCCTGTACGGGCGGCGTCTCGCCGATGGACGGCGTCTTGGCATCGATCCAGTACCCCCCGGACTCGAGCTGCCCGCGGGCATCCCACCTGGCGTCCTCGTAGAGGGCGTAGCCGGCCCCCATCAGCAGCCCTCCCTCCAGCTGCCCGGCCGCCAGCTTCGGATTGATCACGGTCCCGCAGTCACTACCCATCACCGCCCGCTTCGTCTCCACCTGCCCAGTCCACGTGTCCACCGTGACGTCGACGAAGACGGTGACGTAAGCGGGTGGACAGCTCGTGGCGCGGTAGCTCTCCACGGCTGCGAGGGTCTTCCGGCTCTCCGACCAGCAACGCGTGGCCAGCTCCGCCAGCGTCATCTTCCGATCGGGGATCGCCGGGGCGTAGATCACGCTCTGACCGAGCTCCTCATCAAGCCTCACCACCAGCGCATCCGGCATCACTTCCATAAACTGCGCCGCCGTCTCGATGATCTCTTCGCGGACCGTCCGGGCCGCCTTCACCGCCGCCCCACCACCGGCGTAGACGCCGCGGGTGGCGTGGGTGCAGACGTCGTACACCGTCGAGCGCGTCTCGGCCGGCGCCAGATCGACCTTGTCCAGCGGCACGCAGAGCGCCTCGGCGACGAGTTTCGCCACTGCCTCCAGCGTGCCCCCACCGTGATCCATCAAGGCCGTGATCACGTCCACGGACCCGTCCGTGTTGACCTTGACCATCGCACCGGAGAAGTCGATCACGTCCCCCGGCTGTGGCGCGCCCGCGCTTGAGGTGTGGAATCCGCGCGCCATCCCGAGCCCGCGGCGATAGCGACCCGTCTGGGAGCCATCTGGCTCGTGTTCCTCCCAGCCGATCGCCTCCGCGCCCCGCCGCAGCAGCTCCGGCACGCCGTCGCTGCGCACGATCGAGCGCACGAGCGGCCCCTGGCCCCAGAAGGTGTCGCCCATGCCCACGTAGTTCTTCATCCGCAGCTCCACCGGGTCCATCTGCAGTCTCGCCGCCAGCTCGTCCATCAGCGACTCCACCGGGAACGTGACCTGCGGGTTGCCGAAGCCGCGCATCGCGCACGAGGGGGTCTTGTTCGTGTACACCGCCGTGCCTTTGTAGCGCACCGCGGGGATCCGATACAGCGAAACCAGCCACCCGGCGCAGACCCCCAAGAACGAGTAGGGCTGGATGTTGTGCGCTCCGGTGTCGGCAATGAGACCCATCTCCGCCCCCAGAAGCGTGCCATCATTCCTGGCGGCCAGCTTCAAGCGGATCTGCGTGCCGTAACGCGTGTGATCGTGAGCGTCCTCCTCCCGCGTCATGCTCACCCTGACCGGTCGGCCGGCCTTGAGCGCCAGGGCAGCCGCGATGGGAATCGGCGGGTTCATCTGGATGCTGGAGCCGAACGTCCCTCCGATGGGCACGCGCTTGACGTTCACCTTGCTCAGCGGGATGTCGAAGATCTCTCCGAGAACGATGCGCACGTTGTGGATCGACTGCGTCGTACACCAGACCGTGAGACCCCCGTCAGGCTCCGGTCGGCAGACGGCCGTCTTCGGTTCCATCTGCGCGTGATAGACCTTGGGTGTCCTGAAGGTCCCTTCGACGATCACATCGGCTTCTGTGAGCGCGGCGGCCACGTCGCCTTCCTCAATCTCGCGCTCGCAGGCGATGTTATTCTCGATCTCGAAGGGCTCGCCGCCGTAGAGCACGGTGTCGTAGATCGGCTCCGCCCCCTCAGCCATCGCCTCCACCGGATCCGTGATCACCGGCAGCGGCTCGTACGCAACCTCGATCGCGCGCACCGCCTCTTCGGCCCGCGCCTCCGTCTCCGCGGCCACCGCAGCGACCGCTTCGCCCCGGTAGCGCACCTTGTCCGCCAACACATAAAACTCCTTGTGCAGAAACGGCGGGGTGGTGATGATGCGCTCGTTGTAGCGCACGTGGGGGATGTCGTCGAAGGTGATCACGACCGCGCCCAGGGCCTTCGCGGCGCTGGCGTCGACGTGCTTGATCCGGGCGTGCGCGTAAGGGCTGATCAGCACCCGCCCGTGGAGCATCCGCGGCAGCGCGACGTCCACCGAGTATCGCTCCTGGCCCGTGACCCGTGCCACGGCGTTCTTGCGGCGCGATTCCTTGCCCAGGACGTTGAAATCCTGCTCTACCATCCTCTCAGTCTCCCCAGTGCATCACCCGAAGAGCATCCCCATCCGTATGCGCAGAGGCCATCCACCAACCGCCACCGCGCCAGCCCGCTACGTCAGATCACGCACGACCTGCGCCAGGCGTGCCACACCTTCCTCTATCTCCTGCGCGGTCAACGCACAGAAGGGCAGGCGAATGAAGTTGTCGCCGTTCTCGCTCTCGGCGAAGAAGTTCCGGCCGTCGGTCAGCACCAGATTTTGGGCGCGCGCCCGGCTGAGCAGCTCGTCGGTTTCTACCCTGCCGTTCACGGTAACGCCCACGAAGAACCCCCCGTCCGGTCTCCGCCAGGTGGCGAGATCGCCCATGTACTCCTCAAGTGCTCCCAACGTGGCATAGAGCCGCGGTTCATACAGCTCCTTGAGCTCATTGATCTGCGCGTCCAGCCAGTCTCGTTCAATGAACTCAGCGATGATGGCCTGATTCAGATAGCTCGTGTTGATGTAGGTGTCCTCCGCAATCTCCGCCAGACGGCCCGCCAGCGGCTCCGGGGCCACCACGTAGCCGACGCGCAGCCCAGGACTGATCAGCTTGCTATAGGACGACATCTGCAGGACGCGGTCAGGCGCCAGCTCGAAGAGCGACGGCACGTCCTCCCCACGATAGCGTAGCCGACGGTACGGGACGTCCTCAATGACCCAGAAATTGTACGCCCTGGCCAGACGAACGATGCGCTGCCGCTTCTCCTCCGAAAGGACCGTGCCGCTCGGATTCTGAAAATCCGGAATCAGGTAGAAGAGCATCGGCCGCTCGCCGTCCGCGAGCCGACTCTCCACCCTCTCCACATCGACGCCGTCATCTGCCAGCGGGAACCCAACGATCTGGGCCTTCGCACGCCGGAGGAGCGTCAGTGTGCGATCGTAGGTGGGCTCCTCCACGTAGACGACGTCATTCGGCTCGATGAACAGCCGCGCACAGAGATCCAGCAGCTGAAGCGAGCCCTGCCCCACGATGACGCGACTCTCATCGCTCCCTTTCTCCTCGGCAATCAGCCTGCGCAAGGGCGGATACCCGCGCGCATTGCCATACTGCAGAACCTCATAGCCGCGCGTCACCAAGACCGATTCCGCGCACTCCTGGAGCTTGTCGACGGGAAAGCTGTCCTTTGGGGGCACGCCCCGGGTCAACTTGATCGGACGGTCGTTCATATCTTGCACCTCTTGCTTGCAGTGAGCCAAGACGCCCCGCGCTATGCGCTGGCCTCGTCTTCTACTTGTTCTCTAGCCGCCAAATCGCCATCCGGCAGCGGCCGAGCGAAGAGGGAGGATGAGATCCTCTCTGCGGCCCGCTTGCAGCGATCGACGTACACGTCAGCCACCTCCTCGCTGAAACGCGAGGTCGGGCCCGCGATGCCGATGGCCGCCACGACCTTACCGTCCCAGCCGCGAATGGGCGTCGCGATGCCCCAGGCTCCGTGATCCGTCTCCTGGAAGCTTCTGGCGTATCCAAGCTCCCGAATCCTGGCCAGCTCAGATCTCAGCGCCTCGACGTTCGTGATCGTGTTTGCACAGAGCCGAGGCAGCCCTCGCTCTCGTACAATCGCGTCGACCTCGTCCTGCGGCAGGTACGCCATGAGGATTTTCGAAGAGGCCCCTGCGTGGGGCGGACGACGCGACCCTGCGTCCAGTGCAAGCCGCACCGGGTGGCTCGTCTCCACCTTCTCCACGCATATCACCTCCCGGGACGCATACACGGTCAGAAGAGCAGTCTCTCCCGTGTCTGCGACCAGATCGCGCATCACCGGCCTGGCAATTCGGTGCAACGGTGCGCTCTCTTCGGCCAGCTTGCCCCACACGAAGAGCCGATAGCCGAGACGCCAGCGCTTGCTCTCCTCATCCTGACGCAGGATTCCGTGAGCCTCCAGGCTGACCAGGAACCGGTGTAAGGTGCTCTTGGGCAGATCCAGCCGCTTACTCAGCTCTGTCAATGTCCATGCTGGCTCGGAGGATGAGAAGCTGTCGATGATCCTCGCAAGACGGTCAACCGTCTTGACGGACGTCGAAACAGACATACTCCCTGCGCGACCTCCAGCACGAGCGACGGGGGTCTTGGCCATGGTGTGAGCCGTGTTCCGATTATTGGAATCCTGTTCTAGCCCGGTCATTATATCAAGCCAGGGGTCAGGCGTCAAACCGTGGCCCCCTTGCCTTGCACAACTACGACAAAGGGGCCCAGCGTGCTATAATCTCTACCCACTGTGTATACAAC
>CAYMHT010000030.1:18923-27103 GCA_964390305.1 uncultured Anaerolineales bacterium
TCTCAGAAGGAGAACCAAGGCGAAGATGACCGATCTCTGGATTCCAGAACGTGCTATGTTCATCCACGCGCACGCGGACGACATCGAATTTTCGGTGGCGGGTACGGCGGCGAAGTGGGCTCAGAGCGGCAGCCACGTCGTCTACGTGATCATGACAGACGGCAGCGCGGGCAGTCACGCGCTGGACATGACGAGGGAGGAGCTGATTGAGATACGTCGTGGCGAGCAGGAGGCGGCGGCAGCGGTCGTGGGGGCAAAGGAGTGCCTCTTCCTCGGGTACCAGGACGGCCTTCTCCAGCCCACCCTGGAGGCTCGCAAGCAGCTGGTGCGCCTCATTCGGCAGCACAGGCCCCAGGCAGTGGTGTGCGGCGACCCCCGACGCTACTTCTCTGGCAACACCTACATCAACCATCCCGACCACCGGGCCGCGGCCCAGGTGGCCGTCGAGGCGGTCTTTCCTGCCGCGGAGATGGATCTGCTGTATCCCGACCTGTTGGAGGAGGGGCTCCGGGGGCACAAGGTGAACGCCGTCTACATCTCCACCAGCGACGACCCGGACACCTACGTGGACATAGGCGACACCATCCACCTGAAGATCGAGGCCCTGCGCCAACACGCAAGCCAGCTGGGGGACTGGGATCCAGAGCCGTGGGTGAGACAGCGAAATGCCGAGATAGGCAGACAGGCGGGCTACGAGTACGCAGAGGCTTTCCGGCGCATGACCCTGAAGCCAGCCGAGGGGGAGAGGAGCTGAAGATGCTCTTTCAGCCGGGACGGATCGGTACGCTCGAGCTACGCAATCGTCTCATCCGCTCCGCCACCGCCGAGCGGATGGCGGATCCCGACGGCCGGCCCAGGGGATCCCTCAGGGATCTCTACCGGGAGCTGAGCCAGGGCGGCGTGGGGTTGATCATCACTGGTCATCTGTACATCCACCCGTCAGGGAAGGCTCATCCAGAGATGACGGGCATTCACGACGACGCCCTCGTTGCTGATCTTGCCGAGTTGACCGCCGCGGTCCACGACGCGGGCGGCCGAGTGGCGGCTCAGATCAACCACGGAGGCATGCAGTGCAGCCGAGCGACGGTCTCGCAGACCATCGCTCCTTCGGCCGTCGACGCGCCGTTCCTAGCACGGACCCCGCGCGCGATGACGGCTCACGACATCGCCTCCGCGGTCCAGGCCTACGCCGACGCTGCTCAGAGGGCGCGAGACGCCGGATTCGACGCCGTCCAGCTACACGGCGCTCACGGCTATCTTATCAGCCAGTTCCTCTCCCCTTTCACGAACCGCCGCACTGACGAGTGGGGAGGCGACCTCAACCATCGAACGCGGTTTCTGCGCACGGTCTGCGACGCCGTGCGAGAGCGGGTCGGCCCCGACTACCCCGTCTTCATCAAGCTGGGTATGATGGACGCCGTCGAGGGAGGTTTGACGCCCCAGGAAGGAGCGGAGGTAGCGGCGAGCCTGGCCACGATGGGCCTGGATGGGGTCGAGATCAGCGGGGGGATTGGGGGAGGTGAGAGCCTGAACACGCGCCCGGGGATACGCGCTGAGGCTGATGAGGCTTACTTCCGCCCGTTGGCCCGGCGGGCGCGGGCCCTCACGTCACTACCCATTGCCCTGGTGGGTGGCCTTCGCTCACGAGAGGTGATGGAAAGGGTCTTGGAGGCCGGTGACGCCGACTTCATCTCCATGAGCCGACCGTTCATCTCTGAGCCGGATCTCGCGAATCGACTGCGCCAGGGACTCCAGGAGCGTGCATCGTGCATCTCGTGCAACCAGTGTTGGCCAGATGGTCCGGGCGAGGGCATCGCCTGCCGGCGTCCTGCGGAGCGGTAGGCGCGCGAAACACGAGCAGCCACCATCCAGGTCGCATCTGCGCCACCCGGCGGAGCGCGGTCGACGCATCCGGGCCATTCGGGCCTGGCGGGAGGGAGCCCACTGAGTCACGTTGACAAATCCCCATCGGAGGCGATAATAGGCGCCATGCGACGATGGAAACCGATCGTGCTGGCCGCCATCGGCCTGTCGCTGGCGGCCCTTGGCTGCGCGACCCTCGCTGACCGGAGCCCACCGCTTCCGCTACCTTTCCTCGCGACGGCCACCGCCACCCGCGCGCCCACGGCAACGCCGTCGCCCACACCGACCCCGACCCCAACGCCCACCCCCACGCCGACGCCCTCCCCGTCCGAGCTCTTCGCCGAGGCCGAGCGGGCCATGCACAACGGCGACTACAGGAGCGCGGTCGATGCTTACCGGGCCCTGGCGATCCGACCTTTAGACGATGCGACTGACGCCAAGGCGTGGCTCGGTCTGGGCACAGCCGAACTGCGCGATCAGGCCTACACCGAGGCGGCGGACGCCTTTCGACAGCTGCAGGCTGACCACCCGCAGAGTGCGCTTGCCCACGATGCGTCTTTCCTCCTGGGCGACGCCCTCCTGGGCGCGGGGGCGCCCCTTTCCGCCACGACGGCCTACAGCAGCTATCTGCAGGGCGGCACGGTCATCACGCCGTACGTGAACCTCTCCCTGGGAGACGCCTTCCGCGCCGGCGGCGCCTACACCTCAGCCGCACTGGCCTACGAGAGGGCGGTCGCCGACGCGCCCAGTCGCTCATTTGAGGTCGACGCGCGCGACAGGCTGGCATCGAGCTACGCAGCTCTCCAGAGCTATACGGCCGCCGTCGCCCAGTACGACGCGATCCTCAGCGTGGCCCAGCAGCCGAAATACCGTGCTCGCATCGCCCACCAGGCGGCCGAGACCCTGCTCGTGGCGGGCGAGATCGAGGCCGGATACCAACGCCACCTCGAGGTCGTTCAGAGTTACCCTGAGGAGGAGCCCGCCTACCTATCGTTGGTGAAGCTGGTGGAGGCCGGTCGGCCCATCGACGACCTCCTGCGGGGCATCGTCAACTACCACGCGGAGTCCTACGGAATGGCCGTGCAGGCCCTCTACCGGTACATCAACGCCTATCCGCAGACGCACTCGGGCGACGCGCACTGGTACGCGGGCCTGTCGTTCGCCGAGGCGGGCAGTCCAGACCTGGCGATTCACGAGTTTCAGCTGCTGATCGACACCCACCCCGAGAACAGCCGCTGGGGCGAGGCCTGGCTCAAGCTGGCCGAGGTCCACGCGGACCAGGGCCGCATCGACCGGGCCGTCGAGACCTATCGGGGCCTCGTCGAGGCAGCGCCGGGCGACGCGCTGGCGGCCGAGGCACTGTGGGAGGCGGCCGAGCTCCTGGAACGGAGTGGGGACATCGAGCGGGCCGCCGCCGCCTACCTTGAATGCCAGGAGGCTTATCCCACTTCTGATTTTGCCCCGCGTGCTCTCTTCCGGGCGGGGCTTCAGCTTTACGAGCTGGGCCGCCTGTCGGAGGGAGCTGCCAGGTGGGAGACGCTTGCTGAGCGCTACCCGGATTCGGACTACGACCCGGCTGCGCTGCTATGGCTGGGCAAGGTTCACCTCAGCCAGGGGGACCGGGAGGGAGCGAATGCGGCATTGGAGCGGGCCAGCGAGACTGCTCCCCAAGCCTACTACGGCCTGCGCGCCGCGGAGGTCGCCGGCTCCCCAACGGCCTCCCCCTTCCCGTCCTCGACGTACGAGCCTGGAAGGGCAGGAGGGAGTCGGAGCGAGGCAGAGGCGTGGCTGGCGGATTGGCTCGGGCTGGATACGGCTGGGGACCGGGGTGAGCTCGCCCCCAGGCTCGCGCGCGACGGGCGACTCCAGCGAGGCGTTGAGCTGTGGAGACTGGGTCGGTTCGAGCAGGCGAAGGAGGAGCTAGAGGGGCTCCGTGCCGCCACCTACTCAGACGCGCTGAGCCAGTATCACCTGGCGCTCCAGTACCGAGACCTGGGGCTCTATCGCTCGTCGATACTCTCCGCCTGGCGCCTCATCAACCTCTCTCCGGTCACCAGGACGGTCGACGCCCCGCGGTTCGTGGTCGAGCTGGCCTACCCGACCTATTACGAGGACCTGGTGCTGGAGAACGCGCAGCGATGGGACCTGGATCCCCTGCTCGTCTTCAGCCTCATCCGCCAGGAAAGCCTCTTCGAGAGCCTGGCCACCTCAGTCGCGAGCGCCCACGGGCTGATGCAGGTCATCCCCCCGACGGGCGCCGAGATCGCCTCCGAGCTCGGCTGGCCGCCCGACTACGAGACGGCGGACCTGTACCGGCCCTACGTCAGTCTCCGCTTCGGCACCTACTACCTGGCCAGGCAGCGCGACCGCTTCGGCGGGCGCGTCGACGTGGCGCTAGCGGCCTACAACGGCGGCCCGTCGAACGCACAGCGGTGGATAGACCGAGCGGGCGACGACCCGGACCTGTTCCTGGAGTCGATCACGCTGCGCGAGCCCCAGCTCTACATCAAGCGCATCAAGGAACACCTGGCCGTTTACCGGGCCCTCTACGGAGAGTAGCCCCAGAGGGCTCCTCGGGAGGGAAGCGGCATCCGACGAGCAGCCGTGCGGGCGTGCGGCTCACCATCCAGCGGCGTAAAATGCCAGGTACTCTGGAATGTTGGCCGCCCAGAGCTGATCGACGTGCGCGCCGGGGTGGACCGCGAAGTGATGCCCGATGCCCCGCTCGTCCAGTGCCTGATGGAGTTGCTCCGTCTGCTCTCGCGCCCAATCCTGCTCGCCAGCGCTCAGGTAGATGCGAAGGGCCTCCACCCCCGGGTGATCCATCAGGAAGAAGGGATCATAGGCCGGGGGCGCTCGATTCGCTGATAGAGCAGGGCTGTGCGCCCCCACGGTCCCGAAGGCATCGGGATGCGTGAAGGCGATCTCCAGGGCCCAGACAGCGCCCCGAGATATCC
This sequence comes from uncultured Anaerolineales bacterium, assembly GCA_964390305.1. GTDB lineage: Bacteria > Chloroflexota > Anaerolineae > B4-G1 > B4-G1 > SKLM01. Next base: position 23,744 of record CAYMHT010000030.1, read on the forward strand.
CCCCGATGGCGCGAGCCTCGCGCGTCTGCACAGTCCGGAACGTGGCATCGATGTGGGGCAGCAACTCATTGACCAGCTGCTCCTCGAAGGAGCCCGCGCCTCCGCTGGTGTTGACGTACAACCCGTCTGAATCGGCGGTCGGCAGGACGATGATGAAAGGAGACAGCGTCCCCGCCACGATCCGCGCATCAGCCACCTCGTCGACCCCCAGGTTGTCCCAGTGCGTCTCATCGTACGGCCAGCCGTGGAGAAGGGTGAGCACCGGGTACCGGCGGTCAGTCCCGTCGTAGCCTGGGGGCAAGTAGACGCGATACGACTCCGTCTGTCCCGTCACCGCGCTCAGGTATGCACCGTGCTCGATCCGTCCCGCCAGCGGCGCGCTCGGTACCGTCGGGGATGGCAGCACGGCCGTGGGCGACGCGGTGGGAACAGGCGATTCAGCGGGAGGGGGCGTGGGCGTGGGAGAGGGAACCATCGTCGGCGCGTCGGTGGGCGGGGGCGTGGGTGACGACGTGGCTGTGGGAGCCGAAGCGGACGAGGCAGCGCTGGCGGGCGTGGACGGGTCCCCCGAGGTCTCGGACGAGGCGATCTGCGCCGCGTCGCCGGTGGGGGTGGACATGGGCGACTCCGGAATAGGTCGCACCAGCACGACCAGCGCGATCATAGCGGCCAACACCACGACGAGGAGCCAGCGCATTAAGCCCCTCCCTGAACCCCTACCTCTGCCCTGGTCGCCTGCCTTGCCCGGAAGGTTCATAGACGTATTCTACTCCAGGGCCCGTTGCTGGCAAGAAGGGATCCGAAGCGGACAGACCTGACCGGGCCGCGTTTGGCAATCCTGCCGCTCTGTGCTACACTCGCTCGACGTGCAGCAAGCACTCAGATCCACCATCGAAGGAGTGAGACGCATGTCAAACGATGTCTACGGAAAGCTGGCCAAGCGACTGGACGCCCTCCCCAACGGCTTCCCGGCCACTGCCAGCGGCGTGGAGCTCGAGCTTCTGGCGAAGCTGTTCACGCCGGAGGAGGCAGCGCTGGCGGCGACACTCCGGCTGACGGAGGAGCCGGCTGACGTGATCGCGGAGCGGGCCGGCGTCGAAGCCGAGAAGGCTTACGACACACTGAAGGAGATGGCCCGCAGAGGGCTCATCCGTGCGGGCCGGGGCAGAGGCGAGCTTGTTTTCAGCCTGATGCCCTTCGTCGTCGGCTTCTACGAGGAGCAGCTGCCCCGCATGGACGCGGAGCTGGCCATGCTGGTAGAGCGGTACCTGCAGGAGACCCAGGGTGCGGGCATGACGACGAGCGCGCCCGCCCTTCACCGTGTCATCCCGGTGGAGGAGTCGATCCCCTTCGAACTGGAGATCTTCCCCTACGAACGGGCCTCGCAGCTACTCGAGAACGCCAAATCCTGGGGCGTGCGCGACTGCATCTGCCGGATCCAGCAGCGCCTGATCGGGAAGGGATGCGACCATCCCGTCGAGAGCTGCCTGGTCTTTGCGCCGGTCGAGGGCGCCTTCGATCACAGCGAGGTCGACCGGGCGATCAGCAAGGAGGAGGCGCTGCGTATCTTGCGCGAGGCGGAGGCGGCGGGCCTGGTGCACTCCACCGGCAACTACCGCGAGCCGCACTACTACATCTGCAACTGCTGCACGTGCTGCTGCGGCATCCTGCGCGGGGTGGCCGAGTTTGGCGTGCCGACCGCCGTCGCCAGGGCGGACTTCCAGGCGGTGGTCGACGCGGACACGTGCGCCGGCTGCCGCGACTGCGTGGACTGCTGCCAGTTCGCGGCGCTCTCCGTCCCCGGGGATACGTGTACGGTCGATCTGGCACGCTGCGTCGGCTGCGGCCTCTGCGCCACGGTCTGCCCCACGGGGGCGCTCCACCTGGAGCGTCGGCCCGCTGGCGAGGTCCCCCCGCCGCCGAAGGACATCAAGGAATGGGGCATGGAGCGGGCCGAGCAGCGCGGCATCTCCCTAGCCGAGGTGCTGTAGGGGTGCGGGACGTGCTTGGAGCGAGCGTGCCGTGCGCCGTCGGCGGGCGGTGACCCAACTCTGGCGAGGAGCGACCATCGAATGACCAGTCGCGAGCCAAATCGAGATCAGCGGGACTCAGCGACCGAACTGCCACTCGTGGCCGTCACGATGGGCGATCCGGCGGGCATCGGCCCGGAGGTGACCGTCAAGGCGGCGGCGCGAACCGACGTGCAGAGCTGCTGCCGGCTGCTGGCCGTCGGCGACGCGAGCATCCTCATCGCGGCCGTGGAGATGACGGATGCATCGCTGAACATCTACCCCGTCGGGGATGTTGCCGACGCGCGCTTCGGGCGCTCGACGCTCGACGTCCTGGACCTGGAAAACGTAGAGGTGGCCGCGCTGGCCGGCGGCGAGGTATCGGCCGCCGCCGGGAAGGCGTCGGTCGCGTACGTGAAAAAGGCCGCGGAGTTGGCCCAGGAGGGGCGGGTGGACGCCATCGCCACGGGACCGATCAACAAGGCGGCGCTGCGGGCAGCGGGCATCCCCCACCTGGGGCACACGGAGTTGTTGGCCGCGCTGACCGGCGAGAAGCGGGTGACGACGATGTTGGCAACGCCCGGACTGCGGGTGGTGCACGTGACACGGCACGTGCCGCTGGCGGAGGTAGCCTGCCTGATCACGAAGAAGCGTGTGCTGGAGACTCTACGGCTCACAGACCGTGGGCTGAAGCAGATGGGAATCGCGGAGCCGAGGCTGGCGGTGGCGGCGCTCAACCCCCACGGAGGAGACAGGGGACTGGTGGGGCGAGAGGAGATCGAGCAGATCGGACCTGCCGTCGAGGAGGCCGTGCGAGAGGGCATCGACGCCCGGGGCCCGGTCCCCGCCGACTCGGTCTTCTTCCGGGCCCTTGAGGGGGCCTTCGACGCGGTCGTGGCCATGTACCACGATCAGGGGCACATCCCCATCAAGACGCACGACTTCGCACACAGCGTGACCGTCACGCTGGGGCTGCCGATCGTGCGCACGTCCGTGGATCACGGCACGGCGTTCGAGATTGCCTGGCGGGGCGCGGCCGACGAGACGAGCATGGTGGAGGCGATCCGGCTGGCAAGCGAGCTGGCGACGAAGCGGCGGACGAGCTGACAGTCAGGCTGGTCAGGCGGCGGTGGCCGGGCCGAACGGCCCGGAGCGTGGATTTGCCCGCGGAGAGCTTGTGTGGTATAAAGGACGCTGCATGCCCCCGTAGCTCAGATGGATAGAGCACCGGCCTCCGGAGCCGGGTGCCCGCGTTCGAGTCGCGGCGGGGGTACTTTAGAGAAGGGCGTGCTGGAGCTGCGGGCGGTCCCTCGCTTACGGGAGGAGAGAGCTCCAGCACCCCACCCCGCTT
>CAYMHT010000031.1:0-26720 GCA_964390305.1 uncultured Anaerolineales bacterium
TGGCGCAGATGGACCGCTGCCTTGATGACCGGGCTCGACGTCGATGTGGACGAGACGACCAGGACCCGATTGATGGAACGCTGCGGTCGCGCCTGCGCGCTTCATCATCAGGACACTGGGCGCGTGAAGGCAATCCGGCAGCGCATCAAGCGGATTGATGAATTGCTCGACAGGCTGAATCAGCTCGAGGACTTCTGGTGCGGGATGTGGACGAGAGAGGGTGGCGTCATCCGCTCTCTGTGTGACAGATGCGGGTGTCCCCTCGTCAGAGCCGGCTAGGTCGAGCTCTCGCCGGCTTTCTGCGACTGCTCGCGAGGTTGGGTAACGGAGGTCTTTGAGGCTGCCTTGGGAAGGTCGGTGCACGTCGAGCTCAAACGAGCAATTGGTCGGGGCGATCCCGTCTGCCAGTTCATCGTTCGCTTCGGTCAGGAGCCAGGTGACGAAGACCAAGCGACAGTTCTGTGAGAGGAGGCGCGGTGTGAAAGAGTATCGGTTCATCCAGGTGGATGTGTTCACTGACGTTCCCTTCGGCGGCAATCCGTTGGCCGTCTTTCCGGACGCCGAGGGCCTGACCCCCGTGGAGATGCAGCGCCTGGCGCGCGAGATGAATCTCTCCGAGACGACCTTCGTGCTCCCACCCCAGGCACCGGACGCCGACTTCAAGGTTCGTATCTTCACCCCGGCCAAGGAAATCCCCTTCGCCGGTCATCCCGTGGTCGGCACCCACTGGGTTCTGGCCCACCTGGGCCGCGTGGATCTGCACGAGCCGGTGACCCAGGTGTGGTTCGAGCTTGGCGTGGGCGTGCTGCCGGCTGACCTCCACGTCGTGGATGGAGCCGTCGAGCGGGTCGTGATGACCCAGGATCGCCCCACGTTCCACGCCACCCTGGCAGACCCGTCGGATCTCGCCGAGGGCCTGGGTCTGCCCGTCGAAGCCATTGTCGAGACGGACCTCCCTGTGCACGTGGTATCCACGGGCATACCCCAGATGATGGTACCGGTTCGCTCCCTGGCCGAGGTGCAAGGCCTGGCGGCCGACGAGCTGAACGTCGCTGCCCTCAATCGCGCGTGTCGCGCTGTCGACACCGAGTGCGTCATGGTCTTTGCTCTGGAGACAGAGCGGCCCGAGGCCACAGTACACGTGCGCCTGTTCGCCCCACTGCTCGGAGTGCCCGAGGATCCGGCCACAGGCAGCGCTAACGGCGCCTTGGGTGCCTACCTCGTCCATCACGGGGCTATTCCTGTGACTGAACCGACCACCCACATCCTCAGCGAGCAGGGCGCGGAGACGCGCAGGCCCAGCACCCTCCACGTCGAGGTGGATCACAGAGACGGACGGCCCACCGCGGTGCGGGTGGGCGGGCAGGTGGCGGCGGTTGTTGAGGGGGTGGCGCGCTTCTGAGGAGGAAACCCATGGTGAAGCTGAGCGGGCTGGACTTGGCCCCTGCTTGCCCCTACGTCGGAGGCGACGCGTGAGAGACATCCGGCGCGGTCTCCTCGCGACGCTACCTCTCGCCCCGGGCGTGGTCGCCTTCGGTCTCCTTTACGGGATGATGGCCCGCCAGGTCGGGTTCAGCCCTTGGGGCGCTTGGACGATGTCTCTCATCGTCCACGCTGGCTCGGCTCAGTTCATCGCTATTGGGATGTGGGAGGCGAGTGGGGCGATACCCATTATCCTCACCACCTTGGTGGTCAACCTGCGCCACTTGCTGATGGGTGCGTCGATCGCTCCGTATCTCAGCGGCCTCTCTGCCCCGTGGGGGGCTCTGCTTGCCCTCTGGATGTCCGACGAATCCTACGCGCTTGCCATCGCCGAGTACCGCCGCGGCACGGGGAGCCGCTGGTACTTCCTCGGGGCCAACATCGGCGTTTACGTCGCCTGGTCGTTCAGCGGCCTCCCCGGCGCTCTACTTGGCGCAGCCATCCCCCACCCTCAGCGGTACGGGCTCGATCTCGTCTTTCCGTTGGGCTTTCTCGGATTGCTGATGACCTTCCTTGAGGACCGCATCGGGGTGGGTGTCGCCCTCGCATCAGGAGCCCTCGGGCTCGCAGGGATCTTCTTGCTGCCCGGCAAGTGGTACGTCATCGTGGCTGGCTTGCTCGGCAGCGCGATAGGCGTGCTGCTGGAGGAGGTCAGATGAGGGTGGATAGATTCCTGATCGTCGCTGGCATGGCCCTGATGACCTATGCCACGCGGTACACGATGATCGCGGTGTTGCGGTGGAGAACCACGCTCTTGGAGGACGCCGAAGGGCCGTCGCTGCTTCGACGGTGGCTGCGCTACGTGCCCGCGGCTGTCCTGGCCGCCCTCATCGTCCCTCCGGTCCTCGCTCCAGAGGGTCAGGTCGAGCTTGGCATCCCGCTCTGGGTCACTCTCGTCGGAGCCGCTATCGGGTGGCGGACCCGAAGCCCTCTCTGGACGATCGTGAGTGGGATGGCCGTCTTCTGGATCCTTCGGGTCTTCGGGGTGTAAGCCAGGCGGCCGCTCGATGCGTAGCCTGGGCGCTTCTCACCTGGCTGGCTGTGTCAGCGCCTCGATCTCGGCGAGCATCTCAGACGGGCGGAACGGCTTCAGGACGAACACGTCGGCGCCAGCGTCAAGACATTCCTGGCGACGGTCCATGCCCGATGTCATGATCACGGGTATACCACTCAAAGCCTTGTCGCTTTTCAGCTGCCGCAGCACGCCCAGCGTGTCCTGATTGCCGATATGGATGTCCATAAGGATCAGTGCCGGTTCCTCGCGACCTACCGTGGCCGCGATTGCCTCCGGGCTGGTTACCCCGATGGCCTCGTGGCCCGCGAGCTCCAGCACGGTCGTCAGCAACTCTCTGAAGACCCTGTCGTCATCGACGACGACGATGGTAGCCATGGTCAGCTTGTCTCTCCGTGCTGCTCTTCTTCCGGGTCCAAGGCGACGTCGAACACCTCATCGATCCGCTCGACCAGGACCATCTCCAACTCCTCAAGGACCTCAGCAGGGACGTCCTCGAGATCCTTCTCGTTCTGCTTCGGCAGAATCACCGTCCCCAGACCGGCCCGGTGGGCGGTCAGCACCTTCATCTTGATGCCGCCCACAGGCAGCACCTGCCCGCGAAGCGTGATCTCACCCGTCATCCCCACGTCGCCGCGCACCCTCCGCTCGGTCAGCAAGGATGCCAGGGCAGTGGCGATGGTCACCCCGGCCGAGGGCCCATCCTTCGGGACGGAGCCCTTCGGGACGTGAACGTGGATGTCGACCTCCGCAAAGACCTCCTCTGGAATTCCCAGATCCGGTGCCTTTGAGCGGACGTAGCTCAGGGCAGCAAGGGCCGATTCCTTCATCACGTCCCCTAGTTGCCCGGTGATCGTGAAACCCTTGTCGCCCGCCATCTTTGTCGCCTCACAGAAGAGCAGGTCGCCCCCGGCCACGGTCACCCCTAGCCCTGTCGCGACTCCGGGGATCTGCGTGCGCAGGGCTGTATCCGGGAAGTAGCGCCGTCGACCCAGGAAGTCCGACACGTTCTCCGGTGTCACCTCCGCTGGCTCCTCTTCTCCCTCTGCGATGCGGGTGACCACCTTGCGGCAGATCTTGCCGATCTCTCGCTCCAGATTACGCACACCCGCCTCTCGGGTGTAGTCTTGGATGATCTTCCGCAGTGCGTCTTCGCTGAAACTCAACTCCTCAGCCCACAGCCCGTTCTCCCGCAGCTGGCGCGGGATGAGGTACCCTTGAGCGATGCGCACCTTCTCCGTCTCTGTGTAACCCGAGAGCTTCAGGATCTCCATTCGGTCTCGAAGCGGCGCCGGGATAGGCTCAAGCAGGTTTGCTGTCGTGATGAACATCACCTGCGAAAGGTCGAAAGGCACGTCCAGGTAATGATCTCGGAACTCCGAGTTCTGCTCTGGATCCAACACCTCGAGCAAGGCCGAAGACGGGTCTCCCCGAAAATCCTTCCCTAGCTTGTCCACCTCGTCGATCATAAACACCGGATTCTTCGAGCCAACGCGTCGGAGCGCCTGGATGATGCGCCCCGGCAGTGCCCCGATGTACGTCCGGCGGTGTCCGCGTATCTCTGCTTCGTCCCGAACCCCGCCCAGCGACTGGCGGACAAACTTCCTCTCCAGCGCACGGGCGATCGATTGTCCCAGACTCGTCTTCCCGGTGCCCGGCGGGCCCACAAAGCAGAGGATGACCCCCTCCCTCTCTCGTCGGATGTAGTCCTTCGTCTCCAGTGCGTCGAGCTCCTCTTTTCGCTCCTCCCGCAGCTTGCGCACCGCGAGGAACTCAAGGATACGCTCTTTGATGTCGTCCAGGTCGTAGTGGTCCTCGTCCAGCACAAGCCGGGCGTGTCCGATATCCAGGTTGTCCTTCGTCTCGACATCCCACGGCAGGCTCGTCAGCCAATCGAGGTATGTCCGGATGACGCTGTACTCCGGGGAAGCGGACGGCACTTTGCTCAGGCGGTCCAACTCACGCTTAGCCTCTTGCTCTGCTTCTTCCGGCATGTCCAGCGCTTCGATCTTCCTCCGGAACTCCTCGGCCTCCATCTGCTCGTCGGCCTCGCCCAGCTCCCGCTGGATGGCCTTCTTCTGCTCACGGAGGAAGTACTCCCGCTGCCTCTCCTGCATCTCAGACTGGGCTTCACTCTTGATCTTCCTGCCCAGCTCGAGGACCTCCACCTCTTGTGCCATGATGTTCAGCAATCGCCGCATCTTCTCGGTGAGGTGGTCCATCTCCAGGATGCTCTGGGCCTCCTCGACGTCGTTGTCTATGTGGTTGGCGATCGCGTACGTGATCTGGAGTGGATCGTCTATCCCAGACAACATCTCGCCCATCTCCTCAGGGATCGTGGGCGACAGCTCGATCAACCGCCCGAAATGCTCAAGCATACCGCGACGAAGAGCTTCCGTCTCAAGCGTGGGCTCTGTCGTCTCTGGGATCGTCTTGACACGGGCGAGGAAGTAAGGCGATTCCTGGACGAATTCCTCGATACGGATGCGCACCAGCCCCTGCACAATCAGCGTCAAGGTCCCATCGGGGGCCTTCGCCAGGCGATGTACCGCAGCCACCGTCCCGACGCGGAAGACCTCGCTCGGGTTCGGAGACTCAATCTCTGGATCTCTACTTGCCACGAGCCCTATGAGACTGCTCTCGCTCACCGCATCGTCGATCAGCCGTACAGATCGGGGCTGTCCCACGCGGATGGGGACGGCCGTCATAGGATAGATGACGAGTCCGCGCAACGGCAATATCGGGATCACCGACGGTACCTCAATGCGATAACCGTCGTCCCCTCTTTCGCGCAGAGAGGCGCTGAGTTCGTTCATCACTCTGGGATTGATCAGTGGGCTCAGCCAGTCGTTCCCCGTCTTACTCGTATCCGACATCAGTTTCTTAGCTATCCCCTCTATCTTTCTGCTCGGACTGACCAGGATCAGTTGCGACCACGAGCGACCGCCATCATAGTCTTCTTAGTAGGACCGAAATCCCCCTCGACACGGCCAGATTCCGGCTTCTGCCCTTCGCCGCCAAATCCAGGCCCGGCAAGATCGGACCTGCTTGGGTTTGCGCGTGATTTTACCACAATTGTAGTGCCCCTTCAACCGCCGGCCCGTGACCGCGTGCTCCCTCTTGATTTTCTGTCCATTCCGATGTATCATATGCCGTCGGGATCATGAGCGTCCCTTCGACCGTCATCGCTCCGTTCGCTCGGTGCGTGCACGGTAAGAGAGCTTAGACGCTGTAGGGGCGAAGCAAAACCCCCTCTTAAGGGGGCCGAGACTAGGGATCGCAAAGCTGTTCTGTTCAACTCTGACGACCTCTCTGCTTAGGAGGCGTCCACAAACAACTCCCGCCCGATCGGCGGGTTCTCCATATCACTCTATACCCGACCGGTGCAGTATTCTCGCATCCGCCTTACCGCCTAAGCCTGTCGTCCCGGCGTACCGCCGGGACCTACCGCCTGGGCCATTGGCCGTGCTGCCGCCTGGGCTAGTGCCTGGGCTATTGCCTGGGCTAGTGCCTGGGCTATTGCCTGGGCTATTGCCTGGGCTATTGCCCCTTGTCCAACGTCCGCAGACATCGGGTGCATATATTCACCCGGCGCATCTCGCCGTCAATCAGTACCCGCTTCCGTTGGACGTTCGGGCGGAACTGGCGGTTCGTCTTCTTCTTAGAGCGGGGGACGTTGTGGCCGAATCGCGTCCCTTTTCCACAGATTTCACATTTTGCCATGGTCTTTGATCTCCGAAAAATCTAATGCTTGCTCGAAGCAGGATTTCACTCTGTCAGGGTACAGCGCCCGACTCCTGTGTCGGGTTTGATATACTTGTCGGGCTTGAATGACAAACAGGTGCCGTCCAGCCGACGTGTTATTATACGCCGAGCAGGGCTTTCGCGCAACCACCGGACGTCATTTGAACGCCTGTTACTCGGCTGATCGCGAGGAGGCAGCATGCTGGAAGACGAGTATAGTGGCAAGATCGATGTGTCGCCGACGGCCATTGCCAGCGTTGTAAACGACGCGGTACTGTCGTGCTACGGTGTTGTCGGGACGGCGTCGAAGGACCTGGCAACAGGGATCGCCACAGCCCTCTCCACGGAACGAAAGCGCGGCGTTGAGGTGCGCGTCGAGGACGGGCGTATCGTTATTGATGTCTATGTCATCATTGAGTACGGAACGCGCATCGCTGCCGTGGCCCGCAGCGTGATGAATGTTGTGAAGTTTAGCGTAGAGCGAGCGCTTGGGGTCCCGGTCGCCGAGGTCAACGTACACGTCGACGGGTTGCGCGTCAGCAACGTCGACTGACCCTTGTCGAGCCTGTGCGCCGAGTCGCTTATCATTCCGAGGGAGAGAGGGTTGACCCCAGACGACAGGACATCAGACGCAACTCGTGACGATCCGCGCTACGTCGTTGACGGTCAGGGGTTCAGGCGCCTTGTCAGAGCTGGCCTGGCCTGGCTCCAGCGCCACCAGGCTGCCATTAACGCTCTGAATGTATACCCCGTGCCAGATGGTGACACCGGGACCAATATGGTCCTCACCATGCGCTCGGCCTGGTCCGAGATTGAGGATTCCCCGGAGCGCAACGCGGGGCGAGTCGCCCGCCAGATGGCCCACGGGGCGCTGATGGGCGCACGAGGCAACTCCGGCGTCATCCTTTCCCAGATTTGGCGCGGCTTTGCCAGAAGTTTGGACGAAAAGGACGTCTTGCAGGCCGACGATCTGGCCGATGCTTGCCGGGAGGGGGCCACGACCGCCTATAAGGGGGTCGTCAGACCCGTCGAGGGAACTATTCTCACCGTTGCACAGGCCGTGGCCGACGCTGCTGATCGCGCTGCAGGGAGGACGGAAAACCTGGTAGCCGTCTTGGAGCGCATGGTGTTTGCTGCGCACGAGGCGGTCGTGCTGACACCCTCTCTTCTGCCCGTGCTGGAGGAGGCTGGCGTGGTCGATGCTGGGGGTCAGGGGCTTTTCATTATCCTGGAGGGGATGCTCCGTTACATGAGAGGTGAAGTGGTTGGGGAGGATGTGCGCTTGAGCGAGTCAGTCGAACTGTTGTCAGAGGAGCTCGGTGTCGCTGAGATTGGCTACGAGTATGACGTCCAGTTCCTCGTCGTGGGTGAGGACCTCGACGTAGATCGGATTCGGCAGCGGGTTGCCGAGATGGGGGATTGCCCTCTCGCCGTTGGAGATCCGACCACGGTCAAGGTGCACGTCCACGTGTCCGATCCCGGCGTCCCGATCAGCTACGGCGCCAGCCTCGGCTCGCTCCGCGATGTGGTGGTGGAGGATATGCGGGCTCAGTATCAAGACTTCGTCGTCGATCGGGAACGAGCCTCCACTCGCCCCTCGCAGGCCACGGGCGACATCGGCGTCGTCGCCGTCGTCCCCGGCGACGGTCTGGCTCGCGTCTTTCAGAGCTTGGGTGTTGGCGCCGTCGTGCGCGGCGGTCAGACGATGAATCCGAGTACGAAGGAATTGCTGGAGGCCGTCGAGGACCTGCCGACTGATCAGGTAGTTGTGCTCCCTAACAACAGTAACGTCATCATGGCTGCAGAACAGAGCCGCGAGCTGAGTGATAAGGAGGTCGTCGTCGTCCCCACGCGCTTCGTGCCCCAGGGCATCGCGGCGTTGCTGGCCCTCAACTACCAGGCGGGCCTGGAGACCAACGTCAAGGCGATGGAACGGGCTATGGAAGATGTCGAGACCGGAGAGATTACCCTCGCTACGCGTTCGGCGACGGTCAACGGTGTGGAGGTCGCTGACGGAGAGGTTATCGGCCTTCACAACGGTCAGCTCACGGTAAGTGGTCAGAGCGTCGAGGACGTTGCCCGGGGACTGCTGACCGAGATGAACTCCAGCGATCGGGAGATTGTTACCCTCTACTACGGTGAGGATGTCGGCGAGGGGGAGGCGGAGGCACTGGCTGATCTGCTGCAGGAGGATTGGCCTGAGCAGGACATCGAGGTGATCCCGGGGGAACAGCCTCATTATCTCTACATCATCTCAGTAGAGTAGAGCGCGGTCAAGTGTGACACCCAGTTTTCGGTTGCCTATCAGGAGGGATTGCAGCCAACAGATTGCGGCTCGTTTTTCTCGGCGGTCTTTGCTTGGGAATCTGTCTCCGATGCCTCATGGCTCCCTGCTGATCCTAGCGCTAGTTTGGAGGTCCCGTGTCCAAGGTCCACATCGTCACCGATAGCGCGCTGCGGTTTCCAGCCGCAGTGAGTGAGGGAGTTTCCGACGCAGAGGTTGCCGATCGGCTCGACATCACCGTCGTGCCTCTAACTGTGCGAATCGAAGGCGAGGATTTTAGGGACGGGATAGATCTTGACCACGAGGAGTTGCTGCTTCGGATGGCGGGCGAGCGCGTCCACCCTCGCATCGTCGGCCCCACAGCGCAGGACTTCCGCCGCGTTTACGGGCGGATCACACGCCGCACCGATCAGATCCTCTCGCTCCACTCCTCCGGCGGCCTAAGCCTCGTCACCCGCGAGGCCGAGCGGGCTACCCAGAGTTTCTTGGGGCGCTACGATATCGTGGTCATAGATTCAGAGACCTTCTCATTGGGCCTGGGGATTCTTGCCGAGGCGGGCGCCAGGCTGGCCGAGGAGTCGATGCCCCTCGGCGCGATTGTACGCCACATTCGAGGCATGATTCGACACATCTATATATCGCTTACCACCGATACCCTCGACTACCTGGAGCACGCTGGGCTCATCAGTGCGAGCCAGGCCATCCTTGGCACCATGCTCGATAATAAACCTTCCCTGGCAGTGGAAAGGGGTAGAATCATTCCTATGGAGAAAGTGATCGGTCGCGACGAGGCCGTCGGGAAGCTGGCTGACTTCGCGAACGAGTTTCCGCACATCGAGAAGATGGCCATCCTGCAGAGTACGCCTTACGCGACCGGTGAGACGGAGATGCTGCGGGCTGACGTGGAGGTGACGGCACAGGACGGCGAGTTTCCCGCTTTACTCTACGGTCCTCTCTTGGCTTCCCATGTTGGGCCAGATGCTCTCGGCATCCTCGTCTACGAGGGATACGGTGTTCATTAAGGGCCGACTATGACGACTCCCGTCAAGAAACTGACCAAGATCCTTCGCCTCGAGGCGGAGAAGCACAGGGATCAGGCCGTCGTCGGCGGGTTGGCGTCTTACGCTGACACGTGGACGGAAGAGGCACGGAGTGCCTTCGGACCGGAGGCTGCGGATTGGATAGATGAGATCGCAGAGCGCTTACGCACCTACAGCGATCTCCCCGCCATCCCCGCGCGGCGGAAAGCTTTGACTACCCTGCGCGACATCGTACAGCGCGGGCCAGCTCCGACCGATCCTTCCGGTCCTCCGCCCCAGAAACGGCGGCCGAAGCCTTCCAAGAAGCCCTCAAAGCCGGAAAGGCCTGCTGTGGAACAGCCCGACCTCGATTCGCCGGTTGCGGTTGTGCGCGGCATTGGCCCCAAGCGCTCCGAGAGGCTGGCGCGCCTGGGCGTTCATACGCTTCGCGATCTCCTTTACTTCCTCCCCCGCCGCTATGACGACTACTCACACCTTCTGCCCATCAATCGCCTCGAGCTTGGGCAAGAGATGACCATCATCGGCACCGTAAAGAAGGCCTACACCCGCAAGACCCGCCGGGGAGGGACGATCTTCAAAGCTGTGCTCGCGGACGGCACGGGCTCTGTTGAGGTGACCTGGTTCAACCAGGATTATCTGGCCAACACCATCAAGCCTGGTCACCAGATCGTGGTCAGCGGTGAGGTGGATCAGTACCTGGGCCGGCTCTGTTTCACGTCTCCAGAGTGGGAGCCTCTCAGGGAGGAGCTACTGCACACGAAACGCATCGTCCCTGTCTACCCCCTGACCGAGGGCCTCCAGGCCAAGTCTTTGCGCCGTCTCATGAAACGAGTCGTGACCTACTGGTCGAGGCTCCTGCCCGACTACCTTCCAGCCTCCGTCGTCCAGGCTGAGGGGCTCCTTGATCTTGAGACCGCGATCCGCCAGGCGCACTTCCCAAACAGCCAGGAGCTTTTGCGGCGGGCTCGCCAGCGTCTTGCCTTTGACGAGCTCTTCGTGCTCCAGGTTGCCCTTCTCAGGCAGCGCCACCAATGGCGCTCACAGCCTGGCCAGCCAATCCCGGTCCGCGAGGACGTGCTAAAGGCCTTCGTCGGCCATCTCCCATACGAGCTGACCCAGGCCCAGCAGCGGGCCTTGGCACAGATTGTCAACGATCTGCGCTCGGACGAGCCCATGACGCGCCTTCTCCAGGGTGACGTAGGATCCGGCAAGACCGTCGTGGCCACCGCAGCGATGGCCCTGACCGCGTCCGCGGGCGCTCAGGCGGCCCTCATGGCCCCGACCCAGATCCTGGCGGAGCAACACTACGGAACCGTTAGCCGTCTCATCAACGGGACCGTCGACCCTGACCTCGGGGTCCGCCTGCTCACCGGGAGCGTGACCGGGGAGGAGCGGGAGGAAATCTATGCCGGGCTCGAGTCTGGGGCCGTTCGGGTCGTCGTCGGCACCCACGCCCTCATCCAGGAGAGCGTAGCTTTCGACCAGTTGGCCCTCGCCGTGGTCGATGAGCAGCATCGTTTCGGCGTGGAGCAGCGCGGCGCGCTCAGGCAGAAGGGATACAACCCCCACCTGCTGGTGATGACCGCCACGCCGATCCCCCGTTCGCTCCAGCTGACCGTCTGGGGACATCTCGACGTCTCCGTTATCGATGAGATGCCGCCAGGACGGAAGCCGATCATCACTCGTGTGATCCTGCCCACCGAACGGGAACGAGCCTACGCCTTCGTCCGCAGCCAGATCGAGAAGGGTCGGCAGGCCTTCATCATCTGCCCGCTAGTCGAGGAGTCGGACAAGCTCGAGGCGAAGGCCGCTGTGGAGGAATATGAGCGTCTCCAGAAGGATATCTTCCCCGACCTCAAGTTGGGACTCTTGCACGGGCGGATGACCGGTGACGAGAAGGAGTCCACGATGGCTCGTTTCGCCCGAGGAGACATGGACGTCTTGGTCGCCACGTCCGTCGTCGAGGTCGGGATCGATGTGCCCAATGCCGCCGTGATGCTCATCGAGGGCGCCGAACGCTTTGGGCTGGCGCAGCTCCACCAGTTCCGCGGCCGGGTCGGTCGTGGCGAGCACCCGTCTTATTGCCTTCTGATCTCCGACTCGTCCTCGGAGGAGGCTCAGGAGCGTCTGAAAGCTGTGGAGGCGACCAACGACGGCTTCGTCTTGGCACGCAAAGATCTGGAGATGCGTGGGCCCGGCGAGTTCCTCGGTACGCGTCAATCCGGCTTCTCGGAGGCCGTTCTCTCCTTTGAGTTAGCGAGAATCGCCGATTTGAGGCTCGTTGAACGTGCCCGCGAGGCCGCTCGCCGCTTCTTCGAGACCGACCCGCGACTTGACGATCCGGCCCACCGTCTGCTGGCTCGTCGCGTCGATCGGATCCTACAACAGGGAGGGCAGATCAGTTGATCCGCACCGCGCTTTACCCAGGGACGTTTGATCCTATTCATTTCGGCCACGTCGACATTGCGACGCGAGCCTCCAACATCTTCGACAACTTGGTGGTCGCGGTCTACGATCGCCCGGCCAAGAGCCTGATGTTCACGGTCGAGGAGCGAGTTGCCCTGGCCCGCGAGGCGCTGGAGGAGTTGCCCAACGTGCGCGTGGCGCCGTACGGCGGCCTCACGGTCGAGTTCGCGCGCGAGGTCGGCGCTCAAGCCATTGTGCGGGGCTTGAGGGCTATCTCTGACTTCGAGCTGGAGTATCAGATGGCGCTGACCAACCGTCAGCTCGCGCCCGAGGTGGAGTTTGTCTGTCTCATGACGCGCCAGGCGCATGCATTCATCAGCTCCAGCATCGTGAAGGAGGTCGCGCTGCTTTCCGGTGAGGTGGAGGGCATGGTGCCGGCCCACGTTGCCCGCGCACTGGCGGCGAAGCGCCGCGAGCTGGAGGAGAACCACGAACCCGTGCCGGTCGTTTCGCTGCGTGACTAGAGAACGGAGGCGACGATGGACATCCTGCACCTTATAGACCGCCTGGAGGAGATCGTCAGAGAGAGCAGACGCATCCCTTTCAGCGATCTGCGGCTCGTGGACGAGCGGCGCCTCTGGCCTCTGCTCGATCAGATGCGCATCTCCGTCCCCGACGAGATGCGGCGCGCTGAGCGCGTCATACGCGAAAAGGAGCGCACGAAGGCCCAGGCCACCGAGGAAGCCGAGCGCATCGTCGAGTTGGCCCGGCAGGAGGCCGCCGAGCTCGCGGCTGATCACACCATTGCGCAGGCCGCGGAGAAGGAGGCCAGGGTCATCCGCGAACAAGCGAAGCAGGAGGCACGACAGATCATCGCCGGGGCCGACGAGTATGCCTTCGACGTCCTCTGCGACCTGGAGCAGGAGCTCAAGCGGGCTCTCACCGTGATCGAGAACGGGATTCGGGCCGTCGAAGCGCGGCGAACGGATCAGGAGGCGACCCCGGTCCCCGAGTCCACCACCACCCAGGCCGCCTCCCGGTCGAGGGACGGCGAGCACCAAGACTCGCCGGAGGGCGGGGCGGCGGAACCTTGACACCTTTGTCGCTCCCCTCTATAATACAGCGCGCAGGAACCTGATTAGGAAGAGGCGGCAGCCGACCGTTCCCCTCGACCGTGGTGCGATTTATGTCCAGGCTTTGTGTGGGAGAAGGCGGGGTGCCGGCATTTGCAGAGGAGAATGGATAGACCATGGGTGCTGTCCCAAAAGTCAGAATCTCAAAATCTCGAGGTCGCAAGCGCAGTAGCCAGTGGAAGATTAAGTCGATGAACCTCATTACATGCGAGTGGTGCGGGGCGCCCAAGCGACCCCATCACGTCTGCATGAACTGCGGTACCTACCGCGGCGAGCAGGTTATCGAAATCGAGGAGGAGTAGGTCCCGCCGATTGCGCGTGACCAAGTTGTCTGCCAGGCTTGGCCGTGGGCAGGGTCTCTACGCTCACTCAGGTTTTAGTCTGATTCTACGTCGAGAATACCGTAACGTTCTTATGTCTCGGATGCGGTCTTAACAGTCTAGAGGGGGAGCCATTGGCACCTGAGAGCGCATTGGCACCGGCATGCGCCTACCTCTTTCCCGGACAAGGCTCTCAATACGTGGGCATGGGGCGCCGCCTGTACGAGGAGTTTCCCGTCGCCCGCGACGTATTCGCCCAGGCTGACGATATCCTGGGCGTTCCTTTGTCCAGGCTTTGCTTCGAGGGACCGACGGACCTCCTGGATGATACGGTGAATACCCAGCCCGCCATCCTGACCACGAGCGTGGCTGCACTTCGGGTCGTGGATCACCGAAGCGCCGGGCGGCCTGCCTACGTCGCGGGCCACAGCATGGGGGAGTTCAGCGCCCTCGTCGCGGCCGAAGCCGTCGCCTTTGACGACGCGCTCAGGTTGGTGCGCCGGCGTGGAGAGCTGATGAAGCGCTCCGGCGAGCGGAATCCGGGAGGCATGGCCGCCGTCCTCGGCCTGGGGCGCGAATCGTTGGAGCAGGCCTGTGCCGCTGCCCGTGAGCATACGGGTGCTTACGTCGGCGTGGCGAACGACAACTGCCCGGGGCAGATCGTCATCTCCGGTGCGACGGAGGCCCTGGAGCGCGCGATCGAGTTCGCCGCGGCGCGTGGCGCGAAGCGCGCCGTTCGCCTGCCTATCAGCATTGCGGCTCACTCCCCCTTCATGACCACCGCCGCCGCCGCGTTCAGGGACCATCTCGACAACGTACCGCTCCGCAAACCACGTATCCCCATCGTCGCCAACGCCACCGCTTCCCCGCTGACCGAGCCCGCTGCCGTCCGCGACGCCTTGGGCCGGCAGCTGACGTCACCCGTCCGTTGGACTGAGTCGGTAGAGTGGATGACTGCACGAGGCGTAGGTCGGTTTGTTGAGGTCGGGCCCAAGAAGGTCCTCGTCGGCCTTGTCCGCCGTATCGACCGTTCCGTGGAGGCAATTTCCACCGCCGATCTACTGACCTGAGCGGTCCGCCGGACCTGCTGCTCTTCTCTGGGAGGTCGTCTTCTCGATCTCGGCTATCCGCCGCTCCATCAGCCCATTGGCTGCTGGAACTGGCCGCTACAATATGGAGGCCTCAATGGACTTGCAGGACAAAGTTGCTGTCGTCACCGGTGCCTCACGCGGGATCGGTCGGGCCATCGCCCTGGAGTTGGCCCGCCGTGGCGCCAGCGTCGTCGTAAACTACAACACCAGCGTCGAGGCAGCCGGCGAGGTCGTCGACGCTATCGAAGCCCAGGGCTGTGAGGCTGTCGCCACTCAGGCCGACGTCGGCGATTTCCATCAGGCTGCCAAACTGATCGACACAGCGGTTGACACTTTCGGGAGGATCGATATACTCGTCAACAACGCTGGCACGACGCGCGATCAGCTTCTGATGCTCATGAAGGAAGAGGACTGGGACGTGGTGTTGCGTACCAACCTGAAGGGCGTGTTCAACTGCTGCAAGGCGGCTGCCCGCAAGATGATGCGGCAGCGCGCCGGGCGCATCGTAAACATCAGCTCTGTCTCCGGCATCGCCGGACAGGGGGGCCAGACCAACTACGCCGCCTCCAAGGCCGGCGTCATCGGCTTCACCAAGAGCCTCGCCAAGGAGTTGGGGCCCCGCAACGTCACTGTGAACGCCATTGCCCCCGGCTTTGTCCTCACCGATCTCACCGCCGATCTTCCCGAGGATCTCAAGCAGAAGGGGATCGGCGCGACACCTTTGGGGCGCATGGGTCGGCCCGAGGAGATAGCCTACGCTGTGGCCTTCCTCGCTTCTGACCTGGCCTCTTTCATCACTGGCGAGGTCCTGACCGTCGATGGCGGTCTGGTCATGCAGGGATAGCTCTCGGTAACGAAGCAGGAGGGACCATCGATGGACACAGAGGCGATGGAGACAGAGGGTGATATTGGCAAGATCACCATCGCGCCTCACGTACTGACGACTACGGTTCGCCTCACCGCGCTGGCTGTGCCGGGGGTGGCCCGTCTGACCGCCCCGCCCGGAGTGGGACGGCTTCTTCAGGGGGAGGGCGTGAAGGTCGAGGTCGCTGATGACAGGGTCTACGTGAAGGTCTTCGTGGTGACCGATCCAGGCGTCAATATGCTCAGCGTCGGGCGCAAGGTTCGAGCCGAGGTCACCCGCGCGCTCGAGGATATGGTCGGCGTCGAGGTTGAGGCTGTCGATGTTCACATTGAGGACGTAGCGTTTGCCTGACAGATCGTGGGCGATGGACGGGAAACCCCCGGCGCCGAAGGGCCGCCGTCGAGCGCGCATCGCCGCGCTGCAGGCTCTGTACGAGATTGACTGCGCATCTCACCCTCCTGCCGTAGTGTTGCACCGACGCGTGTCGGAGGACGGGTTGTCCGCCCCCTCTGCCGAGTTTGCTCGCCATCTCGTCATCGGCGTCCTCGAACATCGCGACGTCCTTGATGACTTCATCCACCGGTACGCGCCTGAATGGCCATTGGAGCAGATGGCTTACATCGACCGCAATATCCTCCGCATGGCAGTCTTTGAGTTCGCTATCGACGCAGGTACCCCTGTCAAAGTAGCCATCAACGAGGCGGTCGAGCTTGCCAAGCGGTTCGGCTCCGATAGCGCGCCACGCTTTGTGAATGGTGTCCTCGGCAGCCTGGTCAAGCAGAGGGACGCCATCGCGGAAGCGGCACGGAACCTCGAGAGGGAATCCTAGTGGATTTTCTGAATGTCGGCCCGTGGGAGCTCGTACTCGTGCTGATCATCACTATCCTGGTGGCCGGCCCAAAGCGCATGGTCGAGATCGCCCGTACCCTCGGCCGCGTCTCCAGAGAGCTCCGCGACATGTCCCGAGAGTTCACCACCGCTCTCCAGGCCGAGATCGAAGCCGCCGAGGCGGAAGCGGGCGAGGCCGGCACAGACCTGCGCCAGGTGCGCAAGGAACTCGAGGAGACCCTCTCGGACACGGCCGCGGTCACACGTGCTGTGGCGACCGGAAAAGCGGATTCGTCGCCGCGGGCTGAGTCCGGTGCTGAAGGACCTGAGCCGGCGCCGCCAACGAGTGAGGGGGAGGGACAGCCACCTCCCGCTGAACCCCGGGCGGAGGACAAATGAGCGAAGACGCTCGCATGTCCATCCTGGAACACTTGGCTGAGCTGAGGGATCGGCTGCTGAAGGCCGTTATCGCCCTCGCCGTCGGCGTGGTCCTGGGAACCTTTCTCACTCCCCGACTCCTGAGGCTATTGGTCGCTCCCCTGGGGGAGCAGGTGCCCCTCGCCATCGCGCCCACCGAGGCGCCCGCGGTTTTCTTCAAGGTCTCCCTCATCATTGGCCTCGTCGTGGCCATGCCCGTCATCGTTTATCAACTCCTCCGTTTCGTCGCCCCCGGGCTCAAGCCGCAAGAGAGGCGCTATATCTTCATCGGTGCACCCGTCGCCGCCGTCAGTTTCGCCGCCGGCGTCGTCTTCGCTGCCCTCGTCCTCCTCCCCGCGGCGCTCCCGTTTTTGCGAGGGTTCCTCGGTGGCATTGTCGAACAGCGTTATTCCATCGATCGCTACATCTCGTTCGTGAGCACGGTCCTCCTCTGGGCAGGCCTGGTGTTCGAGACGCCGCTGGTGATGTTCTTCCTGGCCAAGCTCGGTGTTGTCACCTCCTCCGGATTCGCCACCGCGCGGCGTGGCGTCATCATCGGCGCCGCTGTCGTGGCCGCGGTGATCACGCCCACCCACGATCCGGTCAACATGCTTCTCATCATGGTGCCTTTCCTGGTCCTCTATGAGCTTGGCATTCTGCTCGCCCGCCTTGCGTGATCGTGCGGACCGGTTCTGGTCGGGAGGTCATCAATGAACCAGCGTTTCCGGGTGACTGCGACCATCGTCTTGTCGCTGGTTACCCTTCTCTTCTCTACCCTGTGTTCCGCAGCTGGGATCTACGCCATTTCCGATCAAGGGATCACCCTGAACCTCCATCCGGCTGCCGGGTTCCTCATGATCGGTGTTGGAGTTGTGGTGTGGATCGGGCCCCCACTACTCTGGCTTCTTCCGTGGCGCAGCTCGAGAAGAGACGGGATGCAAGCGTAATGTGCCGCCCGGCGGCGCCCCGTCGCTCCAGATGTGGATCCATCTCTGGGTCATCTGGTGCCCATCCGGGCGGAGTCGCCTGAGCGCACCCTGTGATCCGACCGGCGTGTCTTGGGTGCGCACGTGTGCTGGACGAAGTTGACGTAACCGTTCACTCGCTTCCGGGGGTGTTCCTTCAGACCCGGGCCGGCGCGAGTTGGCCGCCCTGGCAGAACCAGGGCCTAGGACGCGATTAGTTGACTGGAGAGAGGTATCCTGCTATGACCCGACAACGCGTCATCATCATGGGCGCCGCTGGACGTGACTTCCACAACTTCAACGCGTACTTCCGCGACAACCCCGACTATGAGGTCGTCGCGTTTACCGCTACCCAGATTCCCAATATCGAGGACCGCCGCTACCCACCGGAGCTCGCTGGTGAGCTCTATCCCGATGGCGTCCCCATCCACCCCGAGGCCGAGCTGACCGATCTGATTCGCCAGCGGGATATCGACCAGGTCGTCTTCGCCTACTCCGACGTCGCCCACGAGTACGTCATGCACAAGGGGTCGGAGGTCCTCGCTGCGGGGGCCGACTTCCGTCTGATGGGTGCTGACACCACCATGCTGGAGAGCCGCAAGCCCCTGGTCAGCGTCTGCGCGGTGCGCACCGGCAGCGGCAAGAGCCAGACCACGCGCCACGTCTGCGACGTCCTCCAGAAGATGGGGAAGCAGGTCGTCGTCATCCGCCATCCCATGCCCTATGGCGACTTGGTCGCCCAGGCGGTGCAGCGCTTCGCTAGCTACGAGGACCTCGATCACCACGACTGCACCATCGAGGAGCGTGAGGAGTACGAGCCGCACATCGATCGCGGCCTCGTTGTCTACGCCGGCGTGGACTACGAAGCCATCGTCCGCCGGGCCGAAGAGGAGGCCGAGATCATCGTCTGGGACGGGGGGAACAATGACCTGCCCTTCTACCGCCCTGATCTCCACGTCGTCCTGGCCGACCCCCTCCGCCCTGACCACGCCCGCCGCTACCATCCCGGCGAGGCCAATCTCCGGATGGCCGACGTCGTCCTCATCAATAAGGTCGATACCGCCGACCCCGAGGGGATCTCCCGCGTGCGCGAGGATGTCTACGCCGTCAACCCCGAGGCCGTCGTCGTCGAAGGTGCCTCCCCCATCTTCGTCGAGAACGCCGCGGCCATCCGTGGGAAGCGGGTCCTTGTCATTGAGGACGGGCCGACGCTCACCCATGGCGGGATGCCCTACGGGGCCGGCGTGGTGGCGGCTCGGCGCTTCGGGGCTGCCGAGTTGGTCGATCCGCGTCCCTACGCAGTGGGCTCCATCGCCCAGACTTTAGAGGACTATCCTCACATCGGCGCCCTGCTACCCGCCATGGGCTACGGGGCTGAGCAGATCGCTGAGTTGGAGGAGACCATCAACGCCGTCGACTGCGACCTGGTGCTCACCGCCACGCCCATCGACCTGCGGCGTCTCATCGACGTTCGCCACCCCGTCGATCGGGTTCGCTATGAGCTTCAAGTCATCGGCGAGCCCACCCTGAAGGGTATTCTAGCCGAGCACTTCAACTGAATCGGGCTTCAAGCGAAAGAGGGAATAGGTGCGCGGTCCTGCCAACCGCCGGAAGTCGGGCATTTTCTCTCGCTCTGTCGAAAGACAGGGCTCTGCCTCGCTGTCGTGCCTGGCCCCTTGATTCCCCGTGTGTGACGTGTGGTCTCGCGACTCCCTATGTTGTGCGTGGTCTCGTCACCAGGCACATCCCAGTCGGTGCGAGCTGGAAGCGGTCAGCTGGACGATAATCCTGCTGCGTCCTGTCGTGGTGGCTGGTCTCCAGACGCCCTGTGTTGTGCGTGGTCTCCCGACCGCGCACGTGCCCAGGGGAGTATGCTATCGTTGAGCTTGTGACGGAACGCCGAACCGCAGCCGACACCCCCGTCATCGGCGTCACGGGCTACGCTGACCGTCGGGAATCCCCGCCGCAGACGCCGACCTTCAGTCTGGCCCGGAGCTACGCCTGGGCCGTCCTATCCAGCCGAGGGGCTCCGGTCATACTGCCGCCCCATCTGGAGAGACCCGCCTTGCGCGCTGTCTTTGATCGCCTGGACGGCCTGCTCCTCTCCGGTGGCGGCGACGTCGCCCCGTCCTTCTACGGCGAGGAGGATGGCGGGGCTCTGGGGCGGGTGGACGAGCGACGGGACCGGACCGAGCTTGCGTTAGCGCGTTGGGCGCTGGCCGGAGAGATGCCGCTGCTCGCCGTCTGCCGGGGCATTCAGATCCTGAACGTCGCGGCCCACGGGACACTCGTTCAGGACATCCTGACGGAGCTGCCGGATGCTCTCGACCACCGCAGCGTCGAGGGCCGCCCGCCATATGAGATTGCTCACACCGTCAACGTGACGGCTGGTAGCCTCCTCGCTTCCCTCGTCGGCGCCGGCGCGCTGGACGTCAACAGCGCTCACCATCAGGCGGTCAAGGACGTGGGCACAGACCTGGTCGTCACCGCCCGCGCTCCCGACGGTGTCATCGAGGGCCTGGAGGCGCCCCACCTACCCTTCTGCCTCGGCGTTCAGTGGCATCCCGAGGCAATGGTCGGTGATTGTCCTGCCATACGTCGTCTCTTCGAGGGCTTCATCTCGGCAGCGCGCTAGGGGTACGCGAGTCCGATACCAGCTTCATCATCCGTCGGTCCCGACGAAGCCGCGTGGCGTTGATCTACCACCACGGTTCGCAGGCCGCTCCCTGTGTGACCTAGCCTCGAATCCCCGTGCTCGCGATCCCCTCGATGAACCGCCGCTGCACCAGGAAATAGAGTCCCACGATGGGCAGAATTGTGATCGTCGCCGCCGCCATGAGAAGCTGCGTGTCCGTCCCCGACTCCCGGGTGAACACGGCCAGCCCTACCTGGATCGGTCGCATCACCTCGCGAGCCGTCACGATCAGCGGCCACTGGAAAGCGTTCCAACTCCCGATGAACGTGAACAGAGCCACCGACAGAAGCGCTGCCCTCGACAATGGCAGGACGACGCTCAACAGGAAGCGCAGGTGACCGCATCCGTCCAGCAAAGCAGCGTCGTAGAGATCCGTTGGTATCTGCGCGAAAAACTGTCTCAGCAGGAAGATACTGAACACGCTCGCTGTCCACGGCACAATCAGCGCCAGATACGTGTCGTACCATCCCAGGCGCTGGATCGTGATGAAGTTCGGGATCAGCGTGATCGCTCCCGGGATCATCATCGTGGCCAGGAAGAGGTTGAAGATTGCGTTCCTCCCCACGAACTCCATGCGGGCAAAGGCGTACGCGGCCAGCGTCGACGTCATCAGCACGCCAAGGACCGTGAACACTGCCATGATGATGCTGTTGGCGAAATACCTGGCGAACGGCGCCGACTCCCAGGCGGTCACGTAGTTGGAGAACCGCAGCTCCGCGGGGAGCACCGCCCGGGTCGCCACCTCCCGGTAGCTCTTGAACGACGTGAGGATCATCCACCCGAAGGGAAAGAGCGAGATGACCGCCCCGAGTATCAGGATGGCGTGCACCACATACCGAAAGAGGCCCAGTCTCCTACCCATAGAACACCCGCCTCTCTCCGATCCGCCGCTGGAGGATCGTCAGCCCGAAGATAATCCAGAACAGCACGAAGGCCATCGACGCCGCGTAACCGAAGTTGATCCGATTATAGAATTCGTCAAAGATGTAAATCGTCGTCGTGGTTGTCGTCCCCAGCGGCCCTCCCAGCTTCCCTCCCGACGCCCAGGTCATCACGTAAATACTGCTGAAGGCCTGGAAGGCCCAGATCGTCGACATCACCGCCAGGAAGTAGGTGGTGGGCGAAAGCAGCGGCAGTGTGATGTGCCAGAACAGGTCGCCGCGGCCTGCGCCATCGATCTTTGCAGCATCGTAGAGCTCCGTGGGGATGTTTCCCAGACCGGCCAAGAAGATCACGATGTCGTACCCGACGTAGCGCCAGATGGAGAAGATCATCACCGCCACCAGGGCCAGACTCGGCCCCTGGGCCCACTTCGGGACCGTCAGGCCGAACGCCCCACCGATCAGGCGCAGGATCCCTCGCGGCTCGTTCATCCACTTCTGAGGCGGGATGCCCACCGCCTGCAGAATCTGATTCATCGGCCCGTGGCCCGGGTTGAAGATCCACAGCCAAACTGCCGCCGCTGCCACGGTAGAGGTGATGTATGGCAGGAAGTAGACCGTCCGGTAGAACGAAAGACCCCGGATCTTCTGGTAGAGTAGATACGCGATGATCAGGGCCAAGACGAGCTGGATCGGAATCGTACCCAGCACGTAGAAAACGGTGACCCTCAGTGAGGCCCAGAAATCTGGGTCCTGAAAGACCCTGGCGTAGTTCTGTAGCCCCAGGAAGCCGACCTTCTTCACTTTCCACTCGTTCAGGCTGATCCAGAAAGCGTAGGCTACAGGCAGAAGATGAAAGACAAAAAGAACGACGCTCGCGGGAAGAAGGTATACGTAGGCGGTCAGAGTCTCTCGCCAGCGCTTCCGTCTCATACAACCTCCGATTTCTCACTCGTGTCCGCTAGAGGAAGGGGGCTGCCGCGAGCAGCCCCCTCTCGTCTGCAGCAGATCTAGTTTCTCAGCCGGCGAGCGACTCCCTACTCGGAGACGGCTTCCTCAGCGACGGCGATTGCCTCCTCGCACGCTTCCTCCGGGCCCGACTCACCGCTGATCACTGCCACGATTGCCTCTTCCATGGCGTCGCGCACCATCTGCCAACCGGCGATTGTCGGCTCCGTCTTCGCGTACGGCAGGAAGCTGAACGCTTTCGCGTAAAGCGGGTTCTCGGAGAAGTGAGCCAGCATCTCCTCCGACTGCGCCGCGCTCCTGCGCACCGGGAAGTAGCCCGTCGTGATCGCCCAGCGGGCCGTCTGCTCTGGCTCCGTGAACCACTTCAGGTACAGCCACGAGGCCAGCTGCTTCTCCGGCGTGGTCTGAAACACCGTGATGGAGGGCCCGTACATGTCCACGATGGGCTCTTCCGTCTCGTGCGGCATCGGTGCGATCGACCAGTCGAAGCGACCCTCGACGGCTGCGTCGTAGTACGGGATACCCGCCGTGGAGCCAAACGTGAACACCACCTTCTCGTTGGCGAAGTCCGTCTGATCCCCGTATCGCTCCGCGATCTGGTAGGCGACCCCTTCTTCCACCATTCGCTGGAGGAAAGCCAGTGCCTCCGTTCCCTCCTCCTCGAAGACCGGCTCCGTCCCGTCCTCGCTCAGAATCTCTCCGCCTCGGGTCCACACCCAGCCGGCAAACGTCGAGGCGCTCGGACTTATGGCGTAGCCATACGTCTCTGCGGCGGGGTTGGTGGCCGCCTCGCACATCTCGTAGAACTCCTCCCACGTCTCAGGAGGTCCCTCATATCCGAGCTCTCCCAGCCAGTCCTTGTTGTAGTACATGACCTCCATTGAGCGGTTGGGCGGGAAGCTCAGGATCTTGTTGCCGAAGGCCGGATACCGGTCTCCCTCCAGGAAAGCCTGGTAATAGTCGTTCAGTTCGGCCTCCGTCAGCCCGTATTTCTCGCTGGCGATGTAATCATCCAGCGGTTCGATCACCCCTGCCTCCGCGTACTCGGCGACCATGTTCTGGTAGGCCACGGCCATCTCCGGCGGAGTCCCTGCAGAGATGGCTGCCAGGGTCTTCGTGCGGATATCCCCGTAGTATCCGCCGTATTCCGGAACTACCGTGATGCCCCACTCGTTGGTTTCATTGAACTCGTCGATCAGATCCATGAGGACCTCCTCGTGGATCTTCGTCGACACGTGCCAGAACGTCACCTCCTGACCGGAGGGATCAAGCTGGCTGACCGGGTCGAGAGGTTCCGGCGTCGGCGTCACCTCCACCTGCACCTCCACCGTCCGCTCTACCTCTTTCGTGACCTCCCGCATCACTTCCCGCGTCACCTCCACGGGCTCTGCCGTGGGAGCAGGGCCGCACGCTGTCGTGATGGCCAACGCGAGCACAAGCGGTACGAGAACAAGACTTCGTTGCTTCATGGTTTCCTCCCTCATTGTTCTACCTCAAGAATTTTCAGAGGATGAGATAAGGCTTGTGGACGAAGCTTCTCTTTGCACCTCCTTGGTATCCTATGCTCAGAGGCAGTCGCACCTGTGACGGCAGGATGGGAGGTGCGACTGAGCAAAAGCGCATCCACACACCGACCCGGGGGAGGCTTGCCTTCAGCCATCAGACAGGTTATTCAGCACCATTCGTCATCAATGCGGAGCCGTGGGCAGGCCTCACTGAGGCTGCGCGCCCAGGTCAGGGTGTGTTAGATTGTACTCGAATCCTGCCAGGCTCCATTGTACTCGCAGACACTGGGTGGTCAAGTGGCGGCGGCGCTCCTGAGCGCGCCCTCCGGTCGCGATCTCGGCTGCATGCTCTTACTCGCCTCTGGTATCTCCAGCTCCTCACTGAATCGTCTCGCGCCCACTCCCTTTGTTGTTGACCACATCGCGCGCAGATGTATACTCTTCCCCATGACGCACAGTCCGCCTGCTCCGACCCCGTCAAGAACATCCGCGAGCGCTGCGCAGCCTATCGTCCATATGCTCCATCTGGGAGGTAACCGATGCGAAGTGTGAAGAGTGACCCACCCTCACCTGTTGGGATGCTGTCCGTTCTGCTGGCCCTGATATCCGTGATTACTGTCGCCCTGAGCGCCTGCGGAACCCCCACGCCCGAGCCCGGTGTCCTCACCGGTCATGTCACCATAAGACCCTTGGTGCCTGTCGAGGAGGAGGGCGAGCCCACACCGACCCCCTGGCCGGAGCTGTACGAGAACCGCGCTGTCATCATCTACGACCGTGAGGGGGGCGAGGTCATCAAGCGGGCTGAGATCGATGCCGAGGGCAACTATCGTGTGGAGCTTCCCCCAGGCACGTACTTCGTCGATGTCGAGCGCATCGGTGTGGAGACCAGCGAAGGCCTCCCAACGAACATACAAGTCCCAGGTGGCGAGAGCGTCCGCCTCGACGTGAAGATCGACACCGGCATCCGCTAGCGGGTGGGCGAACCTGTTGTCGAGCTGGGGCTGGGTCAGCCCGCTGGGTGCCAGCCCCACAGGCCCCGCTCCTGGATGGCTATCCGTAGCCCGCAGCCTGTCCCGCGCACGAACGGAAAAAGCCCTGCCAGTCGGCAGGGCTTCACTCGCACAAGGGAGAATAGAAAAAGTGGGCCGGGCAGGACTCGAACCTGCGAAGGCTGAGCCAGCGGATTTACAGTCCGCCCCCTTTGCCGCTCGGGACACCGACCCACGATCTACGACGCGCTCATTGCGACAGGCTGCTACACCAACTCGCAACCTGAGCCGGCGATGGGATTCGAACCCATGACCTACTGATTACAAGTCAGTTGCTCTACCGACTGAGCTACACCGGCGACTCGCCCGGGATTATACCATAATCACCCCTAGCGTCAAGTGTTCTTGTCCTCCATGTTCTTGTCCTCCATCATCCATCCTCCATTCTCCGCCCTCCCTACGGCCGGTCCTTGACCCTCGCCCGCCGCGTGCTACAATTGTGGTGGATCACGCGTCGTCGCTCGATCCCCGAGTGGTGTCAGCCGGGGGAGCCATGCCCAGTCCGCCCACCGTGGAAAACAGATCATCCGCCCCTGGGGAGCTCCATGTCTATCTGCTCGGGCCACCCTGGGTCGAATGGGCCGGTGCCGCTCTCTCCGTCCCCCGTCGCCAGGTCCGTGCTCTTCTCTACCGCCTCGCCGCCCAGCCCGAGCCGATCTCCCGAGAGCAGCTCGCTTTCCTCTTCTGGCCAGACACCGCAGACTCCGACGCCCGGCGCAATCTCTCTGGCCTCCTGACCCACCTGCGCCGTGCCGTGCCCGACCCGGACGTGCTGGTCACGTCCGAGGACCGCGTCGGCCTCGATCTTGACCGCGTCTCCTCCGATCTCGGCGCCTTCACCCGGCTCTCCGCCCCCGAATCCGGAATTGACTCGCTCCGTCGGGCCGCCGATCTCTACCGTGGTCGCTTCCTGGCCGGCCTCTCCCTCCCCGGGAGCCCCGAGTTCGAGGCCTGGCTCCTCCAGCAACAGCGCGACTGCGAGCGTGTCTATCTCAATGTTCTCATTGCCCTCGTCGAACGATACACCGCGCGGCAAGAGCTCGATGCCGCCATCGCCTCTGCGCGGCGCTACCTCGCCACCGATGAGCTGGCTGAGCACGTCCACCGCCGCCTCATCGCCCTCTACTTCGCCAGGGGGGACCGGGGCGGCGCACTACGCCAGTTCGAACGCTGCGCTGCCGTCTTGGAGCGCGAGCTTGGCGTCCGGCCGCTGCCAGAGACTCGCGCCGTCTATGAGAGCGCGCTGGAAGAGCGGGAGGCCCCACTGCAGCCCGCGCCCTCCGATCTGTCCTGGGCCACCCTGCCGGGCCTCGACGTGCCCCTGGTGGGGCGGGATGCGGCCTACGGCCAGCTCACGGAGACGCTGGCCGACGCGGAGGCTGGCCGTGGTCAAGTTGTTCTCATCTCAGGGGAGGCGGGCATCGGCAAGTCCCGCCTCGTGGAGGAGTTCGCCACCGCGTTGGGTGGGCGAGCTCTCGTCTTGGCGGCGGCGGCCCGCACCGGGGAGCAGTCCCTCCCCTATCAGCCCGTGGCGGATCTCTTCCGCTCCATCCCCGACTGGCGCGTCCTCACATCTTCCGTCCAGCCCGTCTGGCTGTCCGAGGCAGCACGCGTCGTTGTCCAGCTGCGTGATCTCTGTCCCGATCTCCCCCCGCCGCTGCCGATGGAGCCGGACGAGGCCCGCACCCGGCTGCTCGAGGCCCTCTGTCGCCTGATGCTGGCCCTCGCCGGCGGATGCCGGCCCCTCCTCATCTGCCTGGACGACCTCCACTGGGCCGACAGCGCCACTCTCGACTGGCTTGTCTGCCTCGCCAGACGTATGACGGCCCGTCCGATCCTGATCCTCGGCACCTACCGCACCGCGGAGCAGGCAGCCGTGGACGAGCTCCGACACAACCTCGTCCGCCTCGGCGTTCTCTCTGAGCTTCGTCTAACCGGGCTCGAATCCGGTGCGATTGTCGATCTCGTACACCACCTTTTCGGCCCCCGTCCCGGCGCCGAAGCTCTCTCCAACCGGCTCCACCGTGCCACCGG
>CAYMHT010000032.1:0-25746 GCA_964390305.1 uncultured Anaerolineales bacterium
CCTGACGTACGTTGGTCGAGCCTGGCCTTTTATGGTAGAATCTTGTCCGTGCGTTAGTTTGGTTTCCGGTGCGGGACGGCATCGTGGTCCTCAAGCGCTGTTTGGGCGAGAAGAGGGCCATTTGCTTCCGTGGTAATCCATCTCCTTGTGAGGGCCGGTGTTCGTTGCCCTCTGCCAGCCAACCCGGCCGCAGTCTGGATGGGGCGGTGCGGTTGAGGGAAACCGAGGGGATGGTCTAGCGTGGAGCGTGTGGCGGAGAGCCCAAGGGCTCGAAGCTCGCGCCGGTTCAAAGTGAGGAGGTTTTCGTGCGTAGAGCCGTTCTATTGTCGCTGGTGTTGCTGCTGGGCTTGAGTGCGGGATGCGGCGGCGAGGCGAGCCCGTCGCCTTCACCGTCCCCGTCGTCGACACCGACGTCAGCGCCGGTTACAGAGGCGACCGATTCGCCTGGTAACACCCCAACGTCTTCTGGACCCGCAAGCTGCGAGGTCTTCACCCTGCCGTCGGAAGCCCCGATTCCGCCCATTGACGAAGATGATCACGTCGTCGGACCCGATGACGCATCGATCACGTTTATCGAGTATGCCGATTTCGAGTGCCCGGCTTGCTCGCAGCTGCATACCCTGCGGGAATACCTTCGGGACAAGTACGGGGATGAGCTCCGTTTCGTGTACCGGCACCTACCCTTGATCAGCATCCACGATAAGGCGGTCATCACCGCCGAGGCGGTCGAAGCGGCTGCCGCCCAGGGGAAGTTCTGGGAGCTGCACGACCTGCTGTACGAGAGGCAGCAGGAGTGGAGGGAGCTGTCGGAGGAGGACCTCGTGGAGAAGCTGGTCGAGTACGCCGGAGATCTGGAGCTCGACACGGGGCAGTTCGAAGAGGCGTTGACGGAGCACACCTACAGAGACGATATTCTCGCCGACCTTGAAGCCTACGAGGAGTACGGCCAGATGGCGACCCCGACCTACGTGGTCAACAAAATCTTCTATCCGACGCAGCAGTTCGGTGGTTTTGGACAGCTTGAGGGGTTTATTGGCCTGGTGACGATGCGGGAGCGGATGTATGACTCACCGCCACCACAGGTGATAGAAGCGGACAAGGAGTACGTGGCCACGATCCGGACGAGCAAGGGCGACATCACGGTCGAGCTCTTCGAGGACCAGGCGCCGACCAACGTCAACAGCTTCGTCTTTCTGGCCCAAGAAGGATGGTACGACGGGCTCGACTTCTTCTACGTGAACCACGACCAGTTTGCTGTGAGCGGCGATCCGACGAACTCGGCGAGCGCCTTGCCCTATCCTGGCTACACCTGTGAAGACGAGACCACGCCTGATCTCTCGTTCGATGAGGGTGGCTTGCTGGCACTGTACACCTCTGCTCCAAATCGGAACAGCAGCTCGTTCCTCATCACGTACGCCCCCCAGCCAGATTTCACGGGTAACCTGACCATCATCGGCCGGGTCACCGGGGAAATGGATGTCGCGGAACGTCTCACGGAGACAGCTCCACGCGCTGATCAGGCGGAGCCTGACGCGATTGAGACGATCGTGATTGAGGAGAAGTAGGTCACTGGAAGAGGTCACCATGGCTCAACGCGCGCCGTCGATCAAGGATCTTCCCATCGAGGAGCGGCCCCGCGAGCGGCTGATCAAGGTTGGCGAGGGAGCGCTCTCGACGACGGAGTTGGTGGCCATTATCTTGCGCACCGGTGTGGGCGGTGAGAGTGCGCTCGACGTCGCCCGTCGCCTGCTTTCCGACTATGACGGACTGCCTGGACTCGCTCGAGCCAGCTTTGCGGAGCTGCGGGCGGAGCGTGGACTGGGAAACGCGAAGACGGCGCAGCTGAAGGCAGCGCTGGAGCTGGGTCGGCGTATGCTCTTGGCCACCCCGGAGGACCGGCTGGTCGTGCGTTCCCCATCCGATGTCGCGCAGCTCCTGATGGCCGAGATGGCTCATCTGGAGCAGGAGAACTTCCAGGTGTTGTACCTCGACACGCGCAACCGGCTGCTTGGCTCCGAGACCGTCTACGTGGGTACCTTAAACGCCTCCCACATCCGCGTGGCCGAGGTCTTCCGTGACGCCGTCAAGCGGAACTGTGCGGCGGTTATCGTGGCGCACAATCATCCCTCCGGGGATCCGTCGCCGTCGCCCGAGGACGTGGAAGTCACCCGACAGCTTATCGCAGCCGGTCGGCTGCTCAGCATTGAGGTGCTGGACCACCTGGTCATTGGGCAGCAGCGGTTCGTGAGCCTGCGCGAGCGTGGATTAGGGTTTGAGTAGGGCAGATGTCGGAGGAGGACGCCGTGTCGGATGATGCGTCGGACGACGCACTGAGAAACGGTGACTCGAGGGAGCCCGGGGAGGCTGTCGGTTCCGAGGGGACCGGTCAATCGAGCTACGTGCTCCTACCGCGGGTCCGAGACAGCGTTGACAGGCTGGAGTGGCGAATCGCCGTTGCCGTGGGGTCCTCTCAGGGATTCCAGACCATGGGGCACTCGCGTGACGAGGCGGGCGGTGGGGCACCGGATTGCCTGGTGACGGTCATCAACCCGGCGCATTGGGGCGATGACCTGAGATCCTGGTACGAGGAGCGGTATCCGGGCGTCTCATATCGCGCGATCGCAGCTGAGGCTCCCTGGGAGGCGGCGATACACCTGCTGCCGGAACTGCGGGAAGATATCGCGCTGGCACAGGATGACCCTCGATGGAAGGACAGCGAGTTCGGCGAGGAGCCCGGCAGAGGAGATATTGGAGAGTACGGGGGGCTGCTCACGGGACTCGGTATCATCCTGCGCAAGATCTATCAGCGGAGCGTCACGCCGCCGTATCTCGATAAGCTGCTGGTAGCTGCTCGCGCGGCGTTCGTCAGTGGGAACGTCTTGCTCTGGAAGAGCGCAGTCTCCTTGTTTTCGGCCTTCGACGACAGCATCAAGGACGACAAGGGGCGTTCCGCCGAGCAGTTGGCGACGCTGCTGAACGGGGGATGGGAGATCGTCCTGAGGGAACACGGTCAGGCGGGTGGAGAACGAGAGGGCTTTGCTTACCTCGAGAGCGTGGAGGGCGAGGCGCTCCACGTGATTGACATCGGGGATGGAGAGCGTCGGGAGCGGGCGGCCGGCGACTATCAGGGTATCCGGGCTGCCCACGCTGACGAGATGCCGACCACTCCTGGTTTCGAACTGCTGGTGGGCAGCGGGGAACCGGCAGCGGGTGGGCCCCTGGAATCCTATGAACACGCATACGTGCTCTTGCCGTGGGTCGAGGACGAAGTCGAGCGATCGGAGTGGCGTGTGGCTGCCGCGATCGGGTCTTCCGACGGCATGGAGACCGTCGGACACCTGCCTGGCGACGTGGATCGGGGGCCTCCCCACAGGGAGGTCATCGCGGTCAATCCCAGTCAGTGGAGAGATGACCTGCAGGCCTGGTACGAGGGACACCGCCGCGAGGCTCGTGTTCGGGCAATCGAGGCGGGCAGCCCGTGGGAGATGGCGGTGAAGGTTCTGCCGAAGCTGAAAGGGGATGTCGCCCTAGCCCAGACGGATCGGCGCTGGGCGGGGTATGACTTCGGCGAGCATCCAGACGTCGGGGCGGAGAGCATCGGGCGGTATGGTTGCTTCCTTACCGGGCTGGCGATCATCCTGCGTCAGGTCTACCGACGCGAGGTGACGCCGCCGGTGCTTGACAAGCTGCTGGTGGCGGCCCGGGCGGCCTACGTCGGGGATAACCTGATGGCTTGGCACGGTGCTGTGCCCTTGTTCGCGGCTTTCGACGAATCGATAAAGGACGACAAGCCGCGTTCGGCGCTGGAGCTGAGGCAGCTGCTGGACGAAGGCTGGGAGGTCATCCTCAGGCGGGCGGACGGCGGCCATTTCGTCTATCTGGAGGACGTCGAAGGTGGCAGGCTACATATCATCGACCCGTGGGACGGGAAGCGGAAGCAGAAGGTGGCCACCGACTACCTGGGCATCCGGGCGGCGCACGTAAAGGAGGAGGTCGTTCGCGAGGGGCCTCACGTTCTCGTCGGGTTGCACGACGAGGCGGGAGGGGAGTGGATGGTCGAGCGAGGGATGGTGGGCTGCTGTGTGATCCCCTACCAGATCCAGCGGCGACCCGTGGAGCTGGACCTCACACATCTCTCGGAGGCAGGGATCGTGGTGATCGGACGTCTGACCTGGGGCTACGCCGATGGGACCGGAACGTTACCAGCGCCGACGGACAGAGATGCGTTTATTGACGCTGTCGCAGAGACGATGCGTTCAGCCGCGGGGGTGGACTATTTCCACGTTGGCAGTGGGCCGAACAACCGCCGCGAGTGGCCCACGTTCGCGAGCGGGAATCCGTTCGATCTGACGGCGGAATACGTGACTGAAATCTACAATCGTATCTGGGAACGCGTCGCGGGCGCGGCCCGGATGGGCCCACCGCCGATGGATCCGTACTTCGGCCCTGGCTCGAACAATCGTGAGTGGTGGACGTACGTCCTGGAGCACATCGACGGGGCTGACGCGCTGTTCCTTCACGCCAAGACGCAGACGAACGATCCAGACGAGGTGTGGTCGAAGGAGAAGTTCTCGGACTGGCCGTTGGAGTGGCAGTATCTCCACCTCTCAGTTGTCGAGACTGCGCTTGAGGTCGTGCCGAACAGGTTTGAGGGACTCCCGGTCTTCGTCAGTGAGCTCAATCCTCAGTGCCTCCGAACCCTGGGAGGGGAGGTGGGCTGGCTACCGGACAATGCGGACTGGGTACGTGAAGCGGTCCACTACTTCCGTGAAGAAACGGGTGTTACGGGGGTGGCCTTCTATCGTTACAGCCCCATGGGAGATCAGAAGCCGTTCAGCCTGCAGGACAAACCGGTCATCCTGGAAGCCATCGAGGAAGAGGCTGAGATAGCGCCTTCGAAAGGCGAGGAGGAGGTTGTCAGGCGACCCGTGGGTCTCCCTCCCGAGATCTGGAAGAGGGTCGTCGAGGCGCGTGGCTGAGGGGAGATTCTGATCGCGGAGGCCCCGGATCCTCCAGCGGCTACTCTTGAGCCAACAGCTCTATCTCGGTGACCATGGCGTCGAAGCTGTGGCCGGAAGCGTAGACGGTCAGGCTCTGAATAAGGGCCGGGGGGTTCTCGCTCAGCTCTTGCATGAGGTTGGGGGAGCTGTAAGGGTGCCAGGCTCCCGCCTCCAGTCTCTCGTGCCACTCCTTGAGGGGCCAATCCTCTGCTGGTTGGCCGACGTAGAAGCCGCGGAGCCAGTCACGATCGGCGCCGTGGATGTCCTTGTAGTCGATGCGAACGATGACGGGACACTCCGACCCCAGCGAGCCGCACCCTCCGAAGCCCAAGATATTCTGGCTGACGATGTTGACGGCCATGTAGAGCTCAAGGGAGGCAAAATCCCGCACGTCATAGTTGATCTCCTGCGTGATGCCCACCTCGGCGTGGTTGACGGCATCGCGGTGGAACTCGACCACGTCCCTCTCCTCGCCGTCAACTGGAACAGTGATGATTTCAACTCTGCCTGGCGGCAACTCGGGATCTGTCTGTTCCTCGTAGCTCTCCCACCCAGTCTGAAGGGGCTCCTCAAAGTTGCCGTTCCGAACCAGGTTTCGGGCGGCGGGCAAGGGGCCGCTCACGTCGTCGACGCTGAGAAGGGCGCGCTCCCTGGGACCGAGCGAGAGGGAATCTCCAGACTCGCTGACCACGTCCGCCTGACCGTAGCGCACCGTGACGTCGGTCGTCGCGTTGATCTTGATCTCGTAGCTGCCTTCTTTGAGCGTGACCAGGCCCTGGGCCGTGTGCACCTCCACGACTCTCGGTCTGTCGTTGTCGCCAAACACGTTGATCCGCACGCGACCAGCCTCCATCCTCAGAGCGACGGTATGGGGGAGATGGCTTGCGGCGAATCGCGGCGATCGGGCGGATGACAGGACCAACTCTGTATCGTCGTATAGCTGAACGGTGGCTACCGGGGCCGCGTCCTGTGACTGAGGTGCCCGAATAATCAGTTGACCGGAGGCCGCATTGGGCGCTGTTATCCTGCTGCCCGGGGGGATGTTGTCCGTGTCCTCGGAGACGGAGCGGGGCCACCCGTGGCCACCGCGGACAAGACTCAGCGGGGCTCTATGAACGTCGAGGCTAATTTGCTGATTCGTGCGGGCATTGCGGACGTACCAGCGCATACTCAGCGGCGTCATCACCGCCAGGGCGACACAGAGGAAGAAAGAACCCAAGAGGATGGTCCAGGCCAAGCGCTGAGGGTTGTTTCTCATACGTAGCGCACCCTGAAACTATCAAAGCCCCCGCTGGGATCTCCCCAGTCGACATCCACCTCGTCCACCGATGCAGCTGGCGAACCGCGGTGCAAGAAGTCGACGAACTCATCCAGGGCTGAGCGCTCCCCCTCGGCGACGGCCTCCACCGTGCCATCTCTGCGGTTCGCGACCCAACCGGTCAGACCCAGGCGCCGGGCCGTGCGGGTGGTGTAGTAGCGGAAGTTGACGCCCTGGACACGGCCGAAGACCCTGGCGTGCACACGAGCCTGGGGGGCTGAGCTGTCGGTCATGTCGTTCCTCCTCTCTCCTGGTTACCTGAAGATGTGAAGAAAACGTGGCTCTCGTCTGTCGAAGCGGTGCAAACCGGCCTCGCGAGCCTGGTCCATGGCCTGGTTGAACTCCTCTCGGGTGATGCGGCGGTCGAGCGGGGGCATGTCCATGGCTCTATAGCAGGGTCGGTACTGATCCATGACGTTGATGTAAGTATCGCGCGACACCTCTTCGGCCAGGAATCGCGTGACCTCGGGTGTGCCTGCCAGCCCCTCGGGAAGCACGAGGTGGCGCACGAGGAGACCTCTCTGTGCGACGCCTTGCTCATCCATCACGAGGTCGCCGACCTGGCGGTGCATCTCCTTGACCGCTGTCTGGTTGACCTCCGGATACCGTTTCACCTTTGAGTACTTGAGGCCGACGTCCGCGTCGGCGTATTTCATGTCCGGCATGTAGATGTCGACCACGCCGTCGAGCAGCTGCAGCGCGGCGAGCGAGTCGTAGCCACCGGTATTCCACACCATCGGCAGGCGGAGACCCTCTTCGGCAGCGATGAGCAGGGCGTCGAGGATCTGGGCCGTGACGTGGGTAGGTGTCACCAGATTGATATTGTGACAGCCGCGTTCCTGGAGCGAGAGCATCATCTTGGCCAGCTCACCTGACCTGACCTCTCGACCATGTCCCTGCTGGCTGATATCGTAATTCTGACAGTACTGACAGCTCAGGCTGCACCAGGCAAAGAAGATGGTCCCAGACCCTCGATACCCGCGCAGTGGATCCTCCTCCCCGAAGTGGGGGCCGTGGCTGGCGACCCTGGCGTGGAGGCCGGTGTTGCACGCTCCCAGGTCTTTCGGATCCTCTCTGGTGCGATCCACGCCGCACTCCCTGCCGCAGAGACCGCAGTTGTGCAGGTGTTCATGGGCGCTCTCTACCCGCTCCTTTAACTCGCCGGAGCGGTGCAGGGCCAAGTAGCTGGCTTCGAAGGCTGGTTGCTCTACCATCTTACCGGCACTTTGCGCATGCGCCAGTTGCGGTCGCGGTATCTGACGTGGCCATGCTGCTGGCCAAACCGATAGATCTTCCAGGTCACGTCGACGTCCCGTCGACAGTAGTCGATGACCTTCTGGATCTGTCCCTGGCGGAACCAACGGACGGCCTGCAGGCCGTCGGCGCTCTTTCCTTCGCCCAGCGTCGCTGCGGCCACGTCGTCCAATTTGAGGCGCCAGCCCAACGTGCGGTAGATATCGTGCAGCATGTCGACCGTGGGCAAGTCGAGTAGGGGGTCCTCGGTGTAGCGGCGCAGGACCTCGTAGTCGAAGCGGAGCAGGTTGTAACCGACGATCAAGTCTGCTTGAAGCAGGGCATCGACGAGTCGTTCAGCATCTTGCTCCAGGTAGACGGAATAGATGCCTTGAGCGGCGTGATACGTCACGCCGACCGCCAGGCGCATGTCGCGGATGTTGCTCCAGCCGCCCACCTCGCTGGCGATCTTCTGAGTCTCCAGATCCAATACGATGACGTCGTCCACGTCGGACAGCTCTATGCTCTCCTTGCGCTGTGGGTCACCGACTACGTCGGCGACGGATTCCCCCGATCATCGGAACGGCGACCAAGAGACTCAACAGCCACAGACCTATCCACACGTCCACCTGGTCGAACCACGCTCTCCAATCGGACTGAGGTCTGAGGCTGGCGCGCCAGGCGCTCTCGAGCCTGTTGAAGTCCACATCCAGGGCCTCCTCCACCCCGCTGGTGCAGCTGGCGCCATCGGCGTACGCCGCCAACAGCCTGCGTATCCCGTCGGCGCCATACTCCTCACGAATGAACCTCACCACGCTGCCGCTCTGGGCATAGGATAGGGCTGCGGTGCGGGAGCTGGCGGAGAAGGGGACGCACAGCTCTCTCAGGGGGAGAAGCTGATTTGCCTCATAGGCTTCCTTCAACATCAGTGCATGCTCAGGTGTCGGGAGCTGCTCGTTGGCCGTCGCCAGACCCTCGTCCAGCCACGTGGGAACGTGCCTGTAGCCCTCGGACGTCGTCAGCTGATAAACCAGGAGATGAGTAATCTCGTGGGGTAGATACCGTTTCATCCGGGAGGTGTAGCCCTGCTCTGGGGGGACAGCAATCACCACGACACCGAGCTCGGGCCGTGCCTGTCCTCCAGCCCATTCCCGGCCACTGAGCGTCATCGCCGCCTCCAGGTGGTGCTCCGAGTCGTAGATATAGATGTCGAGGGGATCTGGCAATGGAGCGCGCAGCTCTGCGTTGACCTGGTTGAGGCTAGCCTGTGCGATGTCGAGGGCTGTCTGGGCGTAAGCCGGATCTCCCTCCCCCTCAATCCAGTGGATGGTGACACCGCCGGCGCTCAGTTTCCTCCACTGAAAGCGGTTGTCCGTATACTTGAATTGCTCGGGGGCTGTCTCCAGGCGGCTGCCGCCGGCGTCCTCGATCTGCCACCAGAAGGTGACGTCGGCAAACGGAGGCAGGGGGTACAGCCCTGCGTCGTGCGTGTGTCTGACGCTGACCTCGCGCGCGGGCCTCTCAACTGGTACGTTTGCCTTCTCGGTGTCGTCGTCCGCGGCGCGGAAGAAGAGATAGACCTCGGTGATCTCCGTGTCGGAAGTCGCCTCCAGCGTGAAAGTGATCTGCTGGGCAAAGCTGTGCTCAACACCCTGTCGGGCGACGGTTATGCCGCCGGCGGAGGTCGAAAGGGGGGGTAGCAGCAGGCATCCAATGATCGCTGTCAGAAGGGCGATGACTTGCCAGCGGGGCCCTGGGATGCGCAAGGGGTACCTGCCTACCAGTAGGGTTCCTCGGCGAGGTCGGCGAAGACGTCGGCAAGGTCGCCGTGGAGGAACTCGAACTCCCTGACGGCGGCCTCGGCGGCGGAGCGAAGCACCTCATCGCTCACGCGGCAGTAGTAGTCGAGGATCTGTCGTGCCCTGTCCCCGCCAACCTGTCCTAATGCCCAGATTGCGGCTTGCTGCACCTCGACGTCGGCGTCCTCTGTCAGCTCCTCCAGCATGGACACGGCCTCGGAGAGTTGCAGCTTACCGCAGGCACGGGCCGCTTCGTAACGCATCTCCGGGTTAGTGCTGAAGAGCTCCTGCTTCACTTCCTGCTCCCAGCGGGTGTCGGCGCTCCGTCCCATGGCGAAGACCGCGCTGGCGCGCACCTTCTCGGTGGACGAGGCGTAGGCTTCCTGAATGGAGGCGACGACGGTGTCGTCCGAAACGTAAGCGAGCGACTCCAATGCTCTCCGTTTCACCTCGGCATCTTCGTCGCGTGCCTGGTAGGCCTCCAGGAGGGCCTGATAGGCCGTGCGACGGGGCTTGGGCCGGATCTTCTCCAGCTCGCCCAGCAGGATGTAGCGTCCCAGTGACTTGGCGGCGGCTGCGCGCACGTTGGTCGACTCGTCCTCTCGCAGGCGCTGAGCGAGGCCTGGCACGAGACGCACATCCTCCTCCTCCCACAGCCCGTCGATCGCGGCCTCCCGCACCCTGGCATCTTCGTCGTTCATCGCCAGACGGAAGATGGCGCTGAAGTTCAGCGTGAAGTCCGCCTCAGCCATCTCGACCAACCAAGACGTGAGCTCCAGACGCAAGTCCGTGGGCAGCTCTCTCCATACCTCGCACACGCGTTCGGCCTCTTCGGTGTGGAGGTTGGAGAGGTAGTAGAGGGAAGCCGGGTCGGGCTTGTGGACCGTCTCCCGCAGCTCGTCGAGGAGCGTCAGAAGTGGTCTGTTCATGCGGCTCATCGTATTCCTCACTTCAGAAGCGACCAGGGGATGATGGGGTGCAGGAAGTCCTGGAGCATGACCAGAAGCATCAGACTGACCAAGATCAGCATCCCAATGAAGTGAATCACTGCCTCGCGCTCAGGAGGGATGCGACGCCCGCGGATCGCTTCGACGAGGACAAACAGGATCCGTCCACCGTCCAAGGCGGGTAGGGGCAGCAAGTTCGTCAGTCCAAGGGCAAGGCTGATCAGCGATGCGGTCTGGAGCGCCGGGAACGCTACCCCCCATTCGATGCTCTGCTGCAGGGAGAAGGTCATAATCTGGCTGATGCCCACCACGCTGGTGGGACGTGCTTCCTCCGAGCTAACGTCACCCCGAATCAACATCATGGGTAACTCCAGGGTGGTCCTGGCTATGCTGACGAGATCCCTTCCGCCGGCTCTAAAGGCGCCGGGCACCGTGTACCGGCGGAGTGCAGTCTGGTCGGGCCAAGGTGCCATCATGATGCCGAGGAATCCACTGCCCTCGCGGCGTTCCGGCGTGGCTGTCAGAGATCGTGTCTCTCCGCTCCGCTTGATCTCGAGCTCGACGGTCTCCTCCGGGGCGGCCTGGATAATCTCGTGCAACTCAGTCAATCCTTCGTCAATGGGCTCGCCGTCGGCGGAAAGGATCAGGTCCCCGGGCTGCAGCCCGGCCCGTTCGGCGGGGGTTTCGGGAACGACCTCGGTGATCTTCACCTGCCACCGGGTGGGAACACCGCTGGTGTAGGCCCCAACGAGGAGCAACAGCGCTGCAAGAATGTTGATCACGGGGCCTGCGGCCATGACGGCCAGCCGCCACCGCTTTGGCTGAGCCGCCAGGCTGCGGGGATCCGAGGGGTCTTCCTCGCCAGTCATTCTCACGAACGCTCCCATAGGGAGCAGGTTGAGGCTGTAGAGGGTGCCGGGCTCCAACTCGGTGACCACGCCTCGCAGGTGTAGGCCGTCCACATCGTGTGCGTCTTGTGCGCCTTCGCCGACCGGCTCACTTTTCGGGATGGGGCGATCGGCGTCGGAGTCAGGGACGTTGAGGCGTTCCAGAACGTAGGATCCGTCGTCGCGGCGGGTCGTGGTGGCGTCCACCCAGTCGCCCTTCTCCAACCCGGGCGGGAGCCTGAACACGAGGGGCACCTCCACTCGCGTGCCGCCGATCCTAAGGTAACCCCTGCCCCGCCACAAGCTGAGGAGGCGCGGCGGAAATCCAAAGCCGAACTCCTCGACGCGAACGCCAGCCAGTTTCGCGAAGATGAAGTGAGCCAACTCATGAATCAGAAGAATCGGGCCGAGCATGACGATGAGCGTCCCGCCCAGCCAAAACGCTATGCTAACCCAATCCATAGTGGTCTCTCAGTCAGAAAAAGAACGGGCGTCTCTGCGCCCGCCGTGTTTAGATCTCGTTGTAACGCTCAGAAGGCGAATACCCCTTGGCCGCTTCGTCGCTGCACGGCGATATTATACCTTCATGAGGCGGAAGTCGCAACACCACTTGATTGGCGGTGGGGGGAGTGGAAGGGCGGAGGGCGTCGAGGGGCTCCATAGGAGGTTCCTCCACTTCACGGTCGTTTATGATCAGGGTGGTGATGGTACGTGAGCTGGTGACCGCGGTATGGGGGGAGGATCAGACACCGAGCGTTCCGGTCGGAATGACGGGGTTGGGGGTGGTCGCTGGACGAGGGACGGGGTGGGGCTCGGCGTGTCCGATCCAGGGGGATGACTCAGCCGGCGTGGTGTTCGAGGAATGATAACACGACGTGCAAGACCTCGTCTGTGGTTAGATCGTCGGTCTCGACATGGAGATCGGCGTGCTGACGTGCGTGTTGAAGCCGGCGTTTCGACTCGTCCCACCAGGCAGCATCTGCCTCCGCGGCGCGGCGTCGAGCGGCGACGTCCTGGGAGACCTCCAGGTAGATGAGCAGGTCGGGACTGGCGATCTGCTGCCACATGGTCTGGACGTAGGAGTGCTCCTGGGTGACCTCCCGGGCGTTGTAGCCTCGCTCCCGGAGCGCCTTGACGAGCGTCGATTTGCCGGAGGCGCAAGGGCCCACCACGGCAATCACGGGGCGCTCATCTGGGGATGCCCTATTCTTCGACCTGTCGCTCAACTCAAGGAATGGTTCCGGCTCAGGGGAGAACCCGGTGTGATACGCTCTCCGACGAGTCCACGCACAAGCGTCCTGGACAACGCCTCTCTCGGCCACACATGGTGAGCGCGGGTCTCCTCCGTCACCCTACAGAGGCACCCGGAGGTTCAGATGACGTACCTCGTCCTCAACGGGCCGCTCTGTGATGCGGAGGACGAGGACGCTGATGTCATCGCGAGGTCGCCCTTCCTCCAACGTCAGGGCGCGCTTGAGCAGGCTGTCGGCAATGCGCTGTGCGGTCGTCTCGGCCTGGGACATGAGCTCGCGCACCGCCTCCGGGATGTCGAAGACCTGCGTCGATCGCGCGCCAGCTCGCTCCAATCCGTCTGTGTAGACGACGACCAACGTGCCTGGGTCCAAGGGTAGCTCGGTGATGGATGGTTTGGTGCGACGTCGAGTACCGATCGGCTCCGCCGGTTCATCGAGCAACGTCATGCCTGCCTTCTGGGTCACCACGATGATGGGGCAATGACTGTTGCGGGAGAGCACGAGGGTCGCGGTGACCAAATCGACGGAGAGAATATTGAGGGTGGCCGACACCTGCCCGCCTCTGTAGGTGTAGAGGTAGTCGTGGGCAGCGCGGGCAGCTGCGCCATCGCGGACGCCTTCTGCGAGCTCCGAGATGGCCTTTCGGGCTACGAGGTTGCTGATCGCTTTAGCCGCTCTCCCGGACCGTTGACCGTCTACGAGGACGAAGGAGAAGCCGCCCTGCGGGCGCTCGATCATCTCCAGCGTATCTCCGCTCTGGCTGGTGGCCCATTTGCCGACCTTGGCGACAGCGACTTCGATCTCCATGTTCTCTCCTACGGGGTGGTTGTGCCAGTGTGCACGGATTATACCTTCGCGGAGTAGCGTCAGCAAGGGGAGCTGGGTTCTTGGTTCGGCATTCTCGGCACGCTGCTCCCCGGCTGGCGGTGGGTGTTGTGCGAGGTGTGTGGAGAGGGGACGGTGTCGAAGGGAGCGTTGTCCTGAGGGAGGGATCCGGTGCGGAGGGAGGCGGGATTGGAGTAAATCGGTGGCTATGCTATAATGCCGCAAGTAGTCGCCTTTCCTGATACAGTGGCCAGGCCCATGGAATTTGAGATCTGGAGACCCTGGGCGCAACTCGCCTTTCTGGAGCCGAACGGCTGGGAGTACGCGCTCCTTGCGCTAGAGTTGCTCCTGAGCCTGGGCATCCTCTACCGCTTTCGCCGGGACTTCGCCAAGCTGGATCGCCGAGGGCACCTGATGCTCTTCGGGTGTCTCCTGGCTCTTCTGCTCACCGAGCACCTGTTTGTGGTGAGGTTCTCGGCCCGCAACCTGTTGCCGCCTCCGGGTGTTCCGTTTGCCCCTCCCAAGCCCTTTGCCTCGCTCTTCGGCGCGCTGCCGATTGCGTTTGCGGGTGCGTGGCTGGGTCCTGGACCAGGGCTGTTGGTGGGCCTGGTCAAGGGAGTTCTTCGGGCCGGCACCACGACGGGTGGTGTTGCTGACCCATTCCACCTCGCCTTTTTCGGCTTCCTGGTGGGATTTCTTCTCCGTCAGGACTACCGGGGACGTCTGCCTCTCATCGCCCGCCAGCCGGTGGTCGCGCTCCCGTTGATGACGCCTTTTGCGGCCATCCTGCTTCTGGTCTCGTGCTTCGCTCACGTGGCCAGCTCGGGACTGTCGGGGTTCGACTACGCGTTGGCACTGACCGGGCCGTATTTCAGCGCTCTGCTTCTTGAGAGTCTGGTCGCGGCCGTGGTCGTCCAGAGCGTGTACTTGCTCCGGCCGCGGTCTCGCCCGGCGCGAGTGGCCCGGCGGGCTCCGCCCTACAGTCGTACGCTGAACCGTCGGTTGCTGTTCCTATTCGTGCCTTTGATTGGCCTCATCACCGTCGTGCTTGTGTACGCTGTCACGGCGACGGCAATTCGCCTTGCGATCTCCGAAGCGGTGGAACAGA
Organism: uncultured Anaerolineales bacterium; assembly: GCA_964390305.1. Taxonomy (GTDB): domain Bacteria; phylum Chloroflexota; class Anaerolineae; order B4-G1; family B4-G1; genus SKLM01. The sequence continues at coordinate 14,371 of CAYMHT010000032.1, forward strand.
TGGCAAGGGATGCGAACACCGCCGCCGATGGCATTCCGTACTACATCCAGACGGGGCAGAGCCTGCTGTCAGGCTTCTCGAGTGACGCCGGGCTATGGGAGGCCGATCAGGCCGCGCTGGAGGCTGTGCTGGGGAGAGATATCCGGACGGTCATCTTCTTCGACGAGTTACTTCTGTTCGACGTGGATGGCCGATGCCTGGCCATGTATCCACCACCCCCGAGGGGGGATCCAGAACTGACGCCTCAGGAGCAGACCCTGTTGAGGAGGGGGCTGGAGAGTGGAGCGACGCAGATCAGCTCTGTCCATCGCTCCGGGAGAGGGTTGGTCGTCCAGTCGTTCCTGGCACCGGTGTCGCGTCCTGAGACGATGGACGAGAGCGAGACGCCGTCGCGCATGCTTGTAGGTCGTACTCAACTCGAGCTCAACCCGATCATCGGCCGTCTATTGGCGGGTCTCCAGTGGGCGGCTGCGCGCGGTGAGGGGTTCGTGGTCAACTCGGAGGGAAAGATCGTCGCTCATCCCGATGCGAACCTGTTGCTGACCGAGCATGAAGGCGGGGAGGAGGGCTCTCACCTGGCCACAGCGCTGGGCGGTTGGGCGCACAGAAGCCGCAATCCCCGCGACAACACGCGTGAGCTGGTGTTCCACCTCCCTGTAGAGGGATACCCGTGGACTGTGGTTATCCGCCTGGCCTATGAGGTCGTGTTGGAGCAAGCCCGGCAGATTGCCACGCCCCTGCTCGGCCTGCAGCTCTTGCTCGGTGGGGGGCTGGTGGTCGTCATCTCGCTTGTCACCAACTGGCTGACCCAGCCGCTCCAGGAACTGGCGACCGCGGCTGATCGGATCGCCGAGGGCGATCTCTCACGCCGGGTGGAGATTCCCGGGCAGGACGAGGTCGCTCGCGTGGGGGACGCGTTTGAGGACATGCGGGTCCGGCTGAAAGATCGCATGGAGGACCTCTCCCTGTTGCTGCAGGTCAGCCAGTCGGTTTCGGCGACGCTGGAACTGCAGGATGGGGTACCGGTTATTCTGGAAGGGGCGCTGAGAGCGGCGGGGGCGCAGGTGGCCCGAATCGTGTTCCTCTCTGCGGACGGTGAGCCGTACGTGACAATGTCGCGGGGCGAGCCGTACGATGGCCTAGGGAATCTTGACGAGGCGTTGGCCACGGCAGTCAAGAGCATGAGGCGGCCTCTTGTGATAGAGAACTTGCGCCGCGCCCGGTCTCTGATGGGTCGCGAGGCGCTCAGGGGACCGGTAAAGGCCGTGGTCGCGTTGCCGATCCGGACGAAGGAACAGATGCCCGCGGTGATGTGGGTCGGGTACCGGACCGCGCGGCTGTTTGACGAGTCCGACATCGATCTCCTGTCGACGTTGGCGGGCCAGACGGCGGTGCTGGTCGAGAACGCCCGGCTCTTCCAGTCCGCGGAAGGGGAGAGGAGGCGACTGGCGGCGATTCTTGCCAGCACGACCGATGCAGTCTTGGTGACGGATCGCGAGAACCGCATTCTGCTGATGAACCCGGCCGGGGAGAGGGCGTTCGACACCAAGGCTGGTGACGTTTCAGGCCGGAGAGTCGACGAGTCTCCATTGCCCGAGACGCTGGTCAACGTGTTCAGGGAGCCGCTCGATCTGGGTGAAGCGCTGACCCGAGAGCTGTCTCTGGCGGACGGGAGGACGCTTTACGCCAGCGTCTCCGCGATCTTGAGCGCCGACGGGGAGCGTCTTGGCCGGGTGGCGGTGATGCGCGACATCACGCACTTGAAAGAGCTCGATGAGCTCAAGTCCGACTTCGTGGCCACGGTGTCCCACGACTTGCGAGCACCTCTGACCTTTATGCGCGGGTACACGACGATGCTACCTACGGTCGGGGAGCTGAATCAGCAACAGCGGGAGTACGTGGAGAAGATTCTCCGCGGCGTGAGTCAGATGAGCGAGCTGGTGGATGACCTGCTTGACCTGGGCCGCATCGAGGCGGGCGTCGGCCTTGAGACTCAGCCCTGCCATCTGGGGGCCATCGTGGCCGAGGCCGTGGACAGCATGCGGGCCCGCGCGGCTGCAAAGAGCGTCACGCTGCGGACGGAGCCGCTTGACCGGTCGGATTCGGGAGCGGAGGGGGTCGCCATTGTGTCTGGCGACGCGGCGTTGCTTCGCCAGGCCATCGGCAATCTGGTTGACAACGCGGTGAAGTACACGCCGAGCGGGGGGACGGTGAGCGTCGGGCTATCGGTTCGGAGAGAGGATCGGAGGGGACGGGCCGTGGTCATGGTTTCCGACACGGGTATCGGCATCGCTCCGGAGGATCAGGTGCGTCTCTTCGAGAAGTTCTACCGGGTGAAGCGCCGCGACGTGCCCAGTGTCTCCGGCACCGGTCTCGGGCTGTCCATCGTGAAGTCTATCGTCGAGCGGCACGGGGGTGAGGTCTGGGTGGACAGTGAGCTCGATGAAGGGAGCACCTTTTACATCAGCCTCCCCCTCAGCAGGTCTACGGGCTGACGAGCAAAGGAGCGGTGCATGCCATTGCAGATCGGTATTGTGGGGCTGCCGAACGTGGGCAAGTCGACGCTGTTCAACGCACTCACGAATGCGGGTGCTGAGGTGGCTTCCTATCCGTTCACGACGATCGAGCCGAACCGGGGTGTGGTGCCTGTTCCCGACTCCCGATTGGCGGTGCTGGCGGAGATGGTGGGCCCCGAGCGAGTCACGCCGGCGACGGTGGAGTTCGTGGACATCGCCGGTCTGGTGGAAGGCGCGCACCGCGGGGAGGGGCTCGGCAATCAGTTCCTCGGACACATCCGAGCTGTTGACGCCGTGGCGGTGGTTTGTCGCTGTTTCACCGACCCCGACGTGGCACACGTCGCGGGGGAGGTGGACCCGGTGCGCGACGCCGAGGTGCTCGACCTGGAGCTGATCCTGGCCGATCTGGAGGTGGTGGAGCGCCGAATGGAGAGGGTCCGCTCGGCAGCAAAAGCCAGGCCTCGTGACTATGGCGCGGAGCTGGAGACACTGGGAGAGCTTCGGGAGTATCTGGAAACCGGCCAGCGGGCGCGGTCGTGGGTAGAGCGGGGCGGTGCGAGGCCGCAACTGGCGAAAGAACTGCAGCTGCTCACCGCGAAGAAGCGGATCTACGTGGCTAACGTCGCGGAGGAAGATCTACCGGACGGAGGGCCGAGGGCGGGGGCGGTGGCGGAGCTGGCGGACGAGGAGGGGGCTGGTCACGTCGTCCTATGTGCCGAGCTCGAAGCCGAGTTGAGCGAGTGGCCGGCGGAAGAGGCGGCTGCCTATCGAGCCGAGGTGGGGCTGGAGCGTTCAGGGCTGGAGAGGCTGGCAAGAGCAGGCTACCAGGTCCTGGATCTGATCACCTTCTTCACGATCGTCGGCGGAGAGGAAGTGCGGGCCTGGTCGATTGAGCGTGGAACCAGGGCGCCGGAAGCGGCCGGCGAAGTCCACAGCCAGATGGAGGAGGGCTTCATCCGGGTGGAGGTGATTCCGTTTGGGCAGCTGCGGGCAGCGGGCAGCTGGCAGGTCGCCCGCGACCAGGGCCTGGTTCGGATTAAAGGTCGAGAATACCAGATCGAAGACGGCGACGTCTGCCTCTTTCGCTTCAGTCCTTGAGGTCGAGGCGCTCGGCGAACCGCTGGATCTGAGCGACCTGGCTTGGTTTGGGGCGAACGAAGGGACGTGCCTCCCGGATTTTTTCCCATGCCTCGCGAGCGGTCAGGCCGGTGCTGACCAGGTAGGCTGCGGCCATGGCAGGCGCGCGGCCCACCCCGGCTCCGCAGTGGACGTAGACGCCGCCCCCGTTGCTGATCTCGCTCTGCATGAACGCGACCCCGACGTCTAGATGTTCGATGGATGGCGGTCTGTCGTTGACGGTGGGGAGATGCAAATATCGTGGGGGTGCGATCCCCGCTGCCTCGTCGTCGAACTCCGTTCGCATGTTGACCACGGAGGTGACGCCTCGCTCCCTAAGGCGTCGCCAGCCCCGCTGATGGTACTGACCCCCGACGTGGAGGGACGGTGTGACCTGGCTCGCATCCTGGATAGGGGCACCCGTGACGATACGCACCAGGTGATCGGCGGCCCAGAGTGCGGTCACGCGGACTCCCTGCTCGGTCAATCTCTCCCAGAGAATTCGAAGTGGTTTAAGGATCCCGTTCAATGTAGCTCCTGTTCTCCTGTACGACAGGGATCGGGAGGACCTCCCCGATATCCCTGTGTGTCTCTCTCACGGTCAGGATGCCTTTGTCTTTCCCCAGGCTGCTCTCCTGAATGCCTTGCGGAGCGGTGCCGGTATCAGAGAGACGAGCTGGCTTCTCTCTTCAGGTGTCAGAACCCGCAAGACGATGAGCGCCGCGACGTAGACGAGGGGGCTGGACAGCACGGCCGCAGGTCGGCTGTAGGTTCCGACGGCCCAGGCGACCGCACCCATGGCCAGCCCAGCCAGGCCAGGACGGCCCAGCACCTCGCCCCAGGCCACCGATCCAATCTGGCGGTGGAGGTCGAGGGCGAACAGCAAGGCCAGGACGAGCTCCCCGCCGATGATGACCCACGCTGACGCCACGTAGCTGAAACGGGGCACGAGCAGCAGATTCGCTACCAGGGCAAAGCCCACGCGGGCCGCTGAAGCCCAGACGACGTACCGCTGGCGATTGAGGGCGATGAGGACGTAGTTGGTCAGGCTGTTGATCCAGCCGAAGACGATCGACCAGACCAGAAGTCGCAGGCCTATGGCTCCGTGAGGCAGGTAGCGTGGTCCGCTCAGCACCCACACCATGGGCGTGGCCATCAGGGTTATGAGCACGGCCGTCGGCAGCGCGAGGATGGTCAGTAACTTGGCCGAGATGCGGTAAGAGCGCCGCAGGCGGTCCCGGTCCTCGGCCGCCTGGCGGGAGAGGACGGGGAAGACGGCAAAGGTGAAGAGGGAGGGGATGATGTTGAGCATATTCATCACCCACTTACTGGCGGCGTTGTACCACCCGACCGCGTCATCGCCCTGGAAGAACTGCAGCAGCACGACGTTGGCCCCGGTGAAAAGCGACTGCAGCAGGAGGGAGGCCATGAGCGGCCAGCTGGCCCCGAGCATACCCCGCTGCAGAGGCCATGAAAGATGGACCCGATCGGGGGGGAGCTCGGGCTGAATCGTGCGCCACGCCAGGACCGCCAGAATGACCACGGTCGCGATGTTGGTGAGGATGGAGGTGCCCGCCAGTCCTAAGATCCCGAGGCCGCCTACCAGAGCCAGCGTTCCCAGGGTGACGTGGATGATGGTTGTCACGGTCTGGATAGCGGCCGGATACTCGTGCTTCTCGAACGCACGGAAAAGCGCTGTCAAGCTGTTGGCTAGGGTGCCCGGCAACAGGCCGAGGTAGAGAAGGACGGTGGCCCACACCGTGTCGCTGGTGAGGGGGTTCTGGAGCGCCTGCCGGCCGGCCAGGAAGCCACCGAGGATGGGAAGCACCCCCACGAAGAGCAGGAGGCGCAGCAAGGTCGTATTGGCGAAGATCTGACGGGTGCGTCCCTGCTCACGGGCCACCTCGCGCATCAGATACATGTCGAGGCCGAAGTTGGCCAGGGTGTCGAACCAGAGGTAGATATTGGCCGCGGTGAAGTAGCGGCCCATCCCGGCGGGGCCGAGGATACGGGCCATCAGCGCGGCGAAGGCGAAATCGATCAGTCGGTTGAAGAAGTTCAGGACGATGGGGGCGACGGAGTTCTTGGCCACGCGCTGGACGGTGTCAACATCCTCCGATTCGCGGTAGAAGAAGCGCCAGATGTAGAGCCCGGCGAGGAAGAGGCCCGTCATCCCGGCGATGAAGCTGGCGAAGGCGCCCACCTTCACACTGTTCGGCGTATACTTGAAACGCACGGTCCACGATCCGGGATGCTCCAAGACCACTCCTCGGAAAGTCCCGTTCACCCGCTGGATCTCGAGCTCCTTCTCCTGGGCCTCGGTGGCGCCTCGCGGGCGGACGAAGGCCTTCCAGCCGGGGAAGTAGGCGTCAGCGAGGATGAGCCAGCTGGACTCCGTCACGTCGGCGTCTATGAAGACCTCGTTGATGGCATAGCTGGCGATAGACTGCTCAACGTGTTTACGCGCCGCGGGGGCGTTCGAACTCCCGGTCCATCCTTTGCCCTCGAGGATCACGTAATGACGAGGATCGTAGGTCTGCACTGTCGATTCGAAATCCTCTGTGTGCACGGTGGCCGAGGTCGGCAGTGTGAACGCACGGGGCATCGCTCCCAGATTCTGGTAGACGCGGACGGCCTGGTCCTGGTAGACCTCCTGGTACCTGGGGCTCTCGATCTCGGCCTCGGTGATGACGTATTTGACGTTGAGGTGGTCGGTGAGGGGGCTGTCCAGGCTGGCGTACTCGCGGAAAGGGGCGATCAAGTTGTACTGTGTCAGGTCCTGCGGTTCGATCAGGGCCATGTAGTCGCGATACTGGCCGGTGAATACCGAGTCATATCCGGCCACCGTCTGGAGGTCGTGGAACATGCCCACGTTCGGGCGCATCGTCCTGGTGGTGCCGGGTGGCGTGAAGGTCGCGTAGCGCCAGAGAGAATCATCCTGCTTGAGGAAATCGACGACGGGCGGCGTGTAATCGAGAAGCGCCGGCTCGAGGGCGGGGTAGAAGCCCGTGGCAACGGTGAGGAAATCGACCACCAGGAGGCCCACGGCCGCGACCTCCCACACGGGCCTGGTGCGGATGAAAATCGGGCAGCGGCTGATGCGGAGGACGATGCCGCTGGCCGTCAGGAGGAGGCCGAAGACGACGGCCCATTTCAGCTCGTAGGAATAGAAAGCGCGGTGATCGGGGAAGGCGGAAGGCGCGCCGGCCAGGGACAGGAAGGTACGCTCCACGAACGGCTCGATGTGGATGAAGAGGACGCGACTGAGAGCCAGGGCGGTCAGGGTGGTCAGGCCCCCCCAGAAGGCGAGGCTTCCGAGGACGGTAACCAGGGAAGGAGAGGCGCCCAGCAAGAACAAGTTGCTTAGAACTGAGATGGCTCCCGGGGGATCGTCAGATCCCGGCTCTTGGGTTGGATCTGACGATCCAACCTGAGCAACCCTGGATACTCCGGCGTGGGTGCCTGGATCTGACGATCCAACCTGAGCACTCTTAGATACTCCGGTGTGGGTGCCTGAATCTGACGATCCGACTGGAGCAACCTTAGATACTCCGGTGTGGGCGCCTACATCTGCCGATCCAGCCCGAGAAAATCTGGGGCTAGGGGGATCAAGTTCTCGAGATTGGAGATCCGGCGTATCGGGTTGTGACTGCCGAAGGTGCTTTCTGCTCCTTCGCACGGCATCGACACCAAAACCTGCCAGGACGGCGACGGAGAGGGTCAGGGGGAAGACCCAGCGGAATGGAGAATGGGACTGTTTGAGCAGCGGCAGGGCGTAGACGAGCGCGTAGAGGGGCGTGCCGAACATGCAGCCCAGAGAGAAGAGAGACAGGAGGGTGAAGAAGGGAATGGCCCCTTGTCCACGCTGGTCTTCGGCGTCGCGCTTCGTGTGAGCGGGTGAGACCGGAGAGATGAGGTGCGAGACACGAGGCCTGAGCCACCGGACGATGGCTATGGCGGAGAAGAACAGGGGCAGCAGGCCGAGATAGGCGCCTCCCTCGACGTAGTTCTTGATCCCCCAGTAGATATAGCGCCCGTTGTCCCGCCACGGCGCTGCCTCGCGCCGCCAGGAGAAGAGATCGAAGAAGGTGTGATGGGCGGGATTGCCAAAGAAGTTGGGGATGGCGAAGGTGATCACCCGGCGGAGGGGATACGCCCATTGTCTGACCTGGCTCAGACTGGCTGCCGCCTCGCCCCCGCGGAAGCTGGTGGAGGCGACCTCGTAGAGCGGGACGAACTGAACGGCACCCAGGGCCAGACCCAGGACAGCCATCAGAACCAGCCAGAGCCCCGGCCGCACCACGGGTTCTGCTGCCTCCTGCCAGTGGCTCACCGCACGCCACGGTTGGCTGGACAGCGCTCTTCCCGTCAGGCGCCACGCGGCGTACAGCCCGGTCGCCAGGAGCACGAAGTAGGTGTTCTCCGCGTGCCCAGCGAGCATCTGACAGCCCACGCCTGCGGCTCCAAGGAGGGCCCAGGGTAGAGAGGTGGGCCGACCCCCGAAAGCGGGCCGCTGTCTCATGATCAGTTCCACCATGGCCAAGATGAAAGGGAGCCACGATGCCCCAGCGATGATCATAGGATGTACCACTGAGACGGTCATGAACCCGCTGAACTGGAACGTGATCCCCGCGACAACCCCGCCGAGGCGTCGGATCCCAAGCACGCGGGCGAAGAGATAGGCAAACATGCCGGCAAGGCCCAGCTGCAGCCAGGCGAAGACGCCGTAGGCGCGCGACACCGGGAGGACGTAGAAGAGAACGGTGAGGGGATAGAGCGCTGAGTGCTGGCCATTCGCCAGGAATGGGTGTCCGGAGAAGATGTAAGGATCCCAAAGAGGAAGCTCGCGGTTGTGGAGTGCCTCGATCAGGAACTGCTTCCAGGCGTAGTTCTCGAGGATCAGGTCGCCCAGGAGGTGGTTATGAGGGTAGGACACCCCTACGTCGGCTGCCGCTGCGCGGTAGGGCTGGTCGGCGAACAGAATGTCCGCGGGCAGGAGGGTCTTTGATCCCAGAGCGACAGGGGCGAAGAGCAGAAGGGGAAGCAGGGACAGCAGGATCAGGATGCCCAGATCGGGCAGCAGCTTACGGGTCATGCGGGCTGGCGGTCGCTCGGTCGCAGATGGCGGTGGCGCCACCAGATCCTCCACACCCCCAGTGCGGCCTCTATCTTGACCGGCATCGTCATCTTCGATTGTCCGAGGTGGCGGTCCTCGAAGTAGATGGGGACCTCCAGCGCGCGGTAGCCGAGTCGACCTGCCACGTAGGCCATCTCCACCTGGAAAATGTACCCCTGCGAACGGATCGCGTCGAGGTCAATGCTCTCCAGGGTCTCTCGCCGCCAGGCCTTGAAGCCGGCTGTTACATCCTGGATGGAGCATCTGAGGATGAATCGGGTGTACAGGTTGGCCCACCAGGAGAGGAACTCCCTCCCGAACCGCCAGTTCTCGTCGACTGCGCCTCCCTCCACGTACCGAGAGCCGATGACTACGTCGTATTCGACCAGGGGAGCGAGGAGTCGAGGTACGTCCTGAGGAGCGTGGGAGAAGTCGCAGTCCATCTGAACTACGGCGTCGGCTCCGTGCTCGAGGGCCCAGCGGAACCCGGCGACGTAAGCCCGTCCCAACCCGCGCTGATCGGTGCGGTGAAGCACGTGGACCTGGCCGGGGTATTCCACCGTCAAGTGGTCGGCGATGCGTCCCGTCCCGTCGGGGGATTCGTCGTCCACGATGAGGACGTCGAGGTCGGGCACGTTCAGCGCCAGCAACGCCTGGGTCATCGGCCTGACGTTCTGTGCCTCATTGTAGGTGGGGATGACAATCGTTGGTTTCATGGACGTAAGTGGTGATCGCAGCGGGTGCGCCATCGTGAGGACGTCGACGCTTTCCGTGTCAAGAGGCTATGGGCCACTGGTGGAGCGACGTTCTCTGGCGTCGATCAGGGCTGCCTTCAGGTCCTCCACGTCTTCGAGTGGTTGTGTGGGTGGTCTGAGCACCTGCGTGGAGAAGGTCAGTGGCAAGCTCGAAGCTGCCTCGGGCCGATGGGGGCGGGGGGAGAACAGAGAGAGGGCTTCGGTCAGTCGCGTTGTGATCGTCTGCTGTACGCGATCGACCTGACCTCGGTCGAGGACGACCAAGAAATCGGCGGTGTCGAGGTGACCGATGAATGCACCAGGCGCTTGATCGTCTCTGACGCGGGTCAATATGGCTGCCACAGAACGGACCAGATCGTCTTGGGCCATCAGGCCGTACGTGTCGGAGAATTGCTTCAGTCCGTGGAGGCCCACGGAGAGCGCGGCCCAGTCGCGACGTCCCAAGAGCTCGGCCAACTGCTCATCGACTATCGCGCCCGTGGGGAGTTTTGTGATGTGATGGCTTGAGCGCCCGGCATGAGACCGCTGGAGCACGTTACGCACGCGCCACCGCAGTTCCTGGATGTCGAACGGCTTCCTGATGTAGTCCACGGCGTCCAGGTCCAACCCTTTGAGCCTGGCGCTCTCTTTCCGCTTCTCGGTCAGGAAGATGACAGGAACGTGCTTCGTTCGCTCGTGGGCCTGGAGTCGGCGGCAGACCTCGTAGCCATCGATGTCTGGGAGTCGAATATCGAGGATGACCAGATCGGGGATTGTCTTCTCGGCGAGGGCAAGGGCGTCTTCTCCCCATCCGACTGTGTCAACCTCGTACCCCTGGGTCTCGAAGTAGGCGCGGAGCATGCCGGCGGTGGTCGGTTGGTCCTCCACGATCAGGATCTTCATAGCCCTCTCCGGTGCTTCTCTCATGGTGGGATCAGGGCGAGTGACCATGCGGGTGTCACCCCACAGGCTCCTTTGGGATGGCGAAGGTGCAGCTGTCATCGCCCATGGCCAGGCATTCGATCTCATCGACTCGAAAGCTGCGGCCTCCAGTCAACCAGTGCAGCCCCTCCTGGAGCAGTCCCTTGGCAGAGAAGCAGATGGGCCGGTCGGCGGTGCGGCCCCAGCAGACAGGACATGGATCGGTATGGTGCAGGTAACGGTCGCCGTCGTCCTCCACCCAGCTCCTCTGATCGCTGAATCGGGTGAAAGCCTTGGCCACAGCCGGGAGGACGGCGTTGAGGGGGAGGACGCCGAGGGGGAGGTCCTCCACGCCCACGAGGGCCTCCATCTTCTCCCATGCTCGATTGAAGGCGGCCCGTCCGGCGTGCACCTGGAGCCCTCGTGCCCCGCGGGGACCGTACGTCTCGTCGAGGGCTCCCATGAGGGCCGAGTAATCGGCAAAATCGAACGCTTTCTCCAGGTCTGCGGGTGGATAGTTGTCGATTAGATGCGACAAATCGGCCAGATTCAGAATGGCGTTGAGGCCGCTCTTGCCCACGATCTCTTCGATGGCCTCCAGGGTGAAGCGGGCGATGATGTTGGTGTGGTAGAGCCCGCTCGGTTCAATTCTCTGCACGTCGCTCACTCCCGCTGTGCATCATCCCTCTCAGGTCTGTGGAAAAGCAGCCGACGCTGCCCAGCGAAGCGTTTGGTGCCAGAGTCATCGGTGCTTTTTCTGGTCTGCTCTGCGAGAGTGATCTCGAGGTTGTGGGCTATGTTTCTCTCGGTCGCTGACACACCCGGGAGGCGCTCAGGAATGACTTACGAGCTCAGCCCTAGAAGCGAGGGCCATTTCGCTCAGGCGGCTCCACCCAGAGACGGATCTGTCCTTGAAGGCGGACGTATTGGCCTGGGAGGATACCATGGCTCATGGGCGTTGTCAAGCGTTGCG
>CAYMHT010000033.1:0-25618 GCA_964390305.1 uncultured Anaerolineales bacterium
TGTGGCGTGAGGCGGTCACGGCGCTGAAGGCGCCTGGGCGGAACCGCCTGGTACCAGCTGACGGCAGTCAGTCTCTACCGGAAGGATCGCGGGATGAAATGCGATAGACTCGTCGAGTACCTGAATGACACCCTGCGCGTGGAGGAGATCGAGGACAAGTCTCAGAACGGCCTTCAGGTTGAGGGGCCTGATGAGGTGTCAAAAGTCGCTTTCGCTGTGGATGGCTGTCAGACCTCCTTTGAGCAGGCGGTCGCCGAGGAGGTGCAACTTCTGGTTGTGCACCACGGGCTCTTCTGGAGCGAGTCGAAGCTCTTGACCGGGATTCACCTCAAGCGGGTAAGGACGTTGATTGAGGGAGGATGCGGGCTCTACGCGGTGCACCTACCGTTGGACGCTCACCCAGAGGTGGGGAACAACGCCGAACTGGCGCGGCTCCTGGGGCTGGAGGATGCGCATCCCTTTGGCGAATATCACGGAACGGAAATCGGCGTCGCTGGCACATTGCAACCTCCTCTGGACATCCCGGGGTTCATTGGGCGGCTGGTAAAGGCGCTGAGCCGACCGCCTATTCGTGTTCTCGATTACGGTCCAGACGAGGTCGAACGCGTCGGGTGCGTCTCGGGGGCTGCTGCATCGTTGATGGATCAGGCGACCGAGGAGGGGCTGGACACCTTCGTCACTGGCGAGACGAATCACGCCTCGTTCCACGAGTCGGCTGAGCGCGGTCTGAATGTGTTCTTCGCCGGCCATTACGCCACAGAGACCCTGGGCGTCAAGGCGTTGGCGCGAAGCGTGGAGGACGAGTTCGATCTCGAGACCGTCTTCCTGGACATCCCCACGGGCATGTAAGAGAGGCGGGTTTGCGGCGGCGGGAGTCTCGGATCTTGAGTGGTACGCCGTGGTGGTTGGCCCTGCGTTCGCCAGCCCTCACGGTTGCTGATGCGGCCGGCAGAAACCTCGAAGGCCTATAGGGTGCGCGCTCCTGGCGAATGGACATTGCTAAGGGTCGGGGATTATGATATGATTCGTGCACCTTCCGGTTGGGGGCAAGGAGGTGATGTCAACTGACCATTCCTCTGCACATCTTAACGGTCTTGGGCTGAGGACTAGACCGGCTTCTTTCTGGCCGGTAATTGCGCGTGCCCAGGATGAGGGAATTACTAAAGCGCATATCTTAGCTGCAGCTTCTTGACTCGATATCCTGATAGGAGGTGAAGAATGAATAAGCGTCTTTGGAGTTCGATAGGTGTCTTGGTCGTCGCAGCCTTGCTGCTGTCCGCCTGTGGAGAGCCGGCGACGCCAGAGCCAACGGAGGCTCCCACGGAACCCGCGACAGAGGCCCCAACGGAACCGCCCACCGAGGGCGAAGGTGCAGCCGTCGAGCTACCTGTAAGAGCGGCCTTTGTTTACATTGGGCCTCCCGGGGACCTGGGGTGGACGTACGAACACGACCGCGGTCGCAAGATGCTTGAGGAGGAGCTCGGCGACGACGTCGAGACTGCGTACATTGAGGACGTACCTGAGGGGCCTGATGCCACTCGCGTTATCCGTCAGTACGCCCAGGAAGGATGGGACGTGATCTTCACGACGTCCTTCGGGTACATGGAACCGACGTATGAGGTGGCCGAGGAGTTTCCTGACGTGCTCTTCGAGCACTGCTCGGGCTACATGACGCGGGAGAACATGGCGACCTACTTCGGTCGGATCTATCAGCCGCGCTATCTGTCGGGCATTGTGGCTGGAGAGATGACGGACAGTAACATCATCGGGTACGTCGCCGCGTTCCCGATCCCGGAGGTGATCCGTGGTATCAACGCTTTCACGCTCGGCGTGCGGTCGGTCAACTCTGACGCCGAGGTCCGTGTGGTGTGGACGAATACGTGGTACGATCCCGTGAAGGAGCGAGAGGCTGCCGAGGCGCTTCTGGACCAGGGTGCGGATATGATCGCCCAGCACCAGGACACCACGGAGCCACAGAAGGCGGCCGCGGAGCGCGATGCGCTGAGCATCGGCTATCATTCCGACATGCGCCAGTTTGTTGGCGACACGGTCTTGACGAGCGCGCAGTGGAACTTGGGCACGTACTACATCGACACCGTGCAGGACATCATCGAGGGCACGTGGCAGACTCACCAGTTCTGGGGTGGTCTGGAGTCAGGCGTGGTCCGCCTGGCTGAGATGAGCTCACTGGTGCCGGACGACGTTCGCCAGCAGGTTGAGGCGGAGAGAGAGCGGATCACGGGCACCGATTGGGACGTCTTCTGCGGCCCGATCAACGATCAGGACGGCAACCAGGCCATTGCCGACGGCGAGTGCATGTCCGACGAGGAGATGCTGAACGTGAACTGGTTCGTCGAAGGCGTCGTGGGCGAGATATCTGAGTAGCGCGCAGGACAGCTTCGGGGGACTGGGCAGAGCGGGCGGGCCAGGCGGAGCCCGGAGAGGCTCTGCCCCTTTCCTTGCAGGACCGTGGAAGAGCAGGATGACAGAGGATGAGTGAACAGAGATCAGAGGAGCCCATCCTTCGCATGGTGGGCATCACAAAGCGCTTTCCCGGGGTGCTGGCCAACGACCACGTCGATTTGGCGCTCTACCAGGGAGAGGTGTTGGCCTTGCTCGGCGAGAATGGAGCCGGGAAATCGACGCTGATGAACGTGCTCAGCGGTCTCTATCGGCCGGACGAGGGGGCTATCATGGTTGAGGGCCAACTCGTCGAGATTCGGTCTCCCAGGGACGCGTACGACCTGGGCATCGGCATGGTGCACCAGAACTTCATGCTGGTGGAGACGATGACCGTGGCCGAGAACGTCGTCCTGGGCCTGGAGCACCTCCCCTTCCGGCCAGAACCCCGTCAGGTCAAGCGTCGCCTGCACGAGTTGGGAGAGCGTTACGGGCTGAAGGTCGACCCGGATGCGTATGTCTGGCAGCTCTCAGTCGGCGAGCAGCAGCGGGTGGAGATCCTGAAGCTGCTCTATCGAGACGTGGACGTGCTCGTGCTCGACGAACCGACAGCGGTCCTGACACCGCAAGAGGTGGAGGATCTGGTTGCGGTGTTGCGTCAGGTGGTCAGAGAGGGGAGGGCGGCTATCTTTATCACCCATAAGCTTAGAGAGGTGATGATGTTCGCGGATCGGGTGACGGTACTGCGCGACGGAAGGAACGTGGCCACGCGCTCAACGGCGGAGACGTCCCCGGATGAGCTGGCTCGGCTTATGGTCGGGAGGGAGGTGCTCTTCCGATTGGATAAGACCACGTGTGAACCCGGTGACCCGGTGCTGAAGGTGGAGAATGTGAAGGCCCGCAATGACAAGGGGTTGCCGGCTCTGCGGGGGGTGTCACTGACGGTTCACGCCGGTGAGATCGTCGGTATCGCTGGGGTGGCGGGGAATGGTCAACGGGAGTTGGCCGAGGTGATCACAGGCCTCCGCGAGGCTGAGGCGGGCGAGGTGATCGTGAACGGCAGACGCATCACGAATTGCTCGCCGCTCCGCGCGATCGAGGCGGGGGTGGGGCACGTTCCGGAGGATCGGGTCGAAATGGGGCTGGTCGGGGGTATGTCCGTGGCTGAGAATCTGGCGCTCAAGGCGTATCGGAAATCTGACCTGTCGCTGGGCCCCGTTCTCTCCCTCAACAGCATGAAGGCCTTCGCCCAGCGTCTGATCGAGGGATTCGATATTGTCACGCCAAGCGCGGAGACCCAGGTGAAGTTTTTGTCTGGCGGCAATCTGCAGAGGACGATCCTGGCTCGTGAGCTGACGGCCTGCGAGGGCCTGCTGGTGGCCGTGCACCCGACGCGAGGGCTGGACGTCGGCGCGACGGAGACGGTACGGGGGCAGCTGCTGGAGGAGCGTGACAGGGGGACGGCTGTGCTGCTGATATCGGAGGACTTGGATGAACTGCTCGAGGTCTCCGACCGGATAGCCGTGATCTATGAGGGCCAGATCGTGGGCATGATGCCCGCAGATGAGGCTGACGTCGAGCGCATTGGATTGATGATGGCTGGTGAGCGGCCGGAGAGGGAAGGAGACGACAGGTGAGGATTGTCTTCGAGAAGCGCCAGAGCGTCTCTCGCGGCATCAGGGTGCTGGTTCCCGTTGTGTCACTGTTTTTTGCGCTGATCTTCGGGGCATGCTTGTTGCTTGTCTCTGGCGTGAATCCGTTGACGGCCTATGCGGCGATGGCGGTGGGTGCGTTTGGCGACGTACACGCGCTGGCCGAGACACTCGTGAAGGCGATTCCGCTGATGCTCACCGGGTTAGGCGTCTCCATTGCCTTCCGCATGTTGTTCTGGAATATCGGCGCTGAGGGACAGTTGGCGATGGGGGGATTGGTCGCCACGGGCGTGGCAATCCACGCATCCGACGTTCTCCCGCCGTGGTCGGTGTTGCCGGTCACCATTCTGTTGGGGATGTTGGCCGGGGCACTGTGGGCTGCGATTCCCGCTGCCCTGCGCGCCTATCTTCAGGTTAATGAGACGATCACCACGCTGATGATGAATTACGTCGCCATCCTCCTCGTCTCGCACGTGTACCATGGCCCGTGGCGAGATCCTGACGGGTACGGTTTCCCGGGCACGGCCAGGTTCCCGGAGGCCGCGTGGCTGCCTCGCCTGTACGATCGCGCCCACCTGGGCCTGGTTTTTGCCATCATCGCCGCGGCGATTCTGTGGTTCCTCGTTCAGCGCACAAAATGGGGGTTCGAGCTACGCATCACCGGCGAGAATCCTCAGGCGGCACGATATGTCGGGATCCATATCCCGCGCTTGATCGTGGTCGCTATGCTTGTGTCTGGGTCTCTCTGTGGCCTGGCGGGTGCCTCCGAGGTGACGGGCGTGATGCGACGCTTGCAGCAAGGACTCACGGTGGGGTACGGGTACACGGCCATTATCGTGGCGTGGATGGGTCAGCTGAACCCCTGGGGTGTGTTGCTGGTGGCTCTCTTGCTGGCAGGCCTGCTGGTGGGGGGAGACCAGATCCAGATGGCGATGGGGTTGCCGGCAGCGATGGGGCTCGTCATGCAGGGGGCACTGCTGTTCCCGATGTTGGGCGGGGCGTTGTTTGCGGAGTATAGGCTGCGGATCATGCATGCGGCGCCCGAGGAAGCGGTGGTGCCCCAAGAGTCGCTGGTGGAGGAGTCCCAATGCTGAGCGTGTCTCTGTTGACATCGATCCTCACGATCACGATCCGCGCTGGCACATCGCTCCTGTATGCGACGATCGGTGAGATCTACACGGAGCGGTCGGGCATCCTGAATCTGGGCGTCGAAGGAATGATGATGATGGGTGCGGTCTCTGCCTTCGCCGTTGCCTATCATACGGGCAGCCTGGCACTCGCCGTGGTAACGGCGTTGTTGGTGGGGACGCTGATGGCCTCGATCCATGCTTTTCTCTCCGTCTCCACGCGCGCGAATCAGGTGGTCAGCGGGCTGACGCTCACCCTTTTCGGCACGGGTCTGGCGAGCTTCCTGGGGCAGCGTTCGGGGCCGGGGGGCACCCGTCTGGTCGGGCTCGTGGGCCCAAGCCTGGAACGGATTCCGATCCCGGGCCTGTCCAGTCTGCCGATTGTCGGAGATTCATTCTTCAAGCAGGACGCCTTGACGTACAGTCTGTATCTGTGCGTGCCCCTGGCGGCCTGGTACCTGTACAAGACGCGCCCTGGCCTCTATGTGCGGGCGGTGGGTGAGAACCCGCAGACAGCGGACGCAATGGGAATTCGCGTCGGTGTGAACCGATATGTATACACAATGCTCGGTGGGGCACTGGCCGGGTTGGGTGGCGCGCACCTGTCGCTAGCCTATACACGGGGATGGACAGAGAACATCACTGGTGGGCGCGGCTGGATCGCCGTAGCCCTGGTCATCTTCGCCATGTGGGATCCGCTGCGGGCTGTCGTCGGCGCGGCGTTGTTCGGGGGGATCAACGCGGTCCAGTTCCGCATGCAGGCTGCGGGGACTACCGTTCCGGCGGCACTGCTCAACATGCTGCCATATATAGCCACGATCGTCGTGCTGGTCGTCACCACGTGGTGGGAGACGCTGCGGAAACGCGTGGGGCCCCCCGCAGCGCTGGGCGTGCCCTACGCGCGAGAGGAGAAGGGGTAGGGTAAAAGGTGAGGCGCAAGACGTAAGGCGTAAAACGTGAAACGTAAGGGTGGGGCAGGGGGACCACAACCTGCGTGTATACGGAGCGCGGAGGGGGCACGATGTCTGATGTGATGAGGGTACAGCCATTTGAGACGCTTCTCACGCGGTCGCTTGCTGAGCTGGAACGGAATGAATCGCTCTTCGGTGTCCATCGCTCGCTGTTCTACGTACCGAAGAAGGATAGCCCGTACGCCGGTGAGATGTTCGGAGACCATCTTGCCACGCCAGTAGGGCCAGGCGCCGGCCCGCACACTCAGTTGACTCAGAACATCGTCACAGCCTGGCTCTCCGGCGGCCGCTTTATCGAGCTCAAGACCGTCCAGATTATGGACGATCTGGAGATTGCGCGTCCATGTATCGATATGGCGGACGAAGGGTATAACGTGGAGTGGTCCCAGGAGCTCAGGCTGGAGGACTCGGCCTGGGAATATATCAAAGCCTGGGTGCTGATCCACGTGTTGCGCCGGGTGCTCGGGTTCGAGGAGAGGGTGCCGTTCGGAACGATCTTCAATATGAGCGTGGGATACGACCTGGACGGCATCCAGAGCGCGCCGATGGTCCATTTCATGGACCGCATGGAAGACGCTTCGGAGGAGATCGGCGAGCTTCAGGATATCCTGGAGGGGAAATTCCCCCGCTTCTCCGACATCGAGATATCCCCGCGCATCGTCAACAGCGTGACGCTCTCCACGATGCACGGGTGTCCGCCCGACGAGATCGAAGCGATCAGTCAATATCTCCTGGAAGAGCGCGACCTCCATACGTTCGTGAAACTGAACCCGACCCTGCTCGGCAAGGAGCGCGTCATGGGCATCCTGGGGGATCAGTTGGGCTTCACGGGGATTGAGATCCCCGATGAGGTGTTTGATCAGGATCTGCAGTACGATCGAGCCCTGGCGCTCATCGAGTCGTTGGGACAGGTAGCAACGGAGCGCGATCTGACGTTCGGCGTCAAGCTGAGCAACACGCTGGCGGTGGCCAATCACCGGGACGTCCTCCCGGGAGACGAGATGTATATGTCCGGCCGCGCCCTCTACCCGATCACCATGACGCTTTTCCGCGATCTAGCCGAGGCGTTCGAGGAAAGCTTCGATGGCGGTCTGGACGTCTCCTACTCAGCAGGAGCGGACGCGCTAAACGTGAGCACAATCCTCTCCTGCGGGGCCCTGCCCGTGACGGCAGTGTCCGATCTCCTGAAGCCCGGCGGGTACTCGCGTTTCCTCCAGTACCTGGAGAACCTAGAGGAGGAGATGCACGAAAGAGGGGCGGAGAACCTGGAGGAGCTGGCCCGGGATCGGCTCGCGAGTCTGGAGTGGGAGGTGGCTCAGGCGCTGGGGCAAGCACGATACAAGAAGGGTTATCATCCCTATGACCTGCCGAAGGTCGAATCGGGCCTGGATCTGTTCGACTGCGTCGCCGCCCCGTGCCGGTACCAGTGCGCTGTCATGCAGGACGTGCCCGAATACACTTGGTTGATCGGGCAAGGCGATTACGACCGTGCTCTGGAGGTTATCCTGTATCGGAATCCCCTGCCGTCCATCACTGGCTATGTGTGTGACCACCTGTGCCAGACGCGGTGTACGCGGAGCAACTACGACGATCCGGTGGCAATTCGGGCACTGAAGCGGTTTGCCGCTGAGAAGGGATACGCGAACTTGGCAGCAGCCGAGCCGTCCGGCCGGCGTGTGGCGATTGTCGGCGCCGGTCCATCAGGGCTGGCTGCGGCGTACTTCCTGCGGCTGAGTGGGATTCGGCCTGTGATCTACGAGGCGCGGGATGTGGCGGGAGGAATGCCGGCCATCGCACCTGACTTCCGCCTTCCAAATCGGGTGGTGCAGGAAGACATCGAGCGCATCAAGAACTTGGGTGTCGAGATCGAGCTCTTGCATCCCATCACCGATCCGCCGGAGACGCTCTTGGAGCAGGGTTTCGATGCTGTTTACATCGCCACCGGGGCGCAGAAGGACGCTCGACTGGGCATTGAGGGGGAGGATGGAGAAGGCGTCTATCACGCCCTGGACTTGCTCCAGCGCGTGAGCCTCGGTGAGGCGATTCCTATGGACGGGGATGTCCTGGTCATCGGGGGAGGCAACACCGCCATGGACGCGGCGCGGACCGCGAGACGGTTGACCGATGGTCAGGTGACCGTCGTCTACCGCCGGACACAGGCACAGATGCCAGCGGACGAAGAGGAGGTCGAGGCCGTGTCCGCCGAGGACATCGGCCTAGAGGAACTGGTCTCACCGACCCGGTTCGTGCTGGAGGATGGCCACGTGGTGGCGGTGGAGTTCGTCCGGAACGAGCTGGGCGAACCGGGGCCTGACGGACGGCGCAGGCCGGTCCCGATTGAGGGGAGCCAGTTCGTCATGGAGCCGGAGGGGGACGGGGGGTTGCAGGTCGTCGTCGCCATTGGCCAGCGACCGGACATCTCGTTCCTGGACGGGAGCAGCGTCTCCGTGGATTCCCGGAAGACGATCAACGTGGATCCAGAGACGGGGCGGGCAGTTCGATTTGACGAGTCCCTCAGGGGCCTGGACCCCGTCTATGCTGGGGGGGACGCCGTGCGAGGCCCGGCGACCATCATTGAGGCCTGCGCCGATGGGCAGCGAGCTGCGGAGGCCATCTGCGATGAGCTCGGGGTCCCTTTCGCGCGACCGAGGGTCGAGCTACCGACGCTCTCGGCGGAGGAAATCGTGGCAGTGAAGCACGTTCGAGCGCGGAGGAGGGCCCAGCACGAACCCCCGCTGCTCCCAGCGGGCGAGCGCGACGGTTTCGACCTCGTCGAGCAGACACTGTCGGAGGACCTGGCGCAGGCGGAAGCGGAGCGTTGTATGCAGTGCTCCCACCTCTGTGACAAGTGTGTCGAGGTATGTCCCAACCGCGCGAACTATACCTATCTTGTGTCGCCGTTCATAATGACAGTCCCGAAGTTGGCCTGTGAGGATGGCGAGCTGAGAGTCGTCGGCGAGGAGCGGTTCGAGGTCACTCAGCCACGGCAGATCCTACACGTGGATGATTTCTGCAACGAGTGCGGCAACTGCGAGACGTTCTGCGTTCATCAGGGCCGCCCCTTCGCGGACAAGCCCCGGCTGTTCCTCCACAGAGGAGACTTTGAGCGAGAGGAAGACAACGCCTTCTACATCGAGAGAGCGGAACGGGGCTGGGCGATTCGCAGGCGTGAGGGCGGGGAGGAGTCGCGGTTGACACTGGAGAAGGGCGGTATGATCTTCGAGAACCGCCAGCTCAGTCTGCACGTCGGCCCTGACGCACCTATGAGGTCTATGACGCTTAACGAAAGCTTCGCGGGCGTCTTCTCTCTGAGGCACGCGGCGGAGATGGTCGTGATCCTGGAGGGTCTGGTGCGGACGCTGCCTTTCCTCCTGGTCGGACAAGGCTAGGCGTTCGGGTCCGATTGTAGGCACGATTCAACCAGACGGGATGGCCCTGCTGACCATCCCGTCTCGTCGTCATTCGTGAGCCCTGTCGCGCCAGAAGGTCTCACGATACCCCTGGAATCGGTTCTCCACGATAGCCTTCCGAATCTCCCTGGCGATGGTCAGCATGACGTGGAGATTGTGGACGGTGATCAGCTGATGGCCCAGAATCTCGTCGGCCCAGTTGAGGTGACGAACGTAGGCGCGGCTGAAGTGAGTACAGGCGTAGCACGTGCAGCCCGGCTCAAGGGGCCGCGGGTCATCCGCGAACTGGGCGTTGCTGATGTTGAGCCGCCCTGTGCGGGTCAGGACGCCGCCGTTGCGGGCGATGCGGGTGGGGAGCACGCAGTCGAACATATCGACCCCCCGTGCGGTGCACTCGACCAGATCATGGGGGGTGCCGACGCCCATCAGATAGCGAACCTGGTCGGCAGGGAGCAGATCGTCCAGGAGCTCGAGGATGGCGTGCATCTCCGCCTTGCTCTCTCCGACGCTCAGCCCTCCGATGGCGTAGCCGTCGAAGTCTAGAAAGGTCAGGAACCGCGCAGAACGCTCTCGGAGATCCGGGAAGACCCCCCCCTGGACGATCCCGAACAGGGCCTGATCGGTTCGCGACTTGGCGGCCTTGCAGCGCTCCGCCCAGGCATGGGTGCGCTCCAGCGCGTCCAGATTGTAGTCATAGTCGAGGGGGTCGGCGCACTCATCAAGGCAGGTGATCAAGTCGGCCCCGAGATTCTCCTGGATCGCGATGACGGACTCGGGAGTGAAGCGATGCTCTGACCCGTCGATGTGGGAGCGGAAGGTCACGCCGTCGGCGTCGACCTCCCGGCGCTCGGCGAGGCTGAAGACCTGGTATCCCCCAGAGTCAGTGAGAATGGGGCGATCCCAGCCCATGAACCGGTGCAGCCCTCCGAGTTCGGCGACGAGCTCGTCCCCGGGCCGCAAGTGAAGGTGGTAGGCGTTAGCCAGAATCTGCGTGACGCCGAGGTCGTGTAAGTCGCGGGGCGAGACGGCCTTGACCGTTGCTTGCGTGCCCACCGGACAGAAAACCGGTGTTGGCACCTCCCCACGGGGCGTTCTGAGGGTCCCGGCGCGAGCGCTGCCGTCCCTGGCTTCGACAACGAAGGAGAACCCCTTTGTAGGCGCGGGGCTTGGCGCGGTGGCTGCTGCGTGTGTCAAAGGGAACCTCCTGTACGGGTCTTAGTTCTTGTGAGCCGGGAGGCTCTGATGACTCTGGGGCTGCGGCGTTACTTCTTCCGCCGACGGAAGCGCCCGGGTCCGGAGGGCCTACCGCTGTAAGCGGGGGCAGTGATGGGCGCCGGCGTACAACGACTGATGTCCAGCATGCGAGTCGCCAGACGAGGGTCGATCTCATCGACCTTGTTAGCCGTGGTAATCACTGTCGGAAGGCGAGCGTTGTAACGGTAGTCGAAGATCTGATACACCTTCTCCCGAGCCCACGGCGTGGCCGACTCGGTGCCCAGGTCGTCGAGGATGAGAAGGGGGGCGCGTCGTACCTCCTCGAAACGCTTGTCAAAGGAGATTGTGCTCTTCGGGCTGAACGTGGCTCGCAGATGGTCGAGCAGGTCCGGCACGACGACGAAGAGAGCTGGAAACCCCTCGCTGACGCGCTGGTTGGCGATGGCCGCGGCTAGATGGGTCTTGCCGCATCCGTAGGTACCGGTGAACACAAGCCAATCCTGAGGATCCTTGGCGAAGGCCCGGGCCTTATCGTACGCCTCCCGGAGGCTCGCTCTCTCATCGCCCGTCAGTTCCCCCTCGCGCAGATCGAAGCTCTCGAAGGTCTGATCGCTGTGGAGCGCCAGACTGCTTATATCGGACTGATCCTGGGTCACGCCTGAACGGCGATAATCGGGCGCCTTGATAGAGACAATCTTCGTCAGATCGGGGTCGACGATGCGCGAGCGGAGCCGGAGAGGAATGTCCTCCAGCTCATGATTCGTGGTGACGACGGTGGCGAGACGGGCGTTGTAGCGGTGGTTGAAGACCTGATACAGCTTCTCCTGAGCCCACGACGTAGCCGACTCGGTGCCCAGGTCGTCGAGAATGAGGACGGGCACGGTGCGTATCTCGTGAAACCGCGCATCGAATGCCGGGGCGTGGTTGTCAGGGTTGGAGGGCGAAAAGGTGGCCCGGAGGTGGTCGAGTAGGTCGGGGACGGTGATGAAGAGCACAGGCTCGCCCCGCTCGACGCACTCGTTGGCGATGGCGGCCGCCAGATGGGTCTTGCCGCATCCGTAGCCACCCTTCAAAACGAGCCATCCATGCGGATTCTGGGCGAAGGCCCGCGCCTCCTCGTAGGCCCAACGGAGGTTCTTCCGCTTGTCCGGGGGCAGGCCGTGGCCTTCGGGGGCGAACGTGTCGAACGTCATGCGCTCCAACAGTTCCAGCTCGCTCAGGGTGCGGAGTGCAGATGCGCGCTTCTCGGCGAGCTCGTCCAGACGGCACGCGCAGGGCACGAGCTTCCCGAAGTCCGGATGACCAAGGGGAACGTCGGCCCGAACGTACCCCAGGCCTCCACACATCGGGCAGGTTTGTTGAGCCTCCTCCTGCTCCGTACCCGTCTTATTCTTGTCCATGCTTCCACTCGAGGTATCGTCGGCGGTCTGCTTCATCGGAGCGGTGGGTGGAGTCGTCGCCTTTTCCCTCGGTTCGCCAACGTTCCAGGATAGCCCGGACATATTTCCAGCTGCGCTTGTTCAGGCTGACGGCCTCGAGAAGGGCCTCCTCGATCCAGGGGGCGGGGTACGTCTCCTCGGCCTCACGGAGCTCCTCGGCGATGAGTGGGGTGAGCACCCCGACATTCTGCTCGTAGAGCGTAAAGATGTTCGGGCGCGCCGCTGTCTCCACCTCCTCAGGCCACTCCCCTCCTGCAATTGCGTCCACGGCTGCACGTCCCTTGGGCGTGTTGGCGAAGTAGAGGGCCTCTGCCTCGCCGCCATCGGGGGCTTCCACCCGAAGCAGAGTGCCACGCTCAACGGCTCGATGTAACGCCGAACGGAGTGCTTCGACAGGGGCCTCCCCCAATCCCGAAAGCAGCAACCGGTCGGAGGCCAGGTCGTCAAAGCGAACGTGGCGCGCTTTGCCCCGTTGCTGTCTCAGTCGCCAGAGCACGTGCAGGGTCAGCTTGAGTTCGGCCAGGTCGTCGATGATGGGAATAAGATCCGTAAAGACCGGCTTCGGAATGCCGACGATGTGTACTCTGCCACACGGGAAGCCGCTAAATGTTCTCATCTCGGGGGTCTCTGCTGATCCACGCTCTGCTTATCGGTTGCAGTCTGATTATACTCCTGGCCTCGGGCTGGTCAAGATCCTGGAGGGCTTACTCCTTCGGCAGCAGGCGGAAAGTGGCGAGTGTTCCGACACCAAAGACGGCGGCGGCAGCGAGGAACGGGGCCCGCAGCCCCAAGGCCGCTGCTAGTGCACTGCCGCTCATGGGACCGATGGCGTTGGCAATCGAGGAGACCGTGTTCTCCACGCCAAACACAATTCCCTCGCGCCCTTCGGGCCCCAGGGCAGCCAGCAAAGCTCGGACTGACGTCAGTATACCGCCCATCGCTAGGCCGGCACCGGCCTGGAGGGGAATGAGCCACATGGGACGCGCGATCATCGATTGCGGTGCATAGCATAGGACAGAGAGGAGGGCGCAGGCTGCCAGAATCGAGCGGTAGCCGACACGATCGCTGAGCCGACCGAGCTCTCGGCCGCCGAGAGCTCCGCCCAAGGCGCCTGCCGCAGTGATCAGGCCAGTGAGGGTGGCCACCTTCGCATTCGGTGGGGCAATCGCCTCCACGAACAGGGGGAGCGTGGGCCTCGATAGACCTGATGCCAGTCTCATCAGCAGACGCAGTGACAGCACCGCGAGAAGAGGTGCGCATCCCAGTACTGGAGACAATTGGCTCCAGATCCGTTCGACCAGCGGTTTGTCCCCTCTGCCGCCGATGGGGTTTTCTATGGCTTTGTCGGGTCGGGACGGCTCTTCGACGAAGACGAGGACTGCGAGCGCAGCGGAAATGAGGAGCCCGCCCGTGATGAAGAACGCGGTTCTGTGGCCGAGGGAGTCGGCGACCAGTCCACCTAACAACGGGCCGGCGGAGGCGCCGATATAGATGCCCGTCTGTAAGGTCCCCAGAGCGTACCCCCGGCGCTCGTCGGGGGCACTCGTGGCCACGAGGGCCGTCGATGCTGTCACGGTTCCGGTCAGGGCGCCCTGCAGCGCGCGGAGGAGGGTGAGTTGCAGCGGGCTTTGCGCCAAGCCCATAAGACTCATCACGATGGCCCCTCCGAACATCGCCCGCTCGACCATCACCTTCCGGCCGTAACGATCGCTGAGTGCGCCCCAGATGGGGGCGAACACGGCCATCGTGACGGAGTGAGCTGAGAAGATAACCCCGGACCAGATTCTGGTTTGTCGGTCGGCCTCTACGCCCAGCTCTCGGATATACAGAGGCAGGATGGGTATGACCACGTAGAACCCGACGATGGCCATGAGCTCTGCAAACCAGATGGCCCGGAGGTTCTGCTGCCACGATGTTAGCTCGGCGGCGTTCTTGGTCATCAGCGTAATCATAACACGGGCCATTGGCCCTGCAAGACCGGTGGGCCCCGGAGGCGCCCGGCGACGCGCCCGGCCGGATTGTGGGGCGGGGCAGCACGCACGGCTGTAGGGGGCAGCAGTCCGCTTCGCCGCGGGCGCAGAGTGCCGGGGCGACTGGCGTGTGAGTGATCGCTCGTGCTGGAGTCGAGCGGAGGGCTGACCGTATCACGCTTCATTTGCCAACATGCTCTTTATTGGTATAATCCTTTCACGTGAGCCACCCTAGCTCAATCGGTAGAGCAACCGCTTCGTAAGTGGTAGGTTTTGGGTTCGATTCCCAAGGGTGGCTTTTCGATTGGGCCCCGGAATGGGGCCCTGTCCTTATGAGGAACGCGTTCCAGCAGGGACTGCATGCCCGAGCAGACATCGGATCCTTGGCGGATCATCTGGCGGTTTGCCACCAGCGACAGCGCGCTGGTCATCCTTTTGCTAGCCCTCGCCGTCAGCGTGACGCTCACCATCTGGATCCCCCAGCGACCTCTGACCGACGCCGATTACGCCAGGTGGCTCGCTCAGGTGCAGGCACGTTTCGGCGAGGCTACCTCGGTGATGACAATGCTGGGCGTGTTCAACCTCACAGACTCCCTCGGCTTCCGGGCGCTGTTGGCGCTTCTTTTTGCCTGTCTGCTGCTGCGACTGATAGAAGGGGTCGAACAACTGCGCCAGGGCCGCGAGATCGTTGAGCCACGTGCCCGTTGGAGGGAGATCTCGGGACAGAACCTTCTCGAGCTCCTGGACGATCTCAGGCGTCACCGGTATCGTACGATAGACGGGTCGTCGTTCCACTTGGTTGATCGCTGGCCCTGGGCGGACGTGTCCCTTCTGACGGCTCACACCGGTGCACTGGTCTTGTTGGTGGGCCTGCTTCTCTCCCGTCTGTGGGGATGGCAGGTCGATGGGCTCATCCTTCAGGGGGGGCAGAGATCGTCGCTGACCGACGCCAACCACTCGGTGACGCTGACCCAAGAGGGTAATGGCATCAGTCATAGTCCCGGCGTGGTGACCTTCGTTGAGAAGCGGGGGCCCGGTGTCCGCGTGCGTGCGCTTGACGACGAAGGCCAGGCGCTACAGCTTCAACTCACGGCCGAGGCGGAACCAGCTCTCGATCTGCTCGTTGCCCTCACAGAGGATAGGTACTTCGCTGTCCCCGCGGCGAATCTGATCGCTCATCTGACGCCGCGATCAGAGGAGCCATACACCCGTGTGGACGTCGAGGTCTATCGGAGTCCACCGGGAGAGATCATCACTGAGGCAGTGACTGAGGAGGGCGGCGAAGCGGAGCTGACCGTAGAGGGCGTCAGGCTGGAGTTCGAGCCCGTACCGTATGCACAGGTGACGGTTACCCGAAATCCAGGGCGCTGGCCGAGCGGATTTGGCCTGCTTCTGTTGATGGGCGGGCTCACGGCGAATCTGATGTGGCCTCGTCGTCGTTTCTGGCTTCGCGAGCGGGAGGGGGTGTTGGAGGCCGCCGGTCACGTGCCGCGGCCGCTCCTGCCCAGGGAGGAGGTCTAGCGTGTCCCCAGTCGCAATGCTCGTCGGTCTGGCCTCTGGGACCCTGATGGCCGCTGTGGGACTTGCCCTCTGGGGTGGGCTGCGCCGAGCGGCGGGATTGTTCCGTGGTGCAGGGGCTGCTGGCTGGGTGGCGGTTTGCCTTCTCGTGTTTGGGGCGCTGCTGGCATGGGGGAGCAGGCTGCCTGCGTTCGAGCCCCTGGCAAGCGGTGCAGATGTGACCGGTCCGGAGGGGCCAGTGTCGTCGATGATCCTGATGGCTGCCCTCGCAATTCCGTTGGAGCCGCACCTTCGTAAGAGGGTCCATTGGAGCCAGTCACTGCGCTATCTGCCAGCTCTGGCGCTGTCCGGCACGGCCTTGGCTCACATGGTCAGACCAGGTGGTATTCCGTTGAACAGCGACTGGGTCACGCCCATCAGATTCTCGCTTGCGGTGTCCGCCGGGCTTGGTGGTCGGGCGCTGGGTCGGGCACTGCAGGTCATCGCGGCCGGAACGGCGGATGTTGAGCGACCCGCCATGCTGACATACGGTATGCTGACATTCATCTGCGGCTCTGCAGCGCTGGTGAACCTCTGGCAGCGAGGGACAGTATGGGTCGGATCGGATCCTGTGATGCGAGGCGGGGTGGTGGGTGCCTGGCTCTCATGGAGTGCCCACGAGCTGGCATCGTCCTGGCACCCCAGACTGCGCTCGGCGCTGACCGCGATAGCTGCGCTGCTGCTGATCGTCGTGGCGGTGAAGGGAGCCTGACCAATGCGCGAGAAGATCCGGCCGATCATCATTGGGGTAGCTGGCGGGACAGGTTCGGGGAAGACGACGGTGGCGAGCCGGATCCTGGATCGGGTGGGGACTGAACATATCACGTATATCGCTCACGACGCCTACTATCGCGACCTTAGCCATCTTCCGCAGCGTCTCCGCGCTCAGGTGAACTTCGACCACCCCGATGCCCTGGAGACTGAGCTCTTGATTGAGCATCTGAACAGGCTGCGCGCCGGGCAGCCTGTCCAGATCCCGATCTATGACTTCACCACGCATACGCGTACCGACCGCACGCGGCGGGTGGAGGTGGCACCGGTGGTCATTGTTGAGGGTATCCTTGTATTCGTCGAGCCCGAACTTCGGAAGCTGTTTGATGTGAAGATCTACATCGATACCGACGCCGACGTGCGGTTCATTCGTCGCCTGCGGCGGGATATAGGGGAGCGAGACCGAAGCGTGGAGTCGGTATGTGAACAGTACCTTTCCACGGTTCGACCGATGCATCTGGAATTCGTGGAGCCAAGTAAGCGCTATGCGGATGTCATCATTCCCGAGGGTGGGTTCAATGAGGTGGCCGTTGAGATGGTGGCGGCGCGGATCCGGGGGCTCCTGGCGGAAGGGCTGGAGGATGACCTTGAAACTGCGAGGAGAGGGGAATAGGAGGTCGCAGAGGCCCGACACGGGAACATATGGAGAAGCTATCGGTCATCATTCCGGTGTACAACGAGGCAGACACTGTCGCTCGAGTGATCGAGCACGTACTCGCCGTGGGGCTAGCAGGTGCCGAGCGAGAGGTCATCGTCGTAAACGACGGGTCGACCGATGAGACGAGTCGGGTTCTGGAGCGGGTCGCCCGTCGCTGGCCGGATTTGGTGCAGGTGGTACACCACGAAGAGAATCAGGGAAAAGGTGCGGCCATTCGCACGGCGCTGGAGCGCGTGACGGGAGACATCGTCATAACGCAAGACGCTGACCTGGAGTATGATCCCAGAGAATATCCGAAGCTGTTGGCTCCGTTTGAG
Source organism: uncultured Anaerolineales bacterium (assembly GCA_964390305.1). Lineage (GTDB taxonomy): Bacteria > Chloroflexota > Anaerolineae > B4-G1 > B4-G1 > SKLM01. The sequence goes on from CAYMHT010000033.1 coordinate 17,488, forward strand.
GACCCTGAGGTGCGCGTGGTGTATGGTTCACGGAACCTGCGGAAGAACCCACGCTCCTCGTGGCGCTTCTATTGGGGCGGGCGGTTGGTGAGCTGGGTCGCTAACGTGCTGTATGGTGCGGACCTGACCGATGAAGCGACTGGCTACAAGCTCTTTCGCACGGAATTGCTCCGGAGCTTGGATCTGAAGGCCGACGGGTTTGCGTTCTGCCCGGAGGTGACGGGTAGGGTAGTGAGGCGCGACATCGAGATTCACGAGATTCCGATCTCGTACCGACCCCGGGAACCAGATGAAGGGAAGAAAATCAGCTGGATAGACGGGCTGAAGGCAATCTGGGTTCTATTGAAGCAGCGTCTGGGCTCCCACGCATCGAAGTCTACGCGTAGCCCAGGATGTAGCGAATAAACTCTCGTCGCCACGGCCTCCTGCGACGGAGATAGCTCAGACATTGGGCGAATTGGCACGGCTCAAAGCTGAAGTGCTTTGCGATCGCGCCGAGTTCGGTTGCGCTCCCCGCGGCTGCCAGATCAAGCCACCACTTTGGCGCTGGGTTGCGGGCCAGCACGGATCCGAGAAAATCGCTTGTCGCGTGCATGAGGGGCATACTGACGTGGAGGAGATACCGGCGCATTCCGGCGGCCTCCAACACGCGGCGGATCATCTGCTCTATCGTGTAGTGCTCCGGTCCACCCACGGTGACCATTCTGCCAATCAGGTCATCCCGGCCAAGCGCCGCGACGACGCACCTCGCCACGTCCTCAACCCAGAGCGGCTGAAATCTGACCATACCGACGTCGGGAATCGGTAGCAGCAGAGGACACATCTTTGCCATCATCACCAGTCTGGTGGTGAAGGCGTCATCCGCGCCGTAGATGACAGCGGCCCTCAAGGTCGTGTAATCCAACCCGCTCTCGTGGACCGCGATCTCTGCCTCTCCCCTGACGCGGAAGAGAGGGTAGGCAGAGGCAGGCGTGGCGCCCAGTCGGCTGAGATAGACGATGCGGGTCACCCCCGCTGCTTCCGCTGCCTCAAGCAGATTCGCGGTACCCTCTACGTGGGACTGGAGCGATCGTTCCTCGAGGCGATCCTCCTCGCGGGTCACATGGACGATCGCAGTCACGTCTTGCATCGCCGTGCGCAAGGCCGGGATGTCGGCCAGGCTCGCCGAGACGGTGGAGAAACTGAGATCCGCGGGGAGTTGCTGCTGGTACGGAGAGGGCTGAACCAGGCAGCGGATCTCACGCTCCTGCGCCGCCAGCCGCCGTGCGACGGCGCGTCCTATGAAGTTTGTGGCTCCTGCGATCAGTATCATGGTTTTCTCTCGGAGGGAGATTATACCACCGATGACCACGGCAGCCAATGCCAGGCTGACCGAGAGCAGTGGGGCTGAGCGGTGGAGGGGAGGCGATGGCGACTGTGGTGTCTACCGCTCGATGCCAGGTCTTGCCACGACGCCTTCCTCGTAGTAGTGCTTCACCATGCGCATCTCTGTCACCAGGTGGGCGCGATCGATCAACGCCTGAGGCGCGCGGCGGCCGGTGAGCACGACTTCGATGTCGGGCGGCCGCACGTCGAGAAATGCGAGGACATCCTCTGTGCCGAGCAGCCCGAACCAGATTGCCACGTTGACCTCGTCGAGCACCACAATGGTGTATCGCCCGGAGAGCATCGCCTCTCTGGCACGCCCCAACCCTCGGCGGGCTCTGGCGACGTCATCCGTCGTCACGCTGTCCTCGTAGATGTGATGCACATCCCCGTACTGCTCCAGCGTGATGTGCGGGTGATCGCGCAAAGCTTCCAGTTCTCCGTACCGCTGACCCTTCATGAACTGGCCGACATAGGTGCGCATCCCGTGCCCCGAGGCGCGTAAGGCGAGGCCTAAGGCGGCTGTGGTCTTCCCCTTGCCGTCCCCCGTGTACACCTGAACGTAGCCTTTCGAGAGCGTTCTCTGTCTCATTCTCTGCCTCCAGCTGTCGGTCCTGACCGCATCCTAGACGCCAACTGCAGCGTCCGCCGAGTGAAGCACCGCGGGGCCCAGACCTGCGCGGCTTGTCTCCGAGCCTCCCTAGCGGTGGCCATTCAATCCGTTCAGAGCGTCCTCGGCGGTAAGCCAGCCGGTGCCCGGGAACAGCCGCGCTATCTGAGGGCTGAACAGAGGCGAAGCCGTCAGCATCTCCGGCGAGGCATCGGCGATGATTTCGCCGTGGCTGAGCAGGAGCACACGGTCGGCAGCCTGAGCGACCAATTCGACGTCGTGCGTGACGAGCAGAATGCTGGTCCCCTGATCCTGCCACTCGCGTAGAAGCCGGACGAGCTTACGCTTGGCGGGATAATCGAGGCCGCGTGTAGGTTCATCGAGAAGAAGAAGACGCGGCCTGGTGACGGTGATCGCTCCCAAGGCCGTGCGCTGGCGTTGCCCGGCGCTGAGGTCGCGAGGGTAGCGGTGGGCCACGTCTTCGAGCTCCAAGCGCTTTATCAGCTCGGCTGGGGCGATCGGCGGGTGGTCCAAGAGTCCATGGTTGCGGAGGGTAATCTTCAACTCATCGCCGACGGTATCGGCGAAAAGGAGATCGCGCGGGTCCTGAGGGAGATAGCCGACGTCTTGGCAGATATCTGCTGTGGCTCGACCCGCGAGGGAGGTCCCCGCCATCTCGATCTCTCCCCGCTCCGGCGTCAACAACCCAACGACACACTTGAGCAGCGTCGTCTTGCCCGAGCCGTTCCGCCCCATGAGTGCCACTAGCTCGCTGGGTGCGATCTCGAGATTGATCCGACGGAGCACCCGGGTGCCGTTGTAGGCGAACTCTACGTTGTGGAGGGCGATCCGTGGCTCCGGACAACCCTGCGCGGGCGGGATGGCGCGCTGCGCGACGCGTGCGGGGCTCGCGACCGAGGACTCTGCCATGCGCTGACGTCCCTCTTTCACGGTGAGCGGTAGCGGATCCCAACCAAGGTTCTTGGCCAGAGTGACCAAGGGTGGCGTCAGGTCCATCTGCTGCAGAACTCGCCGTGGCGAACCGCTCAGGACCTGATCGCCCGCCTCAGCGAGATAGACCATGCGATCGACGTAAGGCAGGATGCGCTCCAGTCGATGCTCAGCCAGGACGATGGTCAGGCCCATATCCTGGTTGAGCCGCACCAGCGCCTGTAGGACATCCTCGGCGGCCTGCGGGTCGAGCTGAGAGGTCGGTTCGTCAAGGACCAGGACGCGCGGGCGAAAGGCGAGGGCTGTGGCGATGGCGACGCGTTGCTTCTCGCCGCCGGAGATTGCATCCAGCGGGCGGTCGCGTAACGGTTCCAGGTCCAGGAGATGAAGGACCTCCTCGACGCGCAGGCGCATCTGGGTGGGGGGGACGGCGGCGTTCTCCAGGGCAAAGGCGATCTCGTCTTCCACGCGGTCCATCACGAACTGGGATTCGGGATCCTGGAAAACGAAGCCCACGACGCGGCTGAGTGACTGCGGGCCCTCAGCGATGGGGTCTTGCCCTGACACGTCTGCGGATCCTGAGACCGTGCCGCCGGTGAAGTGGGGGACGAGCCCGTTGAGCGACCGGAGTAGCGTCGATTTTCCGGATCCAGAGGGGCCGGCCACGAGGACGAACTCGCCCTCTGCCACATCCAGCGAAACATCGGAGAGCGCCGGGTCCGAGGAACCGGGGTAAGTATAGCCTAAGCCCTCGAGGTGAATCATCCTTGTGCTCCCTCCCTGCAAATGCTGATCAGCGCCGGCGCAATTAACCCTAGAAGCCCCAGCCCGATGAAGGGGTTAAAGGACGGTGCGGTCAGGCGTGGGTAGGGTGAGTAGTAGAGCTGTTCACGTTGTGTCAGGGCTACGGCGAGGGTCAAGCCACAGCCAAGCAGGGTTGCCGTGTCGCGATACGTCCAGCGCCGCGCACGGTAAACGGTGTGAGAGACCGAACGCCCCGTCAGCCAGACGACACCGACGATAAGCGAGGTGCCGACGAGCATAGCCCCGGCGGCGACCAACTGTCGGGAGGGCCGGAACAGGAGTACGAGCCATCCCGCGAGGAGCGCCAGTAATCCCAGAGCCAGCAGGACCTGACTGCGCAATGGCTGCCCTTCATCGGATACGGCGCCGTAGCCCCGGGCGACCATAGCCTCGGCGAGCCCCATGGAGCGCTCCAATCCGCTGGTCAGGAGCGGAACCACGATGGGCAACCAGTCGCGAACCCCTCGGACGCGATGACCACGGACTGCCTGGGCCTCGCGGATGCGCTGCAAGCTGTGGGCCGTCTCGGGGACGAAGGTAAGCGCGATGGAGAGGATGACCCCTGCCTCGTGAAAAGCCCGCGGCGTTAGCCGCACCAGGTCACGCACCGGGGTGACGGCGTTGAAGACGGCGAAGCTGCTGAAGATGACCGTGAGCGTCAAGCCGTTCAGCGCGCCGAAGACAATTGCCTCCAGCGTTATCCCACCGCCCAACAGAGGGAGCCAGTCAGGGAGAGAGAACAGCACCGTGTCTCCGAGGTGCACGGTCAGGCCGTTGAAAACTGCCGACAGAGGAACGGCTATCATCCCGAAGTGGAGCGGAGAGAGGGGGGCGCGGTCTCTCTCCTCCACCGCACATGTGGCTTCCACCACCAGGGCGGTCAGCAGCAGGACGGCGACGTACAGAGGGTGCCGCGCAGAGGAGGCTGTCACCAGCACCGTCAGGGCCCACAGAAGCCACACCCGAGCGTCAAGCATGGGAGCCAACCTGAAAGTAGAACCGCCGCCGGAAGCGGGCGAGGCTCTTTGCCATCGGGGTGCCCAGGAGCAGGATCAGGGCGACGTTCCCTGCGGCGCGAAGTAGGTCCCAGCTCAAAGAGGTCACGGCGTAGAAGAGGGCGTAGCGGGCCAATGTTTCACCCACACCGATACCGGGCGCCCAACTTTGGCTGACCGGGCCGGCAGCGAACGGCCAGAAGTAGACGTTGACGACCACGCCGTAAAGCAAGCCCCAGACAAAGCCAAAGACGCACAGGGATCCCAAGTCCCGGACTCCGAATTCGAGATTCTCAGAGTCCTTCGAACCATCGCCTCCGAGTAGGGGGATCTTTCTCAGCCATCCGGCGGTCAAGCCCGCCCACCCGGCCGTAAACATCTGGTAGGGAAGCCAGGGGCCGACGCCGCCGGTAATGAGCGCCGAAGCCAGGAGGGTGAAGGTTCCCATCAGATAACCGAAGCGGCCGCCAAAGACATAGCCAGAGATGATGATCGGGGCGAAGATCGGGGAGAAGCCGCCTGGCATCGGGAAGGCAACCTCCAGGAAGCGAAGGACGCTGGTCACGGCGACCAGCACGCCAAGCAGGGCGACGGTCTTCGCGCTGACCGTCTGTCCCTGCAGCTCCACCAGCAGCGCCACCACTGAGAGCCCCACGAGTGCAGCGGTGAGGAGCGGAGCATCCTGGCTATGGGCATAGGTGCCACCGGTCCGAGCGGGCACGGTGACGAAGAAGGGGTAGATCAAGGCCAGGATGCCGATGGTGCCGCTCAGCGCGTAGATCGCTCCACTGATGAAGCGTCGTGGAGTCATCGTCGCACCCTGGTGACCAAGATATACCAGCCCAATAAGCCGACGACGATTACGCCGAAGACCACATAGCCCATTGGGCGACTCAGCCCGGCGGGCTGGCGACTTTCTGGACGGGACTCGTCAGCGGTCTCCACCTGCCCGGCTTCTGCGGGGGTCGCCGCTGGCGTCGTTACGGTTGCCCGCGGCGATGTGGAAGTCGGCGACAGGCTCGGTGTGGCCCTTGGGGTGACCGAGGGGGATGAAGCTGCGGTGGGCTGAATGGTCGGCGACGACGTCGCGGTTGGCGTCGCAGTGGCTGTGATAGACGAGGACGGGGATGGAGGTGGCGTCGTAGGCGCGAGGGCCGTGGCTGTGGGCAGTGGAGTATTCGTCGCGGAGGCCGCCGGTCCCGTGCCGGGTGATGCATCAGTCGCCGGGCAGATCTGGTCGAAGCTAAGGAGCGGTGGCTGGACGCCGCCACCGGGGGTCCCCTCGCCCCAGGCCCAGCCCTCCACGTCGCCATGCCGAACGGTATGAGCGCTGGCGCCCAGCGGGGAGTACTGCCAGGCCCCTCCCTCCAGGCGATGATATGTCCAGTACATGCAGGTCATCCCCTGGCACTTGCAGAAGCAGTTGGACGCCGAACAGCCGCTGATCCCCCCGATATCGCAGATGGTCACGCCCATGCCGCTCACCTCATTCGCCACGATGGGCAGGCCGGATCTCCTCAGCACTTCGTAACCGCTGATCTCCTGTTCAGCGAACTCGACGCAGCGGGTGGTGACCGCGCCATTGCCGAAGTCAACCACGAGGCCCACCTGGTTGGGTTCCTGGGCACGCACGCTCGCCAGCGTGACGCCGGCAACGGCCACGGAGAGAGCGACCGCCACTGCCAGGTATCGAGGGTGGATCCTATACTTCACTTGGGTGCCACCGATCTATGTCTACATTCTCCCCTTGCGTCCGGAGGTCCCGACCCGCTCGCGTCCCGCCGGAACCTCCCCGCGGAGACCTTCGCCGCCCGAGGACAAGGGGCAGCAAGGCGGCTTGAGGATCACTCAACGACGACTCACGGTTCATAGATGACCTGCTGCCCGGGCGTCGCTCATCCTAGGCCCGAGATCGCCCGCGTCGGCGGTACAGAAGGATGCCGATCGCCAGGGCAGTAGCCCCCAGCGCTGTCAAGCCCATAGGCTGCACCACGATCCCCCCCGACTCAGGCAGCAGTGGCGTTTCGGGTTCGGCTACAGCTTGTGGCGCGGCGGCGACTGGGACGCGCGGAAGATTCACGAACGTGTAGCCAGCTATGGCAGGTATGGCCTGCGCGGTGGCGATGAGATTGGGGGACGGAACGCTCGCTTGCCAGAAGAACGCGCCAGTATCGGGATCCTGCAGCGCGATCAGCGCGCCAAGCGGGTCGGTACCGGTGGAGGCCCAAAGGCCCATCGGTTCACCAGCCGCCAGCAGCGCCTGCAGGACATAAGCGGTCGAGTTGGCGTCCGTGTCGGTGCCGTACTCCGAGGGCACCTGATATGGGAAGCCGCCGTCGTCGTTCTGCACCCGGCGGAAATAGGCGAAGGCTTCGCCGATGTCGTCTCTGTGCCCGGTGACGAGCAGCGCCTGGACGACCAGGGCGGTCGTGTTCGTGTCCCCCGCGCCAGCAGCCGTACTGCCGAAGAGTGCCCAAGCTCCGTCGTCCGTCTGATGATCGAGCAGGAACCGAGCCGCCTTCTCGGGAACAGGCTGTCCTGCATTGAAGAGCGCGAGCATCACCATCGCCTGCTCGAAGACGTTGCCGCCGTAGCTACCCGTTTCCTCGTCGTACGCGGAGTTCAGCTGCCCAATCAGGTCGCGACCGGCCAAGTCGGCTGGATCCTGTCCGGTGGCCAGCAAAGCCAGGGCAACTTTCGCCCTGAGGCCCAAGGCTTCTGGCTTACCGGCCGAAACCTGAGAGTAGAGATAATCGAGCGCAGACCTACCTTCGTCGGAGATCCACTGACTGGGATCCTGTCCCGCCGCGGCGATGGCCAGGAGAACGTCGCAGGTTGCTCCCAGATCGGAGCCTTCGCCGAAACCGGTGCCGAAGCCCCCGTCTGCTTGCTGCTGTGACTTGAGCCAACTGAGCGCTTCGTCGACTGTATCGCTCGCTCGAACCGGGGCCGCGACCGTGACGAGTGCGGATAACAGAACCATAATGGTCAGAATCTTGCGAGACATCGTGTCAACTCCTTGTTGATGGTGAGGTCGATCTCACCTGTCTTTATAGCGTGCAAAACCCTTCTCCCTGAAGAGCCGTCGGGAGAAGGGATGTCCCAGGCACCAAAAAAGCCCTTCCCTCACTTCGATGTGGAGAAGGGCCAATCTTCTTTGATCACCCCGATGCACCACCTCCTTTCCGCGAAGGCTGATGTATGCGCTGGTCAAGGCGGGTACTCTGGCTTTCCCCGCTCCCAGTTTGGTATCGAGCGAGGACTACAGTTGCGGGACAGCGCCGGACTGTGACCGGCTTTCCCCTTTGTGCCCCTGGCTTCCGAGCGTCGGAGCACCTTGACCGTAGCAGTTATTCGATTGTCTGGGAAGTATAGCACGGAGCAGGCAGTCTGTCAAGCGGCAGGG
>CAYMHT010000034.1:0-25380 GCA_964390305.1 uncultured Anaerolineales bacterium
GGCGCCGAGGTTGCCGCGTGGCGGTCAGGGCGGACACGGTTAAGTTAAGGGAAAGGAGAGTTGCGCTCGTTTTCTCGGCGACATGAACGTTTCAGCCTACGGTTGCACAACCGCTACGCTAGGGCTCCAGCAGGGGAAACACCAGCGCCATCAACACGCCAGCAGCGATGACCGAGGCCACCTGCCCGGCGGTGTTGGCGCCGAGGGCGTGCATCAAGAGGAAGTTCTGATCATCCTCCTCCCAGGCCACCTGCTGCACGAGTCGGCCGCTCATCGGAAAGGCGCTGATGGCCGCGGCTCCCACCAGTGGGTTGATGCGGCGACCAGAAAGGAGGCAGATCAGCTTGCCGAACAGAATGCCCCCGACGGTGTCCAGCGCGAAAGCAAGCAAGCCCAGCAGGAGGATCTTGACAGTACCGACGCTGAGGAACGCATCGGCCTGCATCGTCGAGCCGATCGTGAGACCCAGAAACAAGGTGACTGTGTTCGCGATCGCCTCGCGAGCGGTGCGGCTGAGCCCTTCCACCACGCCCGATTCTTGCATCAGGTTGCCCAGCATCAGCGTGGCGATGAGCGGCGCGGCCTGCGGCAGAAAGATTGCCGCTAGGACCGTGACCAAGACGGGGAAGAGGGTCACCGCCGTCTTGGACACCGGCCGGGGCGTGTACGCCATGCGGATCGCCCGCTCACTGCGGGTGGTAAAGAGCCGCATCAGCGGTGGCTGGATGACGGGCACCAGGCTCATGTAGGAGTAGGCGGTCACCGCCACTGCAGCTGCCAGCCCCGGCGTCTCGAACAGCTGATCCAACCTGGCCGCGACGTAGATAACCGTCGGTCCGTCAATAGATCCGATAGCGCCGATGCTGGTCGCTTCGGCCAGGTTGAAGCCCAGGAGGACCGACGCGATCAGCGTCCCGAAGATGCCTAGACAGCCCATCGCCCCCGCCAGGACGAAAATGGGCTGGCTCAGAAGGGGGCGCATATCCATCATCGCCCCCACGCCCAGGAAAATCAACAATGGGAAGAGCTCTGTGTCTATTCCGGCGCGCTTCAACACCCCGAATAGCCCCTCGGGTCCGATCATGTAGGCGGAGACTGGTAGATTTCCCAGCATACAGCCGAAGCCAATGGGCAGCAGAAGCGCGGGCTCATACTTCTTGGCGATCGCGAGGAACATCAGCAGTCCACCGATCGTCACCATGAGTATCTGCTGCCAGGTGATGGTCAGCAGGCCTCCCAGAAGTGCGCTTGCTTCGATGTTGCTCACTCTGTCTCACTCACTCTGCAAACTCCAAGAGGAGGTCACCGTGGGCGACCTGACGACCCTCGGTGACGTGGAGGGAGCCGATGGTGCCTTCACGGGAAGCGCGGATCACATTGTCCATCTTCATCGCCTCGATGACCAGAAGTGGGTCGCCGGCGGTAACTTCCTGGCCCGGTTGCACGGCGATGGACCTGATGACACCGGGGAGCGGAGCGGTGATCGTTCTGTCTGAGCCGCCGGCGATAGGCGCGGTGGTGACCGGCCTAGCCTGTGAGACAGCCCCCGCAGCATTTGCTTCCGCGACGGTTGAGGCGGTCTCCACGCCCACCGTAAAGACCTCTCCGTCTACTTCCACCTGCACCTCTCTCTGGCGCGGATCGCCCAGCACCTTGACTTCGAAGGTCTGATCATCCAGGGTGATTCGGTATCGTTTCATGACAGGTTTCTTGCCCGCCGATTCCGTGTCAGTTGCCGATGGTGGTGTAGCGTCCACCACGCACTGATCCTCTCCTCAGTCCTCCGTGCACCAACCAGGCTCATTTCCTGCTGCGCCCGCGCCAGTGCTATCGCGATCACCGCTGCCTGCCGCCTCCTGCCTCTTGCCTTGCCCCTCTCTTGCTCCTCTGCCCTTCTAGTCCTCTGCTCTTCCGCCTGACGGCCATCCTTGATAAGCCTCGCCATCCCGTACATGAGTCCGTAAAGGACAGTCATAGCCACGAAAAGCATCAGCATGCCGAGGCCCGAAACGACCACTGAAGTGATCAGCAGACTTGCCACTCTTGCCTCTACCGGTCTAGCAGCCTACAACGGGACGTTGCCGTGCTTCTTGGGCAGCGGCATGGTTTGCTTATCGCGCAGGAAATCGAGGGCGGCGATCAACTTCGCCCGTGTTTCACTGGGCAGGATGACATCGTCGACGTGACCACTCCCTGCTGCCGCGTACGGATTGCCGAACTGCTCACGAAACTCAGCTCTGAGCTCTTCACGCATCTGTTCAGGATTCTCGGCTTCCGCTAGTTGCTTCCGGTAAAGGATGTTCACCGCCCCCTCGGCCCCCATCACCGCGAGCTCCGCCGTCGGCCAGGCGTAGACCAGGTCGGTGCGGATGTATTTGCTGCTCATCACGATGTAGGCCCCGCCGTACGCTTTGCGGGTGACGACACAGATCTTGGGCACCGTCGCCTCCGAGTAGGCGTAGACGATCTTAGCCCCGTGGCGGATGATGCCTCCGTGCTCCTGTTCCTTCCCAGGCATGAATCCAGGACAGTCCACAAAGGTGACCAGCGGGATGTTGAAGGCGTCGCAGAAGCGCACGAAGCGTGCGATCTTGTCCGAGGCGTCGATGTCCAGCACGCCGGCCAGGTGGTCGGGTTGATTGGCGACCAGGCCCACCACCTCGCCGTGGAGCCGGGCGAAGCCGACGATCGCATTGGGGGCGAAGCGCGCGTGCACCTCGAAGAAGCTGCCCCGGTCGACGGTGCGGGTGATCACTTCTCGCGCGTCGTAGGCTTGACTCCCATCTGGAGGCACCAAGGTGTCCAGTGTTGAATTGGATCCCATCGGGCCATCCTGGGGCGACAGGCGCGGCGGAGATTCAGCGTTGTTGGACGGCAGATAGCTGAGCAGCTTCCGCGTCGTGGCGAACGCCTCATCCTCGTCCGCGGCCACGAAATGGGCCACACCGCTCACACCGGCGTGGGCCTGTGCGCCCCCCAGCGTCTCAAAATCTACTTCCTCCCCTGTCACCGTCTTGATCACATCTGGTCCGGTGATGAACATGTGGCTGATGCCTTCGGTCATAATAACGAAGTCAGTCAGGCCGGGAGAGTAGACCGAACCGCCAGCGCACGGTCCCAACATCACGCTGATCTGGGGGATGACGCCACTGGCCTGCGTGTTCCGCCAGAAGAGCTCGCTGTAGCCGGCAAGGCTCCAGACCCCCTCCTGAATGCGCGCCCCCACCGAATCGTTCAGGGCGATGAAGGGCACCCCAGAATCCATGGCCAGATCCAGCACTTTGCAGACCTTCTGTGCCTGCGCTTCGGAGAATGAGCCGCCGATGACGGTAAAGTCCTGTGCCACCACGGCGACCTTGCGGGCGTCCACCTGACCAAAGCCCACGACGGCGCTGTCGCCCGGGAACCGCTTCTCGTCGAGGCCAAAGGCGGTGTGCCGGTGAGTGATGTAGGGATCGACTTCCTCGAACGTGCCAGCATCCAGCAGCCGGTGAACCCGCTCCCGGGCGGTCAGCTTCCCCTTGCCGTGCTGCTTCTCGATCGCCTCGGGACCACCACCTTGTCGGGCCGTCTCCCGACGCTGCAGCAGCCGCTGGTTAAGATCTTCAGCATCCATAGAGCCTCCCGGAATGTAGACACGTCGCGCGCAAGGTTGAGGGGGACGCTGAGCTCTTGAAGTATTGCCGGGTCAGGGACTTCAGTGCAGCAGAGCCCCGCTATGCGAGAAGAGAGCGTAGGAATCAGTCTGACGGACGTTAGATAGCGCCAGACTCCCTCGCCCCAGCCACCTCCGACGGAGTGTAGCCCAGCAGCTCGCTCAGCACCTCCTCCGTATGTTGCCCCAGCAAGGGCGGCGGTTGGCTTACGTCCGCCGGGGTCTCCGAGAGCCTGTAGGGGAAACCAGGAAAGCGCACCGACCCGACGGCAGGATGCTCTGCCTTCAGCGTCAGGTTGCGCGCCTCTGCTTGCGGATGCTCGAACACGTCCGCCACGGTGTTGATTGGCCCGCAGGGCAGCCCGGCCTCCTCCAGGTCCGCCAGCCACTCATCGGCGTCGCGCTCGGCGAAGACACCACCGAGCACGTCCAACAGCGCTGGCCGATTGGAGACACGCGCCTCGTTGGTGGCAAAGCGAGGGTCCTGCTTCAGGTCCGGTCGGTCGATGACCTCACACAGGGTGGTCCACTGGCTCTGGTTGGCCGCTGCCACGGCAAGCCAGCGATCGCGGGCGCGGAAGGCCTCGTAGGGCGCAATATTGGGATGCGCATTGCCCAGACGGCGAGGGGGTTCTCCTCCGACCAAATAATTGGAGGCTACGTTCGTCAGAAGCGCCACGCTCGCATCCAGCAACGAGACATCTACCAACTGGCCCTTACCCGTCTCGTCGCGCGCACGCAAGGCCGCCAGGATCGCTGTCGCCGCGAACATGCCCGCCGTGATGTCCACAATCGGCACGCCCACCCGACACGGCGGTCCTTCCTCCGGCCCTGTGATGCCCATCAGCCCTCCCTCTGCCTGGATGATGAAGTCGTAGCCAGGGTGCTTGGCGTAGGGTCCGGTGCGACCATAGCCGCTAATGGAGCAATAGACGAGGCTTGGATTCAGAGCGTGCAAGTCGTCATATCCCAGTCCCATTCGATCCAACGTGCCAGTCCGGAAGTTCTCCACCAGCGCATCGGATACCTCGGCCAGCCGGCCCACGATCTCCCGCCCCTCTCGGCTCTTGAGGTTGACCGTGATGCTCCGCTTGTTGCGGTTGGCGGCGAGGAAGTAGGCCGACTCGCCAGGATAGGGACCATAGGGCTCTCCCACGAAGGGCGGCCCCCACCCGCGACTGTCGTCGCCGCGACCGGGCCGCTCGATTTTGACCACATCCGCACCGAGATCGCCCAGCATCATCGTGCAGTAGGGGCCCGCCAGCGCCCGGGTCAGATCGAGAACGCGAATGTCTCCTAACGGTTGCATCGTGCCTCCTGGCAGCCGCACAATCTCCGAGCACCCCACGCCACGAGCTCCACCGATTCCGGATCCGCTGACGATCTCCCCTTGTCAGCCGATGCACGACCGGTCGTCGGCCACGGCGCCACTTCTGCCGTAGGCGGCTCACCGGATGGGAGTGGCTCAGGCAGCATTTGTGTGCGGCCTACGCTTTCTCCTCGTCTTATTCCTGCAGCGCCAGAAAGATCTTCTCCGCCGACAGCGGCAGGTCCTTGAAACGAATCCCGAGGGCATCATTGACGGCGTTGGCGATGGCCGGGGCCGTCTGCACCATCACGTGTTCCCCAACCCCTCGCGCTCCCCAGGGCCCGTCCTCCAGCGGTGTCTCCACGTAGTCGCCGTGGATCTCCTCGGGCACGTCTACAGCGCTGGCAATGCGATAGTCCACCATGCTTCGGTTGAGAGGTCGACCTCTCTCGTCGAAACGCAGGGCCTCGAACGCGGAGCTCATGCCGTGAACCGCACCTCCTTCGATCTGGGCCATGATCAGGTCCGGGTTGATAGCTTTGCCTACGTCGTATGCGCTGGCGATCTTCAAGAAGTCAATCTCCCCGGTTTCGGTGTCCACCTCCAGATCGACGGCTTGCGCACCGACGGTGTAATGCACGACGGCACGAGGCCCTTGACCCGTGTCAAAATCCAGGTTGCTCACGTACGTCGGCATGAACTTCCCCCGTCCTACGATCGGCCCTCCCCTCCAACCATCGAAGTCCTCTTTCGGTAGCCCGTAGATCACCATCCCTTCCAGCGGCTGCTCCCGCTCGGACCTATAGGAGATGACCACACCGTCCCTGATATCCAGATCGTCCAGATTCTCGTCCCAATCCTCCGCCACGAGCTCAAGAATTTGCCGGCGGGCGTCTTCCGCCGCCGCCTTGACCGCGTTACCCATGGACCACGTGATGCGACTTGCGACCGTCTGCCACTCGTAGGGGCTGTACTTCGTATCTACCGGTGCCACCACCCGCACCCACTCGAAGGGCACACCGAGCGCCTGGGCGGCCATCTGCGCGGCGACGGTGAACGCGCCCTGGCCCAGCTCCTGAGCGCCGATCTCGACGTTGACCGTCCCATCCTCGTTGAAGCGCACCACCGCCGAGCTGCCCGGGTTGGGCGGCATGGCCGGGGCCTTCCACATGATGGCGATCCCCTTCCCCCGTTTCTTGTGAGGGGCCGATGGCTCCTCCCTTCTATCCCACTCGATGGCCTCCGTGACCTTGTCGATGCAGCCTACCAGGTCGATAGCCGGCATCTCCATCCCCGTCAGGATCGTCTGTCCGGTCTTGACGCAGTTCCGCCGTCGGAACTCCGCAGGGTCCATCCCGATCTTCTCGGCCAACTGATCCATGATCTGCTCGATACCCCAGTGGATCTCCGGCATACCGAATCCGCGCATCGGCCCGCCGATCGGCAGGTTGGTGTAGACGGAGCGCGAATCCCCCTTGACGTTGGGGATGTCGTAGGGCCCGGTGCAGGAATAGCCGGCCGCGCGCGCGATGTTGACACCGTAGTCGTTGTAAGCACCGCCACCGAAGCAATAAGCGGTCTCCATCGCCAGGAGGTTCCCCTCGGCGTCACACCCTATCTTCGTCTGAGCCACCAGGCTCTGGCGCATCGTGGTCCCCACAAACTCCTCTTCGCGGGTCATACGCAGCTTCACCGGGTGCCCCTTGACCGCTCGGGCGAGGACGACTGCGCAAGCCTCCATCGTTACGCCCGCCTTGCCGCCGAACCCACCGCCAACGTAGGGAGACATGACCCTCAGCTTACCGTGGGGGATGTTGATGCTCTGAGCGATCAGATCCCGCTGAGCGTGAGGCGACTGCGTGCTGGTCCACAGCGTCACCTCGCCCGACGGCTCCCACAGGGCCACCGATACGTGGGGCTCCAGCGGCACGTGCTGAATCTGCGGCAAACCCAAGGTCATCTCCACGATGGCCGCGCACTTGGGCCAGGCCGACTCGACATCGCCCTTGCGGAGTCTGAAGTGCTCCGACACGTTGGTGCCCGGTTCGGGGAATATGAACGGCACAACCTTGTACTCACCCAAGTCGGGATGGATGAGCGGGGCATCCGGCTGGATGGACTCCATCGGTTCAAAGACTGCGGGCAACTCCTCGTATTCCACCTCCACCAACCGACTCGCCTCCTCGGCGACCGCTTCGCTCGTAGCCACCACCCCGGCGACCGGTTCGCCGAAGTAACGCACACGCTCACGGGCCAAAACAGGGCGATCCACGAGATACATGCCCACCATCTCAGGCGCGTCCTCGCCCGTGACGACCGCCTTGACACCAGGTACGTCCAGCGCCCTGCTCGTGTCGATTTGCTTGATCACCGCGTGCGCGTGGGGGCTCCGTGTCAACCTGGCGTGATACAGATTGGGACCGAATTGCAGATCGTCCGTAAACATGGCAGCCCCGGTGAGCTTATCGAAAGCATCCACCCGCGGAACACTCTTGCCAACGGGGTCAGATGTGGACGTCCCTTCGCTTACGGTCATCTCACATATCTCCTTCCTGTGGCACGCTTTCGGCACTCTTCTCCGCCGCCGTCTGCACAGCCTCGAACATACGCAAGTATCCGGTGCAGCGGCACAGGTTACCCACCAGTGCCAGCCTGGTCTCCTCCACCGTTGGCTGCGGATTGCGCTCCAACAAAGCGTGAGCAGAGATCAACACTCCTGGCGTGCAGAACCCGCACTGAACGGCGTTATGCTCTGCAAATGCCTCCTGCAGCGCCGTCAGCTGACCGTCCTCGGCCAGCCCCTCGACCGTAACGATTTCGGCTCCGTCTGCCTCCACCGCCAACACCATGCAGGAGTTGACCGGCTCACCGTTCATGAGGATGGTGCAAGCGCCACACTCCCCGGCAGAGCAGCCGTTCTTGGTACCCGTGAGCGCCAGCCTTTCGCGCAGCATCTGGAGCAACGTCTCGTTGGAGCGGACGCTTAGACGCTCCTTGGCGCCGTTGACAGTCACAGTAATCGGATGGGTTGCCATCTCACTTGCCCTCCTCCATCTGCACCCAGACCTGACGAAGTCCCCGCAGGGTGAGCGCACGAACCATCGCTTTTCGGTAGGCAGCGCTGGCTCGGACGTCGTCAATGGGCGCTGCGACCTCCATGGCCTTCTCAGCTGCCAGGGCAAAGCCTCCTTCTCCAGCCGGCACGTCTCTCAGTATCTGCTCCGCCTCCCACGCCCGCAACGGCACCGGCGCGACCGAGGCCAGCCCGATGCGGAAGCTGTGACCAGACCTTGTCCCATTCGGGAACCCGAAGACCGCCACGCCAGCAATCGCTAGGTCACCAGCCTTGTTCCGGCCCAGCTTGAGGTACTTTCCCGCGCCGCCGGGCGGCGGGATCGGCAACCGCACGGCCGTCATCAACTCGCCAGGCTCGATCGCCGTCGCACCAGGCCCAAGGAAGAACTCGTCGGCCGGCACCACCCGCTCTCCGCTTGGCCCGTAGAGGACGATGCTAGCCTCCAGCAGCAAGGCGGCCGGAGCAGTGTCGGCCGCGGGCGACGCGTTACACAGGTTCCCGCCCAGAGTCGCGCAGTTCCGTAGCTGGTACGAGGCGACCGAGTTCGCCGCCTGCGCCAGCACCGAATACCGGGTCCGCACAACGGGGTCGCCGGCAATCTGGTTGAGCGTCGCCGCCGCGCCGATGGTCAACCCTGCCTCTTCGTCGTAGGCAATATCCTTCATACCGGACAGGTGCTTGACATCCACCAGGGCCTCGGGTCGGACGAAACCGTCCCGCATGCGGACGAAGATGTCGGTACCGCCCATGAACGGACGCGCCCGATCAGGGCGCTCAGCCAGTATCCGGCTGGCCTCGGCCAGCGAGGCGGGCCTCACATAGTCAAACTCAGGGAGTCCGGGACTGGGCATATGCATCACTGACCACCTCCTTCGTTAGTTTAACATTCGCATCCGCGCGCCGAATCAACCCAGAAGGAAACTACTCCCACGGCCCATGCAAGCGCTGCCCGGGCCTCAACCCGCGTCCTGGTATGACGATCGCTTGACACATGGCCCACGGGGGAGTTCACTCCCTTACATAGGGCTCTCCAAGCGCCTCGGGTTTTGCGGCTCCCCATCTTAGCCTGAACCACTTCGTTGAGATAATCACCAGGACCCCCAGCGTGATGGCAAATGGGATTGTTCTCCAGATGTACCTGGACAGAACGCCGGGCAGGACGAGCTGCGGATTCAGTGAAAGCTGCCACAGGGTTCCGAAGAGCACCGAACCGACGAGCAGAATCAACGGATTCCACATAGAGAAAAACACGAGAGCCAGTGCGATGAACCCCCAGCCCATCAGAAAGTTGTAGTTCCACACCGGGTTGTAGAACAACGAATAGACCGCCCCTGCAAGCCCACCCAGCATTCCTCCGACTGTCACGCACAGATAGCGGGTCCAGGTCACGTTTATCCCCGAGACCTCCGCCACTGACGGATCCTCTCCCACTGACCTGATCCTCAACCCCAGACCGGTCTTCGAGAGAACGAACCACGAGACGACCACGAGCGCGATGCCTCCATAGAAGAACGGGGAGAGGCCGAAGGTCGCAGGTATCCTCTCCATCCCCAGAGGTCCTGTGTAGGGATTCCCTATGTACGTCGTTAGGCCGAAGCCGACGATCCATATCCCCATCCCGCTCACCACCTGGTCGACGCCCAACGTCGCCGAGAAGAACCCGTGGAGAAGACCAAGCAGCGCGCCGATGCCAATTCCCGCCACGAATCCAAGGACGTAGCTCTCGCTGGCCTGGGCAGCAATGAAGCCCAGAGTACCCCCGAAGAGCATGACACCCTCAATCCCAACGTTCAGAATGCCTGAGCGCTGGTCGATCAGCTCGCCCAGGGCGGCAAGGGTGAATATCGTTGAGGCTTCTAGGCTTCTGGCGATAAAATCCCACATCTGGTGTCTTCTCCCTCTCTTTCTCTCACGCAGGCGATCCTGTAACGATAGAAGAACTGAAAGGCCACAAGCGTGATCATCAGGACGCCGAGCAGGGCGTAATCCATGCCGAAACCCACCTCGAGTTTGCCCTGGACCAGTCTGCCGCCGATGGACAATCCGCCGAAGAGCAGCGCCACCGGCAGCGCCGCCACAGGGTGTCCAAGGGAAATCAACCCACATATGATCCCATAGAAGGCCAGGTCGCCGAAGTAGCCATAGTTCCTCGAAATCTTGTACACGCCGGGCACCGCGGCGAAATAGTGATACCCAGCTAGGCCAGCTATTGCACCTCCGAGCACAAAGACCAGGACCGCCATCCTCACGCTGTCAATCCCTGCGTACCTTGCTGCCGCCGGGTTGCAGCCGTGGGCCTTGATCTGGTAACCGAGCCTCGTTCTCCCGAACAGGAAATGGAGCAACACCGCGATACCGAGGGCTATGAGGATTGTGAATGGGACCTTCAGAATCAAAGGCGCGTGCACGGAAGTCGGAAGCTCAAAGCTTTCGCCTCTGCCCCCAGGATTCATGAAAGGGCCGCCCTCCTTGATCATATGAGCCACCAGCCAGTAGGCCACGAAGTTCAAGAGCATGGTGACGACGATCTCGTTGCAGTTCAACTGCCCCTTCAAGAACCCGGCAATCGCTCCAACAACCGCACCGCCCAGCGCAGCCGCCCCCATCATAAGCGGGATGACAAGCCCCGGGGACAGATCGAGTGAGCGAGACTGCTTGGCACCAAAGGCCAGCAGGACCGCGAAGGCCCCCAACGCCCCAAAGAAAAGCTGCCCCGTCATGCCGATATTCCACA
The DNA here is from genome assembly GCA_964390305.1 of uncultured Anaerolineales bacterium. GTDB lineage: Bacteria > Chloroflexota > Anaerolineae > B4-G1 > B4-G1 > SKLM01. Next base: position 10,775 of record CAYMHT010000034.1, read on the forward strand.
GTCCCGCCCGAAAGGGAAGGATGAACGCGAATGTGCACAACAGCAGGAATATGAACCGGTTGACCGTCAGCGGCAGTCCGGTTTGGCTGGCGAATGCGTAGGAGAATATCTCCCGGTAGGCGATGAAGGGGTTGATCCCCGCCAGGACGAAGATGAGGCTAAAGAGCACAAGCGCAAAGACCGTGGCCAGGATAGAGATCACGGTCGCCTCCAAGCCGGATAGAGCCAGTCTTCGCTCCAGCTTCAGCCTGTAGCTACCGATTCTCATGTTGACCAACCTCCGCACTCAAACCAGCCATCAAAGCGCCCACTGCCTCCCTGTCGGCCTCCCCTCCGGGGATGATGCCCATCAACTCACCTTCGTAGATCGGAGCCACCCAATCGCTGAGCGAGAGAATCTCATCCAGGTCTTCCGAGACGAGCAGAATCCCGGCCTTGCGCTCTTTCGCCTCCATAAGCTTGTTCCGCACGAACTCAGTTGCTCCTACATCGAGGCCTTGGGTTGGCAGACTGGCGATCAGGAGCCGCGGTCTGCGTGATAGCACGCGGGCCAAGATGAGCTTCTGCAGATTTCCACCGGACAAGACCTTGGCCTTTACGTCGGGACTCGGAGCCGCGACATCGAACTCCGAGATGATCTCTTCTGTGAGCTCTCGTAGCTTCCTGTAATCCAGGATTCCCTGCTCGCAGAAATCCTCATCGAAGTAGAAGTTCATCGCGACATTATCGACCAAAGAGAGATCGCCGATTACGCCAACTTCCAGACGTTCGCAAGGAATGCACCCCATCCCCATCTTCCACCTTTGCAGCACCGACGCGTTAGTGATGTCCTCCCCCCCGAGGACCACTCTCCCGTCTTCAGCCCTCCGCAGACCCGCCACTACCTCCGCCAACTCCCGCTGGCCGTTGCCCGCGATGCCGGCGATGCCGAAGATCTCGCCTTCCCGTATCTTGAACGAAACGCCTTTCAGCGCAAGAAACCCCTTGTCGCTCAGCGCCGATACCTCCTCCACTTCGAGTACAGGGGCTCCTTTCTCTGCCACTGTTCGCTCAAGCCTGAATATCACGTCTCTTCCCACCATCTGCCTGGCCAGCCTCTTCTCTGTCACGCGGTGGGTATGCAGACGGGCCGTAACTCTCCCGTTCCTGAGAACGGTCACCCGGTCGCTGATGGCCAGCACGATTGGCAGCTTGTGGGTGATGAACGGCACAATCGCCAGTTCATCTCTTGCCATGGCCTTGATAGACGCCAGAAGCTTCTTCGTCTCCAGCGGTGTCAGCGCAGAAGAAGGCTCATCGAGAATGAGAATCTTCGCCCCGCGATAGAGGGCCTTCAGGATCTCCACCACCTGCTTCTCCCCCTCCGAAAGCTGCCAGACTTTCGCCCGCAGGTCTATCTTGAATCCGTATCTCTCGCAGAGCTCCTCCAACTCCTTCTCCGTACTCCTCATGTCCAGGGTTCCCCGAGCTTTCGGGTGCCCCAGGATGACGTTCTCCATCACCGTGTGAGCGGAGATCAGCTTCCGGTGCTGATGAACCATTCCTATCCCCAGATCGATGGCATCCAGGGGTGAATTGAACTCGACCCGTTCACCGCCGAAATAGATCTCGCCTTCGTCAGGCCGGTACAGGCCGAACAGAACATTCATCAAGGTGGTTTTGCCAGCGCCATTCTCCCCGAGAATTGCGTGAATCTCTCCTGCCTTCACCTCGAAGTCTATGCCGTCATTGGCGACGACCCCTGGGAATCTCTTCGTGATCCCCCTCGCCTCCAAGACCGTATCTCCGCGTCTGATCCCTGCCAACAAGTCTCTTTGCATGGGTCTCTCTTCCGAAGGTAGGACCTGCTCCTGGGCGTGAGGCTCCCGTCCTTTCGAGCACTCCTCTCAAGAATGGGAGCCTCCTCTCCCTGTCGTTGCGACATCCGCCGCTGCTGCCAGGGCAATCCCCTCGCCCACTTGGGGATTACCCCGTTCCCCTGGCAATGCCGCGCGATGCTCGGAGACCATCCAAGCTCGCATCACTCCAGCACTACGGTGCCCTCCAGGTCGAAGTTGAACTCGGATAGCAGCCACTCGTGCGACATCATCGCGTCAGCCTGCTTGACGACCGTCCCCTTCTCTGGAATAGGCAGACCCTCCAGCTCCAACCCAGTCCCGTTGCTCACAAACGCGCGCGCGAAGAACGGGTCCCACACGCCCTTCAGCATCTGATCCCGCCTCCTCTCGACCAGATCCACGATCTCATCCGGGAGCACTCCCCGGGCCTTGGGACTGATGGCCTCAACCCCCACTTTGTTGTCGTTCATGATGTCAACGGTTGGGAGCTCGGTGCCATCGCTCAGAATCATCTTGTCGTCCATGCCCATGTACAGCACCGTCTCCGGCGTCCGATCACCGGCCATCCAGTCTTTGACTATCTGCTCGTACATCACCTCCCAACGCGTGTCGAACGATAGGGCGACTGTGTCCGTGTCCGACCAGCCATAGAACCCCACGATGTCCATGTCCTTCCCCACGAACCACACCCCCTCTTCCTGTGCCACGTCAAGAGGGGATCCGGAGTCAGTCTGATGGGTCAGCACGTCACAGCCGTACTGAGAAACCAGCGTCTTGGCGATGTCCCGCTCCTCCGTGGGTAGATACCAGTCACCCGCGTACTTCACGTAGACAGAGACGTCCTTGCCGAGCACCTCTGCGGCGTCCTGAACCCCAAGGAAGAAACCTGCTTGGCGCCTGATCACCTGGACACACGGGAATGCCGAGACGACGCCTATGTTGCCCGACTCCGTCAGCGCGCCGGCGACGAGCCCTTCCAGGTAAAGCGCTTGGTACTGTCGCGGGAACAGTCTGATGAAGTTTCTCTTCGTGGTCAGATCGCTGGCAATGATGGAGACGAAGTAGACCTCCGGGTACTCGTCAGCGATGTCCTGCAGGGGCAACCCCATAAACTCTGCATTTCCCACGACAATGTCAGCCCCATCAGCAATCAACTCCTCGGCGTAGGGAACCGTGGCATCTGGCCCCACTTCCTCTCGGTAGACGTAGTCCACTTCCGGGTATTTCTCCGCGATTCGCCTTCCCGCCCGATGGTGGGCGCCCGACCATGTCGTCCCCTCGATAATGCTGAAATGCTCGATTGCTAGAGTAGCACCCTCCTTGACCTCCTCCGTCACCTCGACGGTGACTTCCCTTTCGACCACGTCCGCAGCGGGCGTGCCACAACCTGTCAGCACGACCAGTACACCGATCAGCAAGCTGATCGTTACCAACCCTCTCTTCCGGGGCATTTCTCCCTCCTATGACTCTCCGTAAGCTGTTTGGCAGCAGTCGCCAGCACTTGGGTCTCGGGTCAGGTCTGTCTAGCCTACATGCATCCCTCCTTTGTCCAGCCTCAGGAGCGGCACGCCGCCACCTCGAAAGCTACTCACCCTCCTTGAAGGCGACAAAGCGACCCCACATGGAGGCGCATTCCATCCCCTTCTGCGCATAGCACCCGATGTAGTACCTCCCGCTCTCGGCGTTCGTGATGTCCTTCCCCAGGTTCTCCGCGTGGACGATCCTCTTCGGGAAAAGGTTCAAGTGCATGTCCTGATAGTACTGATCCAGGGGATACATCTCATCCCAGTCCTCGCCGAAGGCCTCGATCAGCTTCTGGTTTGCCTCTTCAAACGTCTTGGGATGCCAGATTCTCTGGATCGTGTTCATGGGATGGTCGGCACTCACGGCATCCACCCCGATCCACTTGATCTCCTTCTCAACACACCATTTCGCGAAGTCAGGCGACGGACCTGGGTGCCTGATCATATAGCGGAATTCATCGGAGTCTGGACTGTTCCACCCATACTTGTGCCACCCCGTCTTGATGATGAGAATATCCCCCTGGCGCACATCCACCACGTCTTCGATCATCTGGGGTGTGTACACGCTCGCATCACTCACCTTGTCCGATATGTCGGCGATGACGCCAGGCCCGACCCACTCCTCCAACGGCACCTCGCCTATGGCCCGGCCCGCGGGCCAGAAGTGCTTCTCACCGTCCATGTGCGTCGCCAAGTGGAAACTGGCCTTACAGAGAGCCCCATTCCTACCCATGCCAAAGTACTGCCCGCCCACGCGCTTCGTGTACTTGACGCTCAGAGGTTCGTAGTTCGCCCACTGAGGCGTCTGCACGCTGAAGGGAAGCGTCATGTCCACCATCTCGGCCGCATCCATAACCTGCAAGAACTCATCCTGGCTCATTCCATCTGGCGGCTGCAGCGCGCACACCCGAGACCAGGCGGTCCCCACTTCCATGAAGGGGATGGGGTGAATCATGATCCAAGCCCGCTCGTTACTCAGCTCTTCGATGTCGCCCACGATCGACTCCGCCAGGAGCAGATGAGCCTTGGGCATGGTACTGTGGGTCAGCTGATAATACTCGTCCGGGGGGAACATCTCGTCCCAGCTCTTGCCGTACTCCGCCTGCAGCTTCGCCTCCGCTTTCTCGAACTCAGTCTCGTGCATGTAGCGGAGGTTCGTGTTCATCGGATGCTCGGCGCAGCCGCAGTCCACCCCGATCACCTTCAGCCTCTTCTCCAGGGCCCACGGGAAGAAGTCGGGCGACGGTCCAGGATGCCGTACCAGGAAGCCAAACTCCTTCGACTCAACACCACCCTGAGCCTCCGGATTGCGGACGTCCGGCCAGTCCCACGAGTACCGGTGGTATCCGGTGTTGATGATCAGAATGTCTCCTTCCTTGACCGTCGCCCGACTCTCGATCATCTCAGGGGTGTACAGGCCGTAATCAGACATCAGGTCCGAGATGTCCACCACCACCCCTGGCCCGCAAAGGTCTTCCAGCGGCACGTCGGAAAGCGCTCGGGCCCCGGAGTGGAAGGCGCGCTCACCGACCAGGTGGGTACCGACGGTGTTGCTCCACCGAATCAACTGGCCGTTGGCCCCTAGACCCCCACCGTACGCACCGGTGACTCGCTTGAAGAAGTGAATCTCCAATGCCTTCTCGCCAGGCCACGGTGGCGTAAAAATGCTGCACCCTTGGGTCAGGTCATACAGCTTGGCGCTGTCCATGACATTGATGAATTGTTCGCGATCCACTTGTACCTCCGTTGGTGACTCAATATGGAATTCTCAGGACGAACGTTATCGCGACTCGCTGCAGGGAACTGCCGAATCCCCGCCCACGGTCTGGATCTGACCATTGAAACCGACAAGAACCAGGTCTGTTCAGGCTCTAGTATCCGTACTCGTCAGCGAAGGTCGTCAATGCCTCCTCAAACATCTCCATCGGGGGGCGAACCAGGCCCGCGCCCACCTGCCCCACGCCGGGCTCCTTGTGGGCGATGCCCGTGTTGATGCGCGGCGTGATGTCCTTCTCCACCACCTTCCGCACGTCGATGCCGGTCGGCGTGCCCCGGAAGTCCAACACTGGAATTGTGAAATGGGTATGCTCGGCGTAGGTGATCTCGTACATCTCCAGCGTGGCATTCATAGCGTCCTCCGGCGTGCCGCTGACGAAGGTGACGATGGCAGGCGCGGTGGCCATCGCAAACCCGCCAATCCCGGCGGTCTCCATGATCGTGCTATCGCCGATGTCGCCACTGGCATCCTCGGCCTCGAAACCCGGGAAGTAGAGACCCTCAGGCGTCGCGACCGGCGCCGTAAACCAGCGGTCCCCGAGCCCGCTGACCCTGATGCCGAAATCGGTGCCGTTGCGAGCCAGGACGGTGACAATTGTGCTCCCTTCCACACCGTGGGCGGCGTCAACCATTGCCTTGCAGGCGGCCATCACCGGATTCAGCACGCTCAGCGCATTGTCGCCGAGGAACTGCAAGACCTTGGAGGCCACGTCGGCGTCCGCGGCCTTGACGATGAAAGGTGCCAGTTTCGTCGTGTACAGTATTGACCCCGCCTTGTTCCGGTTATGCCCTTCGTCACCCATATGCAGGGACTCAGACAGCAGGGCGCGAATGTCGATCCCTTCGCTGGCCTCAATCGCATCGGCCAGGACGGGAGCCATGACGTCCTCCATCCATCGAAGTTTATCGATTACCTCTTGGCTGTAGGCTCCGTAGCGCAGCACTTTGCCGTAGCCCTCGTTCAGGTTCGAATACGCCTTGTTCCCGTGGGTCTTGTTCTCGACAACGTATACCGACATGGAAGGACAGATGACGCCGGCCATGGGACCAACGGCTTGGTGATGGTGGCAGGGTTCAAGCTCAATCTCGCCTGACTCCACCAAAGCCTGAGCCTCCGCCATGTCTTTCGCTTTGCCTTCGAAGATCAACGCACCAGTGATCGCACCTCGCATCGGCCCCGAGGCTCGTTCCCAGGAGATGGGCGGCCCCGCGTGAAGGAGTAGATCTTCGCGCATGCCCGGGACAACGTCCAGGGCCTTCCCCAGCCCCACCAACACCGGCTGGGCCTCCATCATTCGTCTCGTAGCTTCGGCGTTTGCTTTCTCTATGTCCATGGGTGACCTCCTTGTCTAGAAATCGACACCTACTCGCTATTCCGTCTCCCGATCTCAAACCGGGAGTGGGCTTCCTTAAGCATGCCACTGTACACATCTAGATTCCGATCCTCCAGATGATCGAACGATTGAGGACTCTTGCTGCCCCAGGTCACGTACCGCAGGGGGTCAGGATCGAGCTTGCCAGCGATGATCTCCTCGCCCCCGCGGGCCTGGGCCAACCGCCACGCGATAGGATTCACGATCATGCTGTGGCCGAAATAGTAGCTACCGCCGGCGTCCGGCCCCACCGAGTTGGTCGCAAGCACGTAGACGTGATTGTCGTACGCACGGGCCGCGTTGGTGATGTACCAGATGTCAAAGCTTCGCAGTAGAGCCGCTGGACGTACGATAACTTCGGCCCCCTTGACAGCCAACAGCCGCGAAAGCTCTGGGAAGTCGCCGTCGTAGCAGATGATCATACCGATGTCACCGAGCGACGTCTCGAACACGTCGGCGCGACTACCCCTTGTCACCCACCCTCCCCGTTCCCGTCGCTCCAGCGGAAACGGATGCGTCTTGTCGTACACGCCGATGATCTGCCCGCCCGGCCCAATCAGAATGGCCGAGTTGTAGACCACCCCCCGCTCCCGCCCGCGCCGATACGATGGCCATACCACGTGAACCCCCAGCGACTTGGCCGCCTCCTGGATATCACGGCTGATGCGGCCCGGAACATCGTCCACAAGGTCCCACAGCTCCTCAGCCTCCAGGTCCGTGACAAAGCTGGTGGTCACAGTCTCAGGGAAAACCACCAGCTCGGCCTCGTATTCGCTGACCGCCCGTTCCAACCAGGCGACCCCCTTTTCGACGTTAGCCTGCACGTCGTTGGGCGTGACAGCGATTTGCACACAGGCAGCGACGAACTCCTTCATCACAACCTCCTTACTTCCCCTTCATCCGCTCCAACACGCTCACCAACTGCTCATCACCCCGCGCTGGCGGTCTCCAATCCACTTGAATCACCCGCGCGTCCTGGGCCACCAGGCTTTCGGTGAACGACTCCAGGCCGACGTTGATGGCGGATAGCGGCTCGCGCAGCACAGAGGGATCTACCGACACCCGATCCTCGACATCCGGGGCCGGCGTCAGAGATTCGAGCAACCGACCGACGTAGTGGACGGCTCTGTCGTTGCTGGTCTCCACCCGCGCGCCCACGGATTCAAGTTGCCCCACCTGAGCGTCGAAGCCTTGTGGGTCCTCGTCGGTGCCGACCACCACCGCCACCACCTCCAGGTACCGCCCCTCCTCCTTGGCTCGCGCACGGGCTTCGTCAATGGCCGGGGCCAACTCGCCGGCTGGATCTGGATGAGCGCCGTAGCCCAATACGACGTCCAACAGGATGACAGCCACCTCGGGATCCCGCGCCTCTCGTTGCAGCCGCCGCACGCGGAGCTCGTTGTCCATCATCGGGTGCAAACGGCCCACCGTGAACTCGTCTTCGCCCAGATCAACGATCGTGTGTCCCTGGCTGACGGTCGAGTCAGCCAACCGATATTCTTCCTCCAGCGGCACGTTCGAATAGATTACGTCCACGTAACCTTGCAGGTGGAGGAGCGCCTCATACGCCATGGTGCCGCCGGAGAAGAGCCCGCGCAAATATCGTTGCCCCGACGAAAAACGCTCCGGATTCAGTTCCGGAGCCGACACCACATCTGCCGCGGAGGAAGCCAGCTGCACGGCCGTCTGCGCGGTCTCGTCAAAAGAGGCAGCAAAATGGAGATCGCCCGCCCGGGGGCCTGGGGGTGAGTAGCCGATGAAGTTCACCACGATCGGCTTGCTGCGCCTGGCAGAGGAGGACCGGGCCGCTCTCAACAACTCGTCGGCCACGCGGGGTGCAGGGGGCTTCGAGATAAGCACGACGACTTCGGTCTCGGGGTCATCGATCAGTAGCTTCAGCCCCTGATGAGCGGTCACCCCGCCCACCGCCTGGGAGAGATCGCGCCCGCCCGTACCGACAGCGTGGCTGACACCACCTCCCAGTTGATGAATCCGAGAGCTAACCTGTTGCAGGCCGGTTCCAGATGCAGCAACCAGGCCTATCGCTCCTCGGCGCACGTTGTTGGCAAAGCCCAGTCCCACCCCATTGACGATGGCCGTGCCGCAGTCCGGGCCCATGACCAGCAAGCCCTTCTCGGCCGCCGCTCGCTTGAGGCTGATCTCATCATCCACGGAGACGTTGTCGCTGTAAAGAAACACATGCTTGCCCAGGCGGAGCGCCTCCCGGGCCACGCCAGCGGCATAGCGACCCGGGACCGAGACGAGCACCCATTGGGCGTCGGCCATGGTCTTGGCTGCGGTTTCCAGGCTCTTAGGGCGATACTTGTGGCCGCTCGGCGCCGGGCGGCGAGCGGCGAAGAGGTCGTCGACCTGCTCCAATGCGGTCTCAGCCGCCGCGTCGTCTTCGGCCCGCACCACGATGACTAGATCATCCGCCCCGGCGGCCTCCGCCTCTGGGGTCAGAAGCCCGCTTTGGGCCAGTACCGCCTTGTTGGCGTCGGTGCCCATCACCACACCAGCGTCGAGGACGCCGGGCAGTCCGGACAGCGATCGCTGCAACTGCATGAGGATCACGGAGTCGTGGTACGCTCCGGCGCGAATCAACGCCTCGGTGGCTGGCATGGGCACTCTCCTGGGACTCAACTGGAGGGTATGGGCTGACCGCTCTTATTCCGTCTTCTGGCGCGTGATGGTAGGACTACAAAGGCATCGAGTGCAGGTGCTGGTTGCCGTCATTCAGTGTATTCGAGATTGAGAAGTCGTCAAACCGCTTCTATCCTGCATCGGCAGCGGCGTCGCTGCCTACCCGTGGAGTGGAGATGCTACCTGTTTTTTGAGTATACCACAGCGGTAAGACCGTGTCAAACAGCGAGCTACGCTGTGGCTCCCGGAATGTGTACCGGCGTGTAGTGCGTCAGTCAAGCTGCTGGGAATCTGGGTCTCGAAGTGGTGCTGCGCGGCTACACAACCGGCGCGCCGCTCAATATCCTGGCGCACTCCCCCAGCTTCAGCCAGGTGAATCTATGGTTCGGCCGTTCAGCGTGTACTTGTGCGACAGCGCTACCTGGCCCATCAGCGCCGACTCAGTAAAGCACATCCGGCGTGCCATCCGGATCAACTCTGCGATCTCTACCTCTGGCTCGCCCGATTGCAGGGCCACCTCCACCTCAAACCGTTCACAAAGCCCCTCGGCTGTACCCTGCACCACCGAGCCCTGCTCTTGGAAATGGGCCAGCACCTTGACCCGTGCATCCTCTAAGGCCATCCGTTTCTTGGCCGCCACCTGCGACACATGGGTGAGCAGTCATAGCGACATGCCCGCCACAAAGTAGGTCAGCGGCGTCGGTGCCGTGCCCTCGCCGCCGGGCAAGTACTGCCCCTCGTCGCTCACAAAGGCAAACCGCCCGGCATCGGGCTGGCCAGCAATCACCTGTTGCCGCCATTTTTCGATGCGACGTGCCTCGGCAAAGACCTGGATGCTCCGCACAGCCTCGCCTGTCTTTGAGGTCCCCCCCACCGTTTTGCCTCCTTTCTACCATGGTTCGCCCTTCTCCGGCCGGCACCCTTTGTTGGCCAGGCCACCCAGTGCTACGAGCTTCAGATCACTCACGTTGGAGCCTGTCGATTCGGAAATAGCGAGATCTCCCTTCATGCGACTGCCCCTGTGCGGTGCGTAGTGTATGACCAGTCAGCATGGGTGTCAAACACCATCCTCACTCGGAGGCCTTGCTAGTTCCCACCCCGCGAGTAGAATGAGCCTGTGAGGGTTCACACTTCCGCCCGCTCCGTCAGTCGATTCGTCGTTGATCAGGTGCTGCGACAGCCGTCTTCGTCTGCCCGCGTTCTGGCCGTCTTTCAGCACGCCTGCGACCTTGTCACTGGAGACGGACGCGTCATCGCGGTCGTCGGGCCCAACATCGGCGACGGCCCTCTCAACATCGTGGTGAGTCAAGAACGCGTGCTTTTTCCCGCAGTCCAGCCCCATACACCGGCCCAGGTGGGGTCAGGGCGTGTGGAACTTGGCAGCCTGCATATCCTACTGGATGAGGCCGCGGTCTGGGACCCTCGCCCCAATTGGGCAGCGGTACGTGAGCGCCGTTCCGACGCCGCAGCCCACCTGCGCACGTTGCGCCGCCTCTGCCGCGAGCGGTCCCCGGAGTCGAGCTTCCTCACGCCGCTCGAACGGATGGCTCCGTCACCGTCCCACCGTACCAACGTGGCCCTCGTCGCTCAGCGGGCAATCGCGCACCTCAGGAAGGGCTGGTTAGCCGACCCCGCCTCCCTACGCGAAGGAGCAAGGCTGCTCGCCGGCCTAGGACCCGGGCTCACGCCCGGCGGCGATGACTTCCTCGCTGGTCTGATGCTCTGGGCCTGGGTCGCCCATCCTCACCCGCAGCGCTTCTGCCGTGCGCTCGTGGACGCCGCGGCCGAGCGAACGACGACGCTCTCGGCGGCTTTCCTGCGAGCCGCGGGACGCGGCGAGTGTAGCGCCGCGTGGCACGCCCTGCTCCTGGCACTTGCAGAGGAAGACGACAACGCCTTGAACGCTGCTGCGACAAGCGTCCTCTCCCAAGGCGCCACTTCTGGGGCTGACGCCGTTGCCGGTTTCCTGTGCATGTCGTCGCGCCCCTGACCTTCCCACCGTTGGCGACAGTCGGGTCATCGCCGCCAACGCCGTCGTCGATTAGAGAACCGGGTTTCAGCCACCCCGTACAGCGCGGAAGCGACTCCCCCCGTTCCCTTGGTGCCTTGAACCGATTCTCTCGTCTCTGACGTGAACCGGCGCTAGACGCCTACCGCCACGCCTCGTCCTCCTCCTTCACCAGCGCCGACAGGATCACCGACACCACACTCACGATCAGGCCTCCCAGGAAAGCAGCCCCAAATCCCTCCACCGTGTAACCCACGCCGAACCAACTCTGCGCAATCCTCGAGGCTAACCACAGTGTGAAACCGTTGATCACCAGGACGAAGATTCCCAACGTGAGGATGATCAGGGGGCAGGTGAGAAGCTTCAGCACCGGCCGCACGATCGCGTTCACCAGCGCCAGGATGACGGCCATCACCGCATAGACCGTCCAGCCATCCCCCTCGACAACAATGCCGGGTATCAGCCACGCTGCGGCAAACAGGGCCACACCGGTGATGACCCATCGAATCAGTATCTTCATGCCACTGCCCCCTTTTCTAGTGCTATACGCGCGATCGTGACATACCCCGCATAGTCAAAACTCGAGTGACCCTGCCTGCGGAGTAGGCCCCGGCCTACACCACTTCCTCCCAGGCCGGATCCTCGAAACGCTGTATCTCGATGAGGTACCCGTTCGGATCCCGAAGAAGACAGTGGTAGATGTGATACTCTGGATTGAACGAGGGCTCCTTCTCAAACGTGATGCCCTGATCGCTCAGGTAGCGATACCAACGGTCGACCTCCCGCGTCACGATGGTGAGGATCACCCCGTCCGGATGCAACGGCGCCTCGTCTCTTTCACAGAACCCCAGAAAAGCATCCCGCGCCACGCGGTAGATGCGACAGTCAACCTGGTCCAGCGCCATCTGCAGGTCCATCACATCCTCGTAGAAGTGCGCCGTGGCGGCCAGGTCCCGGGTGTAGAGAAACGTCGTGTGCTGCTGAATCGGTGGACGTGCCATGGGCATGGGTCTCCTTCAGGCGGGCTATGCCAGGACGTACATCACGATAACCACGCTCAGTCCCCAGAGTCCAATCGCCGCCTGGAGCGGTCGGTCGGAAAGCACGATCTCCTCCGGCGCGCCTCCCATCCCCCTGACGTGAATCAGGTACAGGTACCGGAAGATGCCGTAGAGGACGAAGGGAATCGTCAACATCATCGTGTAGTTTGGCGGCAGGTTGGGAGCGGAAAACGTGTAGAGCGCGTACGCCAGCAGCGTCGACGCCGTCACGATGCTGATGACGTGATCCAGCAGCGCCAGGTTGTACTCCTGCAGACTCTGACGGTGCCCGCTCGCCTCCTCCTTCAACAACGTCAGCTCATGCCGCCGCTTCCCGAACCCGATCAGCAGCGCCAGCAACGTCATACACACGTAGAGCCACGGGGAGAACCGCTCCGCCTCCACCAGGGGCACGCCCGCCGCCACCCGCAGCAGGAACCCGCTCGCCACGATCATCACGTCGATGATCACAATATCCTTCAGCCAGAACGAATAGGCGATCTGTAGGACTAGGTAGCCCACCAGGATTCCGCCCACGACTGGATGGAGGAGGAAGCCGAACGGCAGCGTGATCAGGGGGACGAGAACTGCCGCCACGCTCGCTACACGAACGTCAAGCTCCCCGGAGGCCAGCGGCCGGTACCGTTTCTTCGGATGATTGCGATCCTTTTCGATGTCCGCAAGATCGTTGATCAGGTACACCGTTCCCGACGTCAGGCACAGCAGCACGAACCCCGCAACCGTCCGCGTCAGGTATGGGAGCCTGAACAGCTTGTCGTCGAAAATCAGTGGCGCGAAGATGAAGACGTTCTTGAACCACTGCCTGGGCCGCATCGTCTTGATCAAGCCAATGAGCACAATCTCCTCCTGCAGGCCTTCCCTAGCTGTCGTCAGCCTCCGATCCAAATACCCGGTGGTGCGCTCGACGGTAGTCGTCGCGCTTCGTCTTGGCGTAGATTCGCGTGGTCGCCGGGGAGGCATGACCCAGCGCGTACTGCGTCAGGGCCAGATCCCCCGTCTCGCCCAGGAATTCAGTGGCGAAGTAGTGCCGCAGCGTGTGGGGCGTCAGGTGAAACCGCTCCAGGATCCCGGCCCGCGATGCCAGATCCACAAACGTGTTCTGTACGCTCCGCGTCGAAAGGGGCAGGACGTCACCCCCCGCCCGGCGATCGTGGCGCGAGAAGACCGGTAGGCTGGCCAGGGGACGTGCCTGAGTGCCATCCTGACGCGCCCTCAGATACGTCTGAATGGCTCTCCAGGCGCGCTCTGAGAAGAGCACCTCACGATCCTTTCCCCCCTTCCCGTACTTCACCATCGCGCCGTTCACTTCGTAGAGCAGATGACCGCGCTCCAGCCGCACCAACTCTCCCACTCGCATGCCCGAGCTCAACAACGCCTCCACGATCGCGATGTCCCGCAGTCGAATCAGCGTCTTCCGCCGCCTCGTCCCCTCTGCCACGTCGTCAGGTAGCTCCAGCGGCCGCCACACCTCTTGCAGCAGCATCTCCACCACCTCCTCCGATGGCAGCTTGTCTGGAGGAAGCTTATCCCTGTTCTTGCGCCGACTCGCTCGTGCCAGCGTGCGACGCACCGCATCGTATGCGGTCCCGTCCAAGCTCAGCTGTTCCGTCTCCACCACCAGGTAGTCGAGGAACCCGGACACCGCGGCGAAGTACGTCCCCTTCGTGGCCTCCGACACGCGCCGCTCGTCTCCCCCCGCCACCTCCTCGATCAAGTAATCGTAGAGCCAGGTCACGAAGTCGGTGATGACTGCCGGAGACAGGGCTCCCACGTCGATCTCCCCCGGCGGCAAGCCTCGCTCATCCAGGTACGCACGAAGATGATTCAGCCCGGTCGCGTACGTTTCCGACGTCGCGGCGGACCGCGCAGCTCTCAGGTAGTCCAGATAACGCTCGACTGCATCGTCAATCGTCATATGTCCGATACCTCCCTCGACCGGGCCTGCCCCGCCCAGGGCCCCACCCTAAGGGCCCGCGTAGCCCAAGTCTACCGGATGCCCACCTCGAAGTCAAACACCCTCCACACACAATCGCTCAACTCACTCAGTCAGTCGATCGCGCCTCGGCTCTTGGCAGCGGGGCGCTCGCCAATCCCGTCCTCCAGTGTGTTCGTCTGGCGCCACCGCCTGACTCCGGCCTCCCTCTCAGCTTCGACCCGCATTTCTCGGCCAACATGACCACCGCCATTGCCAACACCGCAGCCTGTGTCGCAGTCTCCAGACTGAAGCACGACCCATCCTGACCTCTGAGCTGCTGTTCGTAGGGTCGACCGCTACGCGCCGCGGTTGGCCAGCGCCACTACCCATCGCCGATGGCGTGCATGCCCTCTTGCCTCGCCTCAGCGCGCTGGAGAGCCTGGCGTGTCGCGTGTACGGGGATGCACGC
>CAYMHT010000035.1:0-9333 GCA_964390305.1 uncultured Anaerolineales bacterium
GGGCGAATGATCTCACCGGTGGGGTGGTGGGCATCTTCAGGGATGCTCTCGACGGGTTCAACGAGGCCAGGGCCGCAGACGTGGCCGCGGCCCTGGCCTACTACACGATGTTTTCCCTCTTTCCCCTGCTTCTGGCATTGATCGCGGTCGGGAGCTTCTTCTTGGAAGGCGAGCAGGTGAAGCAACAGGTGGTGAGCTTTGTGACGGGTGTGGTCCCGATCTCAAGGGAGCTGATCCGATCGAACATCGACCAGGTTCTTGAGCGTCGCGGTACGGTGGGATTGGTAGGTGTGGTGGGTTTACTTTGGTCGGGCACGGGCGTCTTCACCGTTCTGCTCGGGCACGTCAACCTGGCGTGGGACGGCGCGAAGGCGCGTGGCTTCCTGGAGCGACGTCTGCTGGGGCTGGGAATCGGGGTTCTGGGGATCCTTGCCACTGTTCTCATGCTCGCGTTCCTGTCCACGTCGGTGCTCAACGTGTTGCCCAGGCTGGAGTTCCCACTTGGGGACCGCGTGACCATCTTCGACCGACCGCTGTGGACGTGGATGGCCAACGGCATCCCGGTGGTCCTTACCTTCGTGACGTTTCTGGCCCTGTACCGCTTTGCTCCGAACACGGACGTTGGCTGGCCCGAGGCCCTGTGGCCAGCGTTGCTGGTCGCCTTCGCCTGGGAGGCGGCGAAGCGGGCCTTTGCCTGGTACGTAAGCAGCGATCTGGTTCAGTACCGGCTTGTCTACGGGTCGCTGGGTGCCGTTGTGGCCCTGCTTCTGTGGATCTACATCAGCAGCACGCTCGTACTGTTCGGGGCGCATCTGAGCGCCGCCATCGGCCGGAGCCGACGGTGAGCAGCGCCTGGGACGGTGGAGTTCACTCCCTGGGTCTCATCATCCTTCGATCAGCGAGCTGTGACGTGCCAGGTGATAGCGCTCGAGGCGGGGGTCGGCGTATTCGGGGGCGCCATTGAGCTCCGGGTGAGCTAATCTCGCTGTCTGAGTGGGGTCAGCAGTGCGGCAGGGAGTCGGCGTATACTCCCCCCTTGTATTGACCCGCGGGCAGCTAGAGAGTATACTATCAGTGGGTTCGCCGTCTGAAGCAACTCCGGGCATTGGAAGGGGGGTACGACAATGGAGGTCACGACTCAGGAGTTCAAGCGCTGTGGCGTTGTGAAGGCAAGCGGTCGCATTGACGCTGGCACCACGCCAAAACTGCGACAGGCTTTCGATGCGCTAACCGAGGCTGGGCAATATCGACTGGTGTTTGACATGAGCGAGGTCGATTTCATCTCAAGTGTCGGACTGCGCGTGTTGATAGAGACCAGGAAGGCCTGCCGACGATACAACCGCGGAGACCTGGTCCTGGCCGCCCCCTCCGAGAACGTGGTGAGGACGCTTGAGCTGGCGGGATTGTACAGCCTCTTCGACGTGTACGACACGCCCATAGAGGCCGTGGGGAGTCTGTAGAACAGCCGATTGCGGGCGGATCCTGGACCTGACGGCTACTCCCGTCCCTGGAAAGGGACGAGGAAATCCTCTCATCTGAGAAGTCGCGCTGGGGCGTCTGGTACATCTCGAGCCTCGATTTCAGGTCTCTATGCGATGGCGGAAGCTGACGGTCGCTGCATCCGGGTTCCTCGGTCACAGGCAACAACCAACAACCGGCGTTGGGCGGGTGCACGTTTGGCGCGGGGAGCCTCGAGAAGTGGTGAGGGGGTGGCATGCGCTGTCCCGAGTGCGATACGGAAAATCCTGAACCGGCCAAATTCTGTCTGAACTGCGGGCGCAGGCTCGTTCTCACGTGCCCCGAGTGTGGTCTTGAGTTGCCTCCTCAAGCCAAGTTCTGCTTCTCCTGTGGCGCCGGAGTCCGCGCGCCTTCCCCCGAGACCGACGAACAGCCTGAGGTCCACGTTCTGAACAGGGCCATCCAGCGGCTGGTGCCGAAGGAGTTCGCCGAGCGGCTCCGCGCGACGCGGGGTGAGGTGCGGCCAGAACGACGGATGGTGACCATCCTTTTCTGCGACGTGAAGGGCTCGACGGCCATGGCGGAGACGCTGGACCCTGAGGACGTGATGGAGATCATGGACGGGGCCTTTGACGTGCTGATCGGGCCCATCTATCGCTACGAGGGGACGGTGGCGCGGCTGATGGGGGACGCGGTGCTGGCCTTCTTCGGGGCGCCCATCGCCCACGAGGACGACCCCGAGCGGGCCTGCCGGGCGGCGCTCGAGATCGTGGAGGGGGCAAAGGCGTACGCGGAGAAGCTGGCGCGGGAGCGGGGGATCACGGGCTTCGACGTGCGGGTGGGCATCAACACCGGGCTGGCGGTCGTGGGGGAGGTAGGATCGGACCTGCGCGTCGAGTACACGGCCATGGGCGACGTCGTCAATCTGGCGGCCCGGCTCGAGAGCGCGGCGGAGCCCGGGACAGTCGTGGTTGCTGAACATACGCATCGCTTGATTGCTCCCCTGTTTGAGACCGAAGCCGTGGGGCCGGTCGCGGTAGCAGGAAGGGCAAGACCGGTCCCTGCCTACCGCGTGTTGGTCGCGAAGCCCCAACCCCGCTGGGGCGAGAGGAGATCAGGGCGGTATCCGCCGCTCGTGGGGCGGGAGGACGAGTTCCGTGCCCTTCAGGGCGCCGTTGAGCGGCTACGAGCGGGGGTGGGCGGCATCGTGACTGTCGTGGGCGAGGCGGGTATCGGCAAGTCGCGGTTGGTGTCCGAGGTGCGGAGGCAGGCCCTGACGGAAGATAAGGGGCTTATGCAACGGCAGGCCATCGACAGCCGAGCCGACCCACGCGATCGCCCTGGGGGTCTATCCCACCTCAGCTGGGTGGAGGGCCGCTGCCTCTCGTACGGTACATCCATTGCCTATCTCTTGTGGCTTGACGTCCTCCGCGGACTGCTGGGGCTGGGAGGGGACGACCCCCCAGAAGCGGTCCGCGACGCGTTGCACGAGGCCGTGGAGACGTGGTGTCCTCACTCCTTCGACGAGGTCTATCCCTACCTGACCCGGCTGATGTCGCTGCCGCCGGAGTCAGAGACTGAGGCCGCCGTCTGGGACCTCCAGGGAGAGCGGCTGAAGCGCGACACCTTCCGAGCGGTGGAGAGGCTGATAGAATGTGCGGCCGACGCACGCCCTCTGGTTCTGGTGTGCGAGGATTTCCATTGGGCAGATCCCACCTCGGTCGAGCTGTTGGAGAGGGTTCTTGGCTTGACCGATCGTTGTTCGCTACTGGTCGTGTGTGTCTTTCGGCCCCGGGCGGATCACGGGTCGTGGCGGCTCAGGGAGACCGCCGCTCGTCTCTACCACCACCGTCACGTCGATGTCTGGATCGAGCCACTGTCCCCCGCTGCCAGTGAGAGACTGGTAGATGCTCTGCTTCAGTTGGCTGTACCTGGTGTGGAGCTTGCCGAAGGGCTGCCGCAAAAACTGCGGTGGCGCATTCTGGGGCGCACTGAGGGGAACCCCTTCTACGTGGAGGAGGTGGTGCGCTCGTTGACCGATAGCGGCGCCATCGCTCTGGACGAAGCGAGCGGTCGGTGGCAGGTAACCCAGGATGTGACAGATATCCCTATTCCGGAAACCGTCCAAGGGGTCTTGACCGCCCGCATCGACCGCCTGGAGGAGGAGACGCGCCGGGGCCTGCAGATCGCCTCGGTGATCGGCCGCATCTTCTGGTATCGTGTGCTGGCCGACATCGCGGCGACCGAGACGGTCGGCTGGTCGCAGCTAGAGCTCGAGCAGCGCCTGCTGACGCTACAGCGAGAGGAGCTAATCCGCGAAAGGGCGCGGGTACCGGAGTTGGAGTACATCTTCAAGCACGAGCTGACCCGGGAGGCGGCGTACCGCGGGCTCCTGCGGAAGGAGCGGCGCCTATTTCATCGGCGAGTTGCGGAGGCGTTGGAGCGTCTGTTCCCTGAGCGGATTGAGGAGCAGGTGGGGCTGCTGGCCCACCACTGGGAACGGGCTGGGGTGGCGGAGAAGGCGACTGAGTACCTCCTGAGGGCGGGCGATCAGGCCCGCATGGTGTACGCCCACGAGGAGGCGATCGACTACTATCAGCGGGCCCTGGTCTTTCTTAGAAAGCAAGGAGAGGATGAACGGGCAGCGCGGACACTGATGAAGCTCGGCCTTGTCCACACCGCGGCCTTCCAGCCACGCAGGGCACGGGACGTGTACGACCAGGGCTTCGACCTTTGGGAGCGCGGGCGTCCCGGCGAGGAGCGCCGTAAGCTAGAGTTTCCCGGTGGCGTCTTCCGCTTCGCCGTGGAAGAACCCCTGACCCTCGACCCTGGGAGAGTTGCCGACGACGTGTCCGCGTTCATCACCGCCCAACTGTTCGAGGGTTTGATCGAGGTCGATGAGGACTACAACGTGCTGCCGGCGGTGGCGAGCCGCTGGGAGATCGATCGCGACGGCACGCGGTACGTGTTCACCCTGCGGGAGGGTGTGCGGTGGAGCGATGGGACGCCGCTGAAGGCATCTGACTTCGAAGTGGCCTGGAAGCGAACCCTGGATCCGGCGACGGGATCTCCGCTTGCGCATCTTCTGTACTGCATCGAGAACGGCCGGGCTTGGGGGGAGGGGGCGATCAGCGATCCTGAGAAAGTCGGCGTGACCGCGCGAGACGATCGGACGTTAGAAGTTCGTACTGAGGGGCCCACGGCGTACTTTCTTCACCTGCTGGCGCACCCCGTCGCCTACCCGCTGCCTCAGACTGCGCTGGGAGCGCCAGGCCGGCGCCGGGTGGATCCTGAAAACCTGGTGAGCAACGGGCCTTACCAGCTGCTGGCGTACGAGCGCGGGAAGAAGATCGTCCTCGGAAGAAATCCTTTCTACCGCGGCCGCTTTCCGGGCAACGCCACCCGGGTTGAATGTCCGATCTTCACCGATTTCGAGCCGGTTCTGGAGGCCTACGGCGCGGGTGCCGTGGACGCCGTCAGCATGATTAACTCAGACGCGGCCACGATCGCGCGCGCGCGAGCGAGCTACGGAGCGGAGCTGGTGCTCACACCTCAACTCTCCACGCTCTACCTGGTCTTCCGCGTCGATCGATCACCTTTCGAGGACGTGCGGGTGCGGAAGGCCTTCGCTCACGCGATTGATCGGCACCGCCTGGCCCAGGATGCCTGGCAGGGTCAGTACGTACCGGCCACCGGAGGCTTCGTGCCGCCCGGGATGCCCGGGCACTCAAGCGGGATTGGGCTGGCCTATGATCCCTCTCGGGCCCGGGATCTCCTGAGCGAGGCGGGTTACTCGGCGGGAAGAGGCTTTCCCGAGATCACCTTGGCTTACTCCGCTGGCTCGGGGCGCGAGCCGGTGGCATCGTTCCTCCGAAACGCGTGGCGCCGCCACCTGGATGTAAGTGTGCACGGTCAGAACCTGGAGTGGAAGGAGTTTATGGATCGGGGCAGCCAGGACCCGGAGGACGTAGCTCTGTGGGGCTGGCTGGCAGACTACCCGGATCCCGACAATCTGCTTCGTGTGACTTTTCATAGCACCGAGGGGTTCAACGCCCCTCGCTGGAGCAGTGCTCGCTTTGACCCTCTGGTGGAGGAAGCTGCACAGATCGCCGACGGGAAGCGCCGCCTGGAGCTCTATCGAGAGGCGGATCGGATTCTGGTCGCTGAGGAAGCAGCGGTCACGCCTCTCGGGTACGGCCGGGGGCGTATTCTGGTGAAGCCGTGGGTGTCCGTGCCGTCGGTTCCGCCCGCGCTGCTTCGTCTTAAGGACGTCGCCTGCGACGTCGCGAGGCATCAACAGCAGAAGGAGTAGGTCTATGTAACGTGGCACGGCCTGAGGGTTGAACAGGAGTGGGTCGGCTAACGTCGGCGGGCTGACCGGCGAATGACGTTAGAGCCGATAGCGTTCCATGCACCCGTTCGCCGGAAACAGCTCGCGCAAGGGGGGCGGTCTCAAGACTGGAGGTGACCAGATGGACAGGGAGACGAGTGTACGCGGACGTGTGCGGGCGTGGGTCCTTGCCAAAGCCGATGACCCGGAGGCAGCCGCGGCGGAGCTCTACGAGCGATTGGGTTACGAAGGGGGCGACGACTTCGTTGTGGTGCGCGCCGACGTCGTCGACTCCCCTCACAACATTATGATCCCCGTGGATGCGGCGAACGACGAAGCCTTACATGGAGCGCTCGATAGGATCGAGAGTCTGAGGATATTGCGAGAGATCAACATCCTGAAAGTGGAGAAGCACATTCCTCATCCGCCCCACATCGCGAACGGCTATATCACCCACGGCGAGTTGGCGGCGCAGCAAGAGCAGGGCGTGGACATCGGGGAGTACATCAAAGCCGGCCGACAGGGGGCCAGCCCGGGTCACAACGCGTGGGGTTAATGACAATTTAGCAAATGACAAATGAACAAATGACCAAATGAGCAGGTGACAGTGGTGACGATCCTCTTCTCCGACGTGATTGGTTCGACCGCTATGGCAGAGGAGCTGGATCCTGAGGACGTGATGGAGATCATGGACGGGGCGTCCGATGTCCTGATCGAGCCGACTGTGCGCTACGAGGGAACGGTGGCGCGGCTGATGGAAGACGTGGAGATGGGAAAGGCACGACCGATGGCCAAGGTGCGGAGACCGCTGGCTCAATCCGAGGGAGTGGAAAGGCGATCATGACGCCTGTTGAGCTGGAGGCACTGCGCAACGTGCCCTTCCTGGACGGAGCGCGGGCCGACGTGCTGGAACGGCTGGCGGAAGTGGCGGTGGAACGACGCTACTTGCCCGGCCAGGTCATCCTCCAGGAGGAGACCACCGGGCGGGAGTTGTATTTCATCCTCGACGGGCTGGTGGACGTGGTGAAGGGCAGCGAGGATGACGAGACGGAGATCGCCAGGCGCGGTGCCGGGGACTTCTTCGGCGAGATGGGATTCCTCGAGGGTCGTCCTCGCTTCGCCACCGTTCGCGCTTTGGAGCCCACACGGGTCTTGGCGTTTTCCCAGGCTGACATGGAGCCCGTGTTGGCCCGGCAGCCTGACCTTCTGGGCAACGCTGTGCGAGCTCTGAGCCGCCGGCTGCGCGAAGCGGACCGGCGCCTCATTGCGGACCTGCGCCGCAAGAACGAGGAATTGGCGCGCGCCTACCGCGAGCTGCAGGAGGCCCAGGCGGGCCTTTTGGAGAAGGAAAGGCTGGAGCACGAGCTAGAGCTGGCAAGGGCGCTGCAGCAGAGCATCCTCCCACACGAGTTCCCGGAGCTGCCTCGGGCGACCTGTGCGGCGCGCAACAGACCGGCGCGGCAGGTAGGCGGCGACTTCTACGACGTGATCCCTCTGAGTGGCGACCAGCTGGGCTTGGTGATTGCGGACGTGTCCGACAAAGGGATGCCGGCGGCTCTCTATATGGCCCTGGCCCGCAGCCTGATTCGGGCTGAAGCCAGGCACCACGCGTCGCCACGGCAGGTGCTCCTGAGCACGCACAGGCTTCTCCTGGAGATGACCGAGGCAACAATGTTTGTGACCGTGTTCTACGGCGTGCTCGACTCGGGGCAGCGATGCCTCCGTTATGCCCGGGCTGGCCACAATCATCCGTTGCTCTTGAGATGTGGAAGCGGCGACTGCGAGGCGCTGACGGCGGATGGAATGGTGCTGGGATGTGTCAGGGACGTCAGCCTGGCGGAGGCGAGGGTAGACCTGGGGCCTGGTGACGTGCTGATCCTCTATACCGATGGCATCACGGACGCCAACTCGGTCACTGGAGAGTTGTTCGGGACAGACCGGCTGCGAGAGACCGTATGCGTCGCCGAAGACCTTAGTGCCCAGGGTGCGTGTGATCTCGTGTTCCAGCGCGTCGACCACTTCCAGGCAGGGGCGGTGCAGTACGACGACATGGCGGTGTTGGTCGTGCGGATAGGGTAGGCCCCTCACACAGCAAGAACCGCGTGCGCTCTGCGACTGCAAGCGCACGCGGTTTCCCTTCACATTGTCAGTCGCCCCAACCTTCGGAGCAGCTGACAGGGCTTCTATCTAGAAGTCGTAGTGCTCCCCCAGGGGAACGACGTCGACGGCTCGAGGGCCCTTGGGGCTCTCTTCGATGCTGAACTCGACCTTCTGACCCTCTCGGAGGGTGCGGAAGCCCGAGGTCTTGATGGCGGAGTGGTGTACGAACACATCCTCGCCCTCATCGGGGGAGATGAATCCGTACCCCTTCTCGCTGCTGAACCACTTGACCTCACCCGTCTTTTTCTGCTCGTCCATCTTACCTCTCTTACTCCTTGTACTAAATATGCTAAGCGGTTGGTCGGGTATCTACAAGAAAACTGCCCAGACTTACGGCGTCTGGGCAGAATAGTTGTACCTACCTGATCGTACCGCGTCCTGAACAGTATTATACACACTTTCCAGGAAACGTCAAGGGAAGGGAGAGTGGCTCTTGAGAATGCTCGCCGCACGCTGTGGCAATCGGCGACTGACCGCGGCGTGCGGTTGATGCGGCCTGCCTCATCAGGAACCGGGACGGTGTCGTTGGATCTTGCCTCAGTCGGATTGCGTCTGCCGGCCCGGCTCATTCCCCGGCCGCTGGAGGACGAGGACCGGCGGAACGAGTGGCCGTTCAGCGTTGTGCTTCGGCCTCCAGCCCGTCCCGATCGAGCAGCACAATGCGCTGACGGTCGACCCGCACGAGGCCAGCGTCGGCGAAGGCGCGCAACGTCCGGCCGATCATCTCACGAACCGTGCCCAGCCGTGCGGCGATCTCGGCCTGGGTCCAACGCGGAGTAACCGCGCCGGCTTCAGCCTCCTGGAGTAGAAAGCGCGCCAGCCGCCCGCGCACCGTGCGGAGTGAGAGGTCTTCGACGAGATCCGTCAGATGGTCCAGGCGATCGGCGAAGTCCCTCAACATGGCCAGCGCCAGCTGGGCATCCTCGCTGACCAGTCGCAGGAGATCGTGCCTGGCCACTGCGTACAGCGTCACCTCATCGACGGCTCGCACGGTGGCGTGGTTGACGCCATTGGCCTGAAACGGCGGCACGGTGTTGAAGCTCTGCCCTGGTCCTAGCCGGACGAGCACTTGCTCGCGCCCGTCCGCGGAAATCCGCGACGCGCGCACGTGGCCTTCAGCCACGAAGTACGCAGCCTGACAAGGGGCCTTCTCGAAGATGATGGTCTCGTCTGCTTGGTACGTGCGTCGGGTCGCAACGCTGGCCAGGCGAGTCAGCGTCTCGCGTGGGAGATCAGCGAAGAGGGAGATGTGCTGCAGAGCGTCGACCTCTGGACTCATTGCATGCCGATTTTAGCTGAAAGCGGGGGGACGGTCAAACAGGACCGCTCGGCGGTAAGCTTTTCTGAAGCCGGGAACGCCTGATTGGGTGATCTCTGTCTTGCGG
>CAYMHT010000035.1:9433-25012 GCA_964390305.1 uncultured Anaerolineales bacterium
TTGGGCGCGAATGCCCGCAAGGGGGCAGGCAGATGTCCGGGGGCAGATGGCGCCGGCGGTGACGGAAGGGTCGGTGCCGTTCAGGTTTCCTGCGTAGGTAATCGTGGTATAATATAGGATCGTAATGAAGACGGAGGAGAAGATGGAGGGGCTGCGTCCTCCCCGGGGCGTGATTGGTTGTCTCACAGCAGGGTTCGAGATGGTGGGCCGAAACCTGCTGGTGGTGACCTTGCCGATCGTCCTGGATCTCTTCCTGTGGCTGGGACCGCGCGTCTCTGTGCGGCCGCTGACGGAGGCGCTCGTGGATCTTCTGAGGCTGCAGTCGTCGAGCGACCCGGATGTAGCTGGTCAGGTTGCCCAGGTGACCACACTGCTGGAGGAGTTCAGCACGCGGTTCAATCTGGTTTCGGTGGTTGGCGGGGTGCCGCTGCTTCAGATTCCGAGTCTTCTCGCGCGCCGGGCAGCGCCTCCGGGTTCGCCGCTGGGCGAGCCGCGCATCTTCTCGCTGTCGAGCCTCCTGGCTCTGGTACCCTGGTGGGGCGGCTTTGCTCTGATTGGCCTGGTGTTGGGATTCTTGTATCTGAACGAGATCGCTCACCAGGTCAAGGTATACGCAGCCGAACCCGCAAGGGACGGAAGGGAGCCTGGCAGGGAGGGCGATGTCAGCGGAGACAGCTCCGTGCGTGCCAG
Source organism: uncultured Anaerolineales bacterium (assembly GCA_964390305.1). GTDB lineage: Bacteria > Chloroflexota > Anaerolineae > B4-G1 > B4-G1 > SKLM01. The sequence continues at coordinate 10,124 of CAYMHT010000035.1, forward strand.
CGTGTGGAAGCTCCTCCGTTTTGTCCTATTTGCCTTGGGTCTGCTGCTGATCGGTTCAGCTGTTGTTCCCGTGTGGTTGTCGATCGTGGCGCTTGGGACTCTGATCGCCCAGCCAGTGGGGATTCTCTTCTGGATCGCTGGCCTGGGGTTCATCGGCTACGCGGTGCTACACCTGGTGTTCGTCGTCCCAGGTCTGCTCCTGGGCGAGCGCCCGCTGCTCCGCGCCATAGGCGAGAGCGTCTTGCTGAGCCACGTCAACCTCTGGGCGGTCTTCGGTCTGGTCATGCTTGCGGTGGTGATCTACGAGGGCCTGGGATTCGCATGGTCTTTGCCAGCGAATGATTCCTGGGCTCTGTTGGTCGGTATCGTGGGGAACGCGTTTGTCGCGACCGGTCTGACGAGCGCAACCTTTGTCTTCTATCGCGACCGTCTGATGCTTGCCCGGAAGCTCTCGATCGTCGGTGACTGATCCGGGGAGCTGAGCGGCTGCCCAATGGCGGAGTTGAATCCTTCCGACTTGACAGGCTTTGTCGTGCGCTCACGCGAGCGGCGACAAGCTTGCCCTCCAAAGCTTGATCTATGGCTCTAGATGGAGTTGCCTATTGAAAATGGCAGAAGTGAGAACGAAACAGCCCAGCCGCTACGAAGCGAGTGACGTACAGGTCCTTGAGGGACTGGAGGCGGTTCGCCGTCGCCCGGGGATGTACGTCGGTGGCACGGATACGAGGGCATTGCATCACCTGGTGTACGAGGTGGTTGACAATGCGATCGACGAGGTACTGGCGGAGGCGTGTGACAGGATCGACATCACGATTCATCCGGATTCCACGGTGACAGTCCGCGATAATGGACGCGGTATCCCCGTTGCCATGCACCCGGAGAAGGAGACATCCACCCTGGAGCTGGTGATGACGACACTCCATGCGGGTGCGAAGTTCGGGGGTGAGGGCTACAAAGTGTCTGGCGGACTCCATGGTGTGGGTGTCTCGGCGGTGAACGCACTTTCCCTATGGATGGAAGTGGTGGTGGACAACCCGCGTGACGGGCGACGGTATCGCCAGCGGTACGAACGGGGCATCCCGGTGACTCCGGTTGAGGACATTGGCGAGGCGGTTGGGCAGGGTACCCAGGTGACGTTCCGTTTCGATGACGAGATCTTTGAGGACGTCGCGTTTGAGTTCGAGACGCTGGCGCAACGCATGCGAGAGCTGGCCTTTGTTGCCGGCGGCGTCTTCATCCACCTCGTGGACGACCGAGAGGAGCCGTTCGCGGGCGAGATGAACTTCTACTTCGAAGGAGGAATCAGCTCATTCGTCCGCTATCTGAACAGAAACCGGAAGGTGCTCCACGATGAGGTGGTGTACGCCAACCACACGAACAACAGCGTGGGCATCGAGGTAGCGATTCAGTACACCGACACCTATGCGCAGTCGATGTATGCCTTCGCCAATACGATCCACACGGTTGACGGCGGATCCCACCTGACGGGGCTTCGCTCCGGGCTGACCCGCACGGTCAACGATTATGCCCGGAAGGAGGGGATCCTGCGTGACAAGGATCCCAATTTCGCCGGTGAGGACGTCCGCGAGGGGCTCACGGCCATCGTCAGCGTGAAGCATCCTGACCCCCAGTTTGAGAGTCAGACGAAGGTCAAGCTGATGAACGCTGAGGTCCGAGCCATGGTGGAGTCGGTGGTCGTGAACGCGCTCTCGGAGTTCCTGGAGCGGAACTCGCGGACGGCGCGGCGTATCCTCAGGAAATGCCGTACCTCTTTCCGGGCACGGGCGGCGGCGCGCAAGGCACGCGACCTGGTCATCCGGAAAAGCACGCTGGAGAGCCTCACGCTGCCCGGCAAGCTTGCTGATTGCTCCGAAAGGGATCCCTCGAGCTCGGAGATTTTCATCGTGGAGGGTGACAGCGCGGGTGGAAGTGCCAAGCAGGGACGCGATCGTCACTTCCAGGCCATTCTTCCGCTACGCGGCAAGATCCTGAATACGGAGCGAGCGCGACTGAACCGTATTCTGCAGAACAAGGAAGTGCGCGCGCTGATCTCTGCCCTCGGGACGGGCATCGGGTCGCAGTTTGACCTCAGCGGCCTCCGATATGAGCGGGTGATCCTGCTTACGGACGCCGACATCGATGGGGCGCACATTCGCACGCTGCTGTTGACGTTTTTCTTTCGGTACATGCAGCCGCTGATTGAGTCCGGGCACCTGTATATCGCCCAGCCGCCGCTGTACCGCATCCAGGCCGGCAGGACCGAGCGGTACGCGTACTCTGAACAGGAGAGGCGCGAGATCCTGAGGGAGATGGACGGACGGAACGTGTCGACCCAGATGTACAAGGGCCTCGGTGAGATGAACCCGGAGCAACTGTGGGAGACGACGTTGAACCCCGAGAATCGCGAGCTCTTGCGGGTGAGTATCGAGGACGCTGCGGGGGCTGATCGTACCTTCGATATGCTGATGGGCGCCAGTGTCCCGCCGCGCCGTCGTTTCATTCAGACTCACGCGAAGGAGGTACGCAACCTCGACGTGTAGCCGATTCTGTGGCGGTGCTTTCAAAGCCCTCAACCGCTTGGTTGGGGGCTTTGTGGCGTGACGTTTCGACTGAGACGGTGTTACACTTGTTGAGATGTCCGACTGGCTGTGGCGGACATCGACTTTCCCGTCTTCGGTTCTCCGCCGCTGAGACGGCCGACGGGGTCCGTCGACTGCCCGAGAGGCGGAGGGCTGTTATGAGCCGTGAAGATTGCTAGAGGAGGTACGCTTGTGAGACGACGAGTTGTGGTTACCGGGCTGGGCGCGATCACCCCTCTGGGTCACGATGTGGAGGCCACGTGGGACGGGCTCCTCGGGGGCCAGAGTGGCATCGACCGGATCAACTGTTTTGATCCCTCGGACCTGGATGTCCAGATCGCGGCCGAGGTCAAGGATTTTGACGTGGAGAGACGGCTGGGCCGCCGGCGGGCGCGCCGCTGTGATCGCTTCAGCCTCCTCGCCTTGGAGGCTGCGCATCAGGCCGTGGAGGATAGCGGGATCGACTTCGGCGAGGGCGGCTCCGATCGCGATCGTGTGGGCGTATTGATCGGCACGGGGATCGGCGGTGTCCTCACTCTTCTTGAGAACTACGATGTGTACAGAACCCGGGGCCACCAGCGCGTGAGTCCCTTCATGATACCGAGCTTGATGCCGAACGGTGCCGCGGCGAACGTGGCCATCGACTACGACCTGAGGGGAGTGAACTTCGCCGTCAGCTCCGCCTGCGCGACCGGGTCTCATGCCATCGGGGAGGCAGCAGGGATGATCCGCCGGGGGGACGCTGACGTCATCATCTGCGGCGGCAGCGAGGCGGCGATCCATCCGCTGGCCATAGCAGCTCTCGCCAACATGGGGGCGATCTCCAGACGGAACGACGAGCCTCAACGGGCGAGTCGACCCTTCGACGCCGAGCGTGACGGCTTCGTGCTGGGCGAGGGGGCGGCCGTGATCGTTCTCGAGAGCCTGGACCACGCCAGGCACCGAGGTGCGCAGATCTGGGCGGAGCTGGTCGGCTACGCTGGAACGTGTGATGCTTTTCACATCGCCGCTCCTGATGAATCGGGGGAAGGGGCAGCGCGGGCTATGGCCTTGGCGCTCCGGGACGCGGGATTGAGGCCGGTTGAGGTAGACTACATCAACGCCCACGGCACGAGTACGCCGCTCAACGACGGGATCGAAACCCAAGCGATCCGCACCGTCTTCGGAGCGCACGCCGATCGTCTGGCTGTCAGCTCGACGAAATCGATGATAGGTCACCTGATGGGCGCCGCAGGGGCGGTCGAGGCCCTGGTGTGTGTCCTCAGTCTGGACACCGGGTGGGTGCCTCCGACGATCAATTACGAGAACCCGGATCCAGCGTGCGACCTCGACTACGTCCCCAACGAGGCGCGAGAGCTGGCACCGAAGGTGGTTCTCTCGAACTCCTTTGGGTTTGGTGGGCACAACGCCTGTCTGGTGTTCCGTCGCTGGGAGGCGGAGGCCTGATGTCTCCTGCTCACGTCGTTGGCTGGGGTAAGTACGTCCCAGAACGGGTGCTTACGAATGAGGATCTGTCGCGCATGGTGGACACGTCCGATGACTGGATCCTCGCGCGCACCGGGATCGCCGAGCGGCGCATTGCCGACGACGGAGAGACCACGTCCACCATGGCTACGGAGGCAGCGTGGCGGGCCCTGACCTCCGCCGGACTGACTCCGGCACAGGTTGACTTGATCATCGTGGCGACGGCCACACCGGATCACGCCTTCCCCGCCACTGCCTGCCTGGTGCAGGATGCTCTGGGGGCCAGAAACGCAGCGGCTTTCGATCTCTCAGCGGGATGTACAGGCTTCGTCTACGCACTTGGCGTCGCTGCCGACATAGTGGCGGCGCGCGATGCCGCAAGGGTCCCGGCGACTGCCCTGGTCATCGGCTCCGAGACGCTTTCGCGGATCACGGACTGGAACGATCGATCGACGTGCGTGCTCTTTGGGGATGGGGCTGGCGCCGTCGTCCTGCAAAGTAACGGGTCACCCGGAGGTGTGCTCTCGACGTTCCTTGGTGCTGACGGCTCGGGCGGGGACCTGTTGTACCTGCCCGCCGGGGGCTGCCATGAGCCAGCCTCCCATCGTACAGTGTCCGAAGGACTCCACTACCTCCGGATGCGCGGTCGGGAGGTCTTCCGGTTTGCTGTCAGAGCCATGCCGGAGGCCGCGCGGCAAGTCTTGGAGCAGACCGGGCTGACGCCGGCTGACGTGGACCTCGTCGTCCCTCACCAAGCGAATGAACGTATCCTGGAGGCGGCGTGCCGGGCGCTCGATCTGCCTCGAGAGAAAATGTACACGAACCTCGAGCGGTACGGTAATACGTCCGCCGCGTCAATCCCCATCGCGCTCTGTGAGGCAGTCGAGGAAGGCCGTATCCAGCGTGACGACGTGGTCGTCTGCGTGGGCTTCGGAGCCGGGCTGACCTGGGGGGCCGCGGCCCTGCGATGGAGTGTGCCGCTGCCCACTGCTCCCCCGACCGTGTGGGGGAAGGCCCGGTATCGGGTGTGGCGTGGCTATGCGTCTGTACGGTCTCTCATACGCCGCCTTGTGCGGTGGGTGCTGTCTCTCGGGGTGAAGGAATGACGGTGCCCGAGCCCCAGACCGAAGGAGGACCTGGGACGGCCCTTGCGCGCCTGGCGGCGATGCGGGAAGAAGCTCGCCTCGGTGGCGGAGCAGAGCGGATCGAGCGACAGCATGCCAGAGGGAAGCTGACGGCCCGTGAACGGCTTGCCTATCTCCTTGACGAGGGCACATTCCACGAGCTCGATCCGTTCGTCACCCATCGGGCGACCCGGTTCGGATTGGACGAGCGTCGTACCTTGGGCGACAGCGTCGTGACGGGCTGGGGCGAGATCGACGGGCGGCTGGTCTATGTCTTCGTCCAGGACTTCACTGTTATGGGCGGCTCCGTGGGCGAGGTCCACGGTCAGAAGGTGTGCAAGGTGCTCGACCTGGCGCTCGAGAACGGCGCGCCGGTCATCGGCATCAACGACTCCGGCGGCGCTCGCATCCAGGAAGGCGTCGCCTCTCTGAACGCCTATGGCGAGATATTCTACCGAAATACGATGGCCTCCGGTGTGGTCCCACAGCTCTCCGTCATCGCAGGGCCGTGCGCTGGTGGTGCCGTGTACTCGCCGGCCCTGATGGACTTCATCTTCATGGTGGAGGACACGGGCTATATGTTCATCACCGGACCAGACGTCATCCGGTCAGTGACCCAGGAGGAGGTCAGCGCGGAGGAGCTGGGCGGGGCCGAGGTGCACTGCCACCGGAGTGGGGTGGCTCACTTCTCCCGCTCGAGCGAGGAAGAGACGTTCGATCTGGTTCGTCGGCTGCTCTCGTATCTGCCGTCGAATAATGCGGAAGATCCCCCGTACGTGCCCCCGGTCGACCCGCCGCACCGGGTCGATTCCATGCTCGACACAATGGTACCGGAGGATCCCTCGGAACCCTATGATATGGGAGAGATCGTTGAGCGCATTGTTGATCAGGGCACTTTCCTCCAGATTCACGAGCGCTTCGCCACCAACCTGATGCTGGGGCTGGCTCGCCTGGGAGGGCGCGTGGTGGGCATTGTCGCCCAGCAGCCGCCGGTCCTGGCCGGCGTGCTGGACATCGACGCCGCGGACAAGGGGGCTGGCTTCATTCGGTTCTGTGACTGTTTCAACATTCCTCTGGTCACCCTGGTCGACACCCCGGGATTCCTCCCGGGCGTGGGGCAGGAGCACGGTGGAATCATTCGCCATGGCGCCAAGCTGATCTACGCGTACGCCGAGGCGAGCGTTCCCAAGATCTCCGTCATCACTCGTAAGGCGTACGGTGGGGCTTACATCGTGATGAGTTCCAAGGCGCTTCGGGGCGACATCTGCCTGGCCTGGCCAGGAGCGGAGATCGCCGTGATGGGACCGCGCGGCGCGGTGAACGTCCTCTTCCGCCAGGAGTTGCGGGAGGCCGAGAATCCCGAGACGCTGCACCAGGAGCTGGTTGAGGAATACCGGAGGGAATTTGCCCACCCCTACGTCGCAGCGAACAGAGGCTACGTCGACGACGTCATCGCTCCCCGGGACACGCGACGCCATCTGATACGAGCGCTGGAGATGCTGCAGAACAAGCGCGTGCAGCGGACGCGCCGGAAACACGGGAGCATGCCGCTGTGAGGGTTGGTGTGATGGCAGTCGTCGGCGGGGTGGTGCGAGGGTTGGACAGACCGAAGACGGGTTCTGCGGGAGCCGGCCTGACAGAATGGGCCCACACAATTCTCGAAGAACGCGCGAGCCAGGATGCCTGACAAGGTCTTGGTTGCCAATCGAGGCGAGGTCGCTGTACGCGTGCTGCGTACCTGCCGAGAGCTCGGGTTACCGACGGTGGCGGTGTTTTCGGAGGCTGACCGAGGGTCGCCCCACGTGCGCTACGCGGACGAGGCGTACTGCGTTGGACCGGCTCCCGCTGCCCAGAGCTATCTGCAAGGCCGTCGCATCGTTGACGTCGCACTCGAATCTGGGGCGAAGCTGGTCCATCCTGGCTACGGTTTCCTCGCCGAGTCCTCAGCTTTCGCTCAAGACTGCATAGACGCCGGCCTTGTGTTCGTCGGGCCTCGCCCGGAGACGATGGAGCGCCTGGGTGACAAACCGGCTGCCCGCGACCTGGCGCGGGAACTGGGGATCCCGGTCATCGAAGGCTCTGCGTCTCCGCTGGATGATGCCGGCCTTCGAGAAGCAGCGGAACAGATCGGGTATCCGGTTATGCTCAAGGCCGCGGCCGGGGGCGGCGGGATGGGCATCCGCGCAGCGCACTCGCCGCAGGAGTTGGAGGAGGCGATCCCCCGTGCCAGACAGGAGGCTCAGGCCGCCTTTGACAGCGATAGCGTCTACCTGGAGCGCCTGGTGGAGGGCGCACGCCATATTGAAGTCCAGCTCCTGGGCGACCCGCAGGGACACGTCGTCCATCTGGGCGAGCGGGAGTGTTCCATCCAGCGCCGACGTCAGAAGCTGATCGAGGAGGCACCGTCGAGAGCGCTGGACGGGGAGCTGCGGCGGCGGATTCACGAGGCTGCCGTGCGGATCGGGGAAGCCGTAGGTTACGTGGGCGCTGGCACGGTGGAGTTCCTCCTCGATTCTGAGGGGCGATTCTACTTCATAGAGGTCAACCCTCGTCTGCAGGTCGAGCACACAGTCACGGAGGCCGTGACAGGCGTCGACATCGTGAAGGAGCAACTGCGCATCGCCGCCGGGCGACAGCTGCGCGATACGCAGCAGGAGATCACCCCCGACGGTTGGGCCGTGGAGTGTCGGATCCTGGCGGAGGACCCCGATCGAGGGTTCGCGCCGTGCGTGGGTCGTATCTCCCGTCTGCGGGAGCCCGCAGGTCCTGGCATCCGCGTGGACAGCGGTGTCTCTGAGGGCGTCACCATCACGCCCTATTACGACTCACTGCTGGCAAAGCTGATCGCGTGGGGAGAGACGAGAGCTGTGGCCATCGTACGCCTGCGTCGGGCCCTGGAGGAGTACCAGATCGCGGGGGTGACGACGAACCTCAGGCTCTACCGGGCACTGATGGACAGTACTCGCTTCCTCGGTGGGCAGTTCGACACGGGGTTTATGGAAGAGAGATTCGCGGAGGCGCAGATTGGTTCACGAGCTGACGGAACCGCAGGATGGGAGGCCGACTCCGAACGCCGTCTGGCTGCGGCGTTGACGGCCGCATTGCTGGACCGTCGGCGACGGCAAGGGCCAGAATCCGAGGAATGGGGCGTCAGTCGCTGGAAGATGCTGGGTCGATGGGAGCTGACGAATCGATGGAGCTAGGGACTGGGTGAGGGCGTGTTTCTGCGTCGGGCCAGGGGAGGATGAGCTTGAAGTACACCGTTGCTGTCGACGGAGAAGTCTTCGAAATCGAGTTTGGCCCTGCAGGGCGGGCGTGGGTCAACCAGGAGCCGTACGAGGTGGACCTGAACCACGTCGGTGGGCAGTACTCTCTGTTGATGGACCATCGCTCCTATGAGGTCCACGTTGGTGAGACCGACGGCGGCGCCTGTCGCGTGACGGTCGGGGGACGGCCTTTCCACGCTCGGCTTCGGCGGGGCTTCGGCAACACCGGGCAAGGAGCGTTCTCTCGGGGGGGCGGGAAGTCATCGCCAGCGCCCGAGAGACGATCCTCGGACGTAGAGATACGGGCGCCCCTGCCAGGTCTCCTCCTCGAGACCCAGGTGAGCGAGGGAGACCACGTTGAGGAGCAGGACGTCGTCGCCGTCCTGGAGTCGATGAAGATGAATCTGGAGCTTCGGGCCCCGCACAGTGGGGTGATACGGGAGCTGTGTGCGGCTCCCGGCGGGCAGGTAGCGCAGGATCAGCTGCTGGCGATCATAAGCCCCAACCGTCTCTCCTGTCACAACGGTGGCGTGTAGCTCACCCTCTGCGGCGCCGAGATAGTCCTCAACCTCGCTCCTGTTCCCTTCATGTATCGCGCAGATCCCCGCCCAGGCAGGTAGGAACCTCCCCATCGTCTGTCTGACCGCACGCCAGCCGGTTTTGGTCTGTGCTGGCTGCCAGGCGCCCTGCCACTCGTGACTCGTCGACATGTTCACGAGATGGCGGATTCCTTGCCCACATTTGGCTTCTCCTATATCATCGGCGTGAGTTTGTGGGCCATCCGCCGGTTGAGGTGTGAAGGAGGTCGGGTGCGAGTTCGGTCGGTCACCATCGGGACGAATCTCAGCTATCCACTTGACGGCAGTCTCCTCGAAGCATTGGAACCGTTTCAGCGCCGAGCCCGTCTGCGACTTGGGGAGGCGGGTCTGGAGGTGCAAACGGTACGATTGGCCACGCAGCCCTTTCCGGACTTGCTCCGTACCCAAGGCCCCGGGGCGGCGACTGCGCTGGCTGAGACCCTGGACGAAGCCTGCCACGGTTACGGCATCGATTACTGCTCGATCGGGCCGGTGGTAGCCACCGAACACGAGCCCGATCTGGCTTACATCGACGTCATCCCGGACGTCATCCGCAGTACAGAGGCGGTCTTTGCGTCTGTGCTGGTGGCTTCGCCGAATTTCGGTATCAGTCTGGAGGGCATCGAGAGAGCTGCGGAGATCGTCGTGGAGATTGCGCACTCGACCCCTGATGGCTTCGGCAACTTGCGCCTGGCGGTTCTGGCCAACTGCGGACCCGGATCGCCGTTCTTCCCCGTCTCATACCACCGCGGGCAGGAGACGAGCTTCTCGATTGCCACCGAGGCAGCGGATCTGGCGGTGGGTGCCTTCTCACAGGCTGCAAGCCTTGAGGAGGCCATCCGGAATCTGCAGCAGGCCATCGAGGAAGAGGCGGAGACCGTTGAAAACGTCTGCAAAGGCCTGGAGGAGGATTTCGGCTTCCGCTTCGGCGGTATCGACTTCTCGCTGGCCCCGTTTCCGGAGACCGGACGGAGCATCGGACACGCGATTGAGAATCTCGGCGTCGATGCGTTTGGGAGCAATGCGACGCTGTTTGCCGTCGCGCTCATCAAGCGGGCCATCGAACAAGCCGAGTTCGCTCGGTGTGGTTTCTGCGGGGTGATGTTGCCGCTGCTGGAGGACAAGACGTTGGCGGGCCGGAGCGCGGAGGATCTCTTCACTCTGGATAGCCTGCTTCTCTACTCGACCGTCTGCGGCACTGGCCTCGATACGATCCCGCTCCCCGGCAACGTGACCGTCGAGGAGGTGTCAGCGATCCTTCTGGATGTCGCGACGCTCTCCCTGGTGGTGGATAAGCCACTCACGGCTCGACTGATGCCGATACCGGGGAAGGAGGCCGGCGAGGCGACAAGCTTCGATTTCCCGTACTTCGCCAACGCCCGGATCCTGGATGTGCGGAGACGAGGGGCTCCGCGGATCCTCGAGAAGAACGCGTTCCTCAGATTCTAGCGATGGTCTCCAACCGTCCAATGTGAGGACACGTCGGTCGACGGAGCTGACCTATGCGCAATCTACGCCTCGCCCTGGCCCAGATCAACCCCTTCGTCGGCGACATCGACGGGAATGTTGAGAGGATCATCACCTACTTGCAGCGTGCCCGCCATGCCGGCGCCGACATCGTCGCTCTCCCCGAGCTTGCGGTCACCGGTTACCCGCCGGAAGACCTGCTGCTGAAACCGTCCTTCGTAGGGGCAAACCGTCAAGCGCCACCGGGGATTCGCATCACGCCGCGTGCCTTTGGGAAGGACCGCCTCCTCCCGATCACCAACAGGTTTCGGCCGGGCTAGCTTAGGTCAAGCCAGCGTCCAAGACGTGCCTCGTCGACGGCGATTGTGTCCTCAGGGCCTCGTAGTATACTCAGTGCTGAGATTCTCTGCTTTCTTGCGAACCGGTTTGAACGGTCGACCGGGTGTTGCCGAGCAAACAGCGACCAAAGGGGGATATAATGTCGTCGAGTCTGAAAGCAGGTCTGATCGGTGCAGCTGTGGCCGTCGTGTTCTCGCTGTTGTCGTTGGTTCCGTGCCTGGGATGCGTGACGGCCATCCTGGGCCTGGTGCTCTACGTCGGTGTGGGGGTGCTGGCTGCCTATTGGACGAAGCCTCCCCGTGACGTTGGCAGGGGCGCGGGGGCTGGGGCCGTCGCTGGCTTGATCACGGCGTTCGCTGGCGGGCTCACCACCGTTGTCGTCAATACCCTTCGCTTCACCGTGGGTGGCGCTGAGGCCACCCTGCGGCGTCAGTTTCGCCAGCTGCCTCCAGGCATGCGGGAGCCCTGGCGCGACTTGGGTCTCGACCCCGGGGTGCTGGCCACCCCAGTCTTCGCCGTCGGCTCCTCGGCTGTCTGCTGCGGGCTTGGGATGTTGGTGGCGGCTGCTCTGGGAGCGGCCGGCGGGGCCATCTTCGCCTCCATGCGGAGAGCAGGTGCTGATCCAATGACGGCTCCGGAGCAGAGCGAGTAGCGTGGCCCCTTCAGTGGAAGGGAGCCAGGAGGACGCGGGACGGCGCCCCAGGTCGCTTCTGTCCTCATCCACCCGTGCATTCCTGCAGGAGGCCAGTGAGATTCCCGACTTCTCCTGGTTCGACCGACTGCATGGCTACGTCTACGCCCGCTGGCCCAATCTCTACATTGGGGTGGCGACGGGCGAACACCCTCTTGCTCGACTCTTACGACCCCTCGCGGCCTGGATCATCAATTGGCTCAGCGCGCGATCCGGTGACAGAACTGCGGACGAGAGCTCTGCGTTCGCCGACGCCTATCACGGCAAGGTGGTGCCCCTGGATCAGGCGAGACAGCTGGTCACCGTGGGCGAGGATATCCGGCTCACGGACCTCGAGCAGGTCATCCCCTACGCGCGGGCCCGTGATATCGTGCTCAAGAACCCTGAGCACATTGCCGTTCTCGATTGTCCCTGTCGTGCCAACCGGCCGGATCCCTGTGAGCCCCTCGACGTTTGCCTCATCGTCGGCGAGCCGTTCGCCTCCTTTATCGTTGAGCATCATCCGGGCCGCTCGCGCCGGATCTCACCCCCGGAGGCGGTGGAAATCCTCCGTGCGGAGGACGAGCGAGGACACGTCCATCATGCCTTCTTCAAGGACGCGATGCTGGAACGCTTCTACGCCATCTGCAACTGCTGTGCGTGTTGCTGTGGGGCGATGCAGGCCCACCGAACTGGCGTGCCGATGCTGGCCCCGTCCGGCTACGTCGCCCGCGTCGATAGCGAAAGGTGCATGGGGTGTGGAGAGTGCGTCGACGCCTGTCAGTTTGGGGCACTCTCCGTGCGGAGTGGTCGCGCTGTCGTCGCCTACGACGCCTGTATGGGCTGCGGCGTCTGTAGCGCCAGGTGCCCCAACGGAGCGGTATCGCTGGAACGCGACCCGGTCAAGGGCGAACCCCTCGACATCCGCGCTCTCGTGCCGGAAACCATTCTTGTCAGCTAGAAGCAAAATGGCTACCCTGATCGCTCATCTCGTCATCGGCGAGCGTGTCTCCGCGCATATGGAGCATCTGCGGTCGAGCGCGGCGCCCACCTCGTGCCGCGGCTCTGGGCTCACTCCCTGATCCCTAACACTGGAGGGTGCTGATGAACCAGGTAAGACACAATTGGGACCCCTTCGCGCTCCTTCTCATCGACGCGCAGCGCGATTTCTGGTCGGAGAAGATGGTGCCCCATTTCCCCGCTTTCCCCGGCAACGTGTCCAGACTCCTGACGCTCTGCCGGCGTGAGGGTTTGGAAGTCGTCCACCTGCGCGCCCGTTTCGAGCCCGACATGTCGGACTGGATGCCCCGCTACCGGCTCCGCGGCCGCATTCCCTGTGTCGAGGGCACCCGCGGCGCCGAGACGCTCCCCTTCGCCGTTGAGGAGCCGGGCGAGACGGTTATCTTCAAGCAGACGTTCGACGGTTTCCACAGCGATGACCTTCTTCTCTATCTTATGTCGCAAGGGAAACGCTTTCTGCTAACGGCAGGGCTGATCACCTCGACCTGCGTCCTTTTCACGACCGCATCGGCGACTCAACAGGGGTTCCTGACGGCCGTCGTCGAGGATTGCTGCGCCGACGAGCCGACGGCTCACGCGGACACCCTCGACCGCTACCAGTTTGTCTTCGATCGGGTTACCGTGGACCAGATCGTCGACCGCCGCGCGAAGTGGTCGCGAGAGTTGGAGGAGCTTGCCGGGGAAGAGGATGGTGCCTGATCCAGAGCCGCAACCGACAGTTTCGCGATGGTTGAATAGACCGCTTCGCGAGTCTCTCGAAGAGGCCGTCTCCGATTACCAGGGGCGAGAATGGCGCGTGAAGAAAGGTAGGGATGTGTCCGACCTCGCCTGTCACCCCTGTGCCATTCTGTCGGACGGCTCGTTCGGCGTGTTCGTCAAGTACAGCGCGGCACCGGATGCGCAGAGGCAATTCGGAGTTGAGCAGGTCAGCCTTCAGTTTCTCTCGCGCAACGCCGGGATTCTGGTGCCGACCCCGATAGGCGTCGTAGGCCTGGCAAGCCGCGGGCAAGGGGTGATGGAATGAGCGACTACACGGTGTCTGACTGCTTCGTCTGTCGCAAGCACGGCGGCGAGGTCGCCGTGCCCGGAGGAGCGATCTATGAGGATCGCTTGATCCACGTCTCCCACGCGTCGCTATGGGGTGACGAGACGGAGCACTACCTGGGACATCTGTTCGTGGAGCCGAAGCGCCACGCGCCCGAGCTGGCCGACCTGACGGAGGAGGAGGCTCAGGCGATCGGCATTTGCACGAGCCGACTCGCGCGGGCGCTGATGGAGACGGAGGGGGTGGAGCACGTCTACGCCTTCGTCATCGGGGACGGGGTGCCCCACGTGCACGTCCACGTGATCGGACGGTATCCGGGGGCGCCGCGGGCGTACTGGGGGCCGAAGGTGGACGAATGGCCGCAGGCCCCCCGGGGTGGCGAGGCCGAGATCGCGGCGGTGGCGGCCCGGGTGCGGGCTTTCCTTCGCCAGCATTATAGCTAGACCTCAGCGACGTTAGAAAGAAGAAGGAGATTGAATGAGATTTGTCGCCTGGTACTCGATAGTCGTCGGGCTTCTCATGCTAGCGCAGTGGAGCTTCTTTCTAGCCTCCGGTCAGGTGCCCGAGCTCCAGACGGAACCGTTTCGCATTGCGTTCCACCTCGTCGGGGAGGGGGTCACGGCGGTCGTTCTGATCATCTCGGGGATTGGGCTCCTCCGGCGCACCCGCTGGGCGCGGGAGGCGGCCTTTGCAGCGCTGGGCATGCTGACCTACACGGTCCTGGTGAGCCCCGGCTATTTCGCCCAGCTGGGCCAGTGGCCCCTCGTGGGGATGTTCGGCGTTCTTCTCGTTCTCACGCTGGTCAGCTACGTCCTTCTTGGCCGGGCGGGAACCTGATAGCGCTGTTTCATCTCTAGCCGTCCGCGGGGGGCGGAGGACGTGGCCCTGGCAATGGAGGCACCAGAATGGGCCGACAGGGAATGAGGACGAGTGAGGCCTATCCCTGACTCGAAACCTGCTCAAATACTCTGCCAAACAGCTTCATCACAAACAGATGACCTTCTCCCGGATATGGATGTAAGCGCGAACGTGGCAATATCTCATCCAGGTAGAGCGCGAAACTGAGCGGCGCAAACTTGTCCTCCTTGCCATGATACAGGTCTACCTCTACCCTTATCTCTTCAGCTCCAAATCCCCATTCGCCGTACAGGATGATGGCGTCGTCAGCTGGTCCCCGGACGCCCTGCCGAAATGCTTCTTTCACATCCTCCGCGAAGAAACGAGCCATCTCTTCATCTGACATCAGCTCTCTGTCAGCCTCACTCATCGAGCTGTCCATCGACCTTACGAATCCCGGCGGCGACATCTTCTTTGCCGTGAACCCTAGAAATGAAAAT
>CAYMHT010000036.1:0-24958 GCA_964390305.1 uncultured Anaerolineales bacterium
AGGGTCGGAAACGTCTTGTTGAGCTGGGCCATGTGGCCGCCGATGGTCGATTCGCGCTCAACCAGGTAGACCGGGTAGCCCGCGTCGGCGATGGTCAGCGCCGCCTGCATCCCGGCGATGCCTCCACCTACGACGAGCGCCGACTGGGTCACCGGCTCGAGACGCGGTTCCAAAGGCTCTTGATGGGCCACGCGGGAGACGATTGAGCTGACGAGACGCTTCGCCTTGGCCGTGGCCTCCGCTGGATCGGGTACCACCCAAGAGCAGTGCTCGCGGATGTTGGTCATCGCGAAGTAGTACGGGTTTAGCCCTGCCTCCGCTACGGCCTCCTGGAACGTCGTCTCGTGCATCCGCGGGGAGCACGAAGCTACCACCACGCGATTGAGATCGAGCTCTTGGATGTCTTCCTTGATGATATTCTGACCGGTCTCGGAACAGGTGTATTGGTTCTCCCGAGCGATGGTCACATTGGGCAGGCGACTGGCAAATCGCACCACCTCCGGCACGTCGACCCTGGAGGCGATGTTGATGCCGCAGTCGCATACGTACACGCCAATTCTTGGTTGCTCCATGATCAATCCTCCTAACGGAAACGCCAGAATCTCATGATTTACCACCTCTAATCAGTGTACCAGGCGACTAACCAGCCGTCACCGGCACAGCTGGCTTCGAGCGCGACAACACCGGCTCGACCGACACGATGTGGCGCTCAAACATCAATGCGTCACCGGGCAGGCCGAAGGCCAGGCCCATCAGCTGGGGCAAGAACAGCACGGGCATGTTCACGCGTCGCCCCAGGGTCTTGGATACCTTATCTTGATAGCCTTCCACGTTCAGTTGGCACATAGGGCAGACGGTCACTACGCAGTCAGCTCCCTCGCACGCGTCCAGAATCTCCGAAACCATACCCACACCAACCTCCTGGTTGGTCATCAGCAGGGAGGTGCCACAGCAGCTGGCTTCACGGTTATGACGGTGGATTGTAACCCCCAGAGCGTCCAGGATAGGAAGCATCGAGGTAGGTGCCTGGTCATCGTCATAAGGACTGAACGGGCGCACCGTCTGGCACCCGTAGTAGGGGGCCACGACAAGGCCCTCTAGAGGGTGCCGGACATGAGCCTCAATCTCCTCCGGCGAGAAATCGTTGGCCAGGATATCCATCAGATGGCGAACCTGCGCCTTACCCCGGTAGGTCAAGTCCTCTACCTCCAATGCCCGGTTGATCTGCTCAAGCAGAGCGGGATCGCCAGACACGGCTTCTTGAGTGCGTCGGAAGTTAGTGTAGCAAGCGCTGCACCCAGCGATCACGGTCAGATCTTCGTCGATCTGCTCGGCGAGCGCCAAGTTTCGCGCTGGCAAGACATGGCCGAGCAGTTCACTGACGACGGAGGCCGCGCTGGCCCCACAGCACGTCCAATCGGGAATCTCCTCCACCTCCGCCCCTAGCGCCTCCAAGACGCCCACCGTCGAGCGCTTGTACTCCAGAGCCGAGGTATCCATCGAACACCCAGGATAGAATAAGTACTTCATTGCTCAGCCTCCAGCTCCGCCACGCGCTCGAACAGTCTGTCCAGCGAACGGCCCTCGCGGTCGACAGGCAGCTCCGGGTGGACCTTACCCCGCAACATCATCAGGGCGCCCATACGAGTGAACTTGAAGGCCGTCAGGGGGTTACCCTGTAGAAAGTAACGAATCATGAACTCCATCTCGCGGTTGCGACCGTAACGACGCATCACATCGGCAAATGCCCCGTAGAAGGCCCTGCTCTGATGCGACGAGACCAATCCCCGCTTCATTGCCAGGTTCTTGAGATGCGTGATGGTCTCTGTCAGCGGAATGCCGCGCGGGCAGCGCACCTGACACTGATAGCACAAGCTGCACAACCACATCGTCTTGCTGTGAAGCACCTCATCCACCAATCCCAACTGTACCATGCGCCACATCTGGCGCGGTAAGATGTCCATAGCGTCCGAGGCTGGGCAGGACGCCGTGCAGGTGCCACACTGAATACAGCGATGCAGCATCCTACCGTCGGCTCCCAGTCGGTCCGGAAAGGTGAGGTCTCTTCCCGGCTTGGTCAGGTCAATCACTTCGGGTACAGCCACAGATACCTCCTTCTATCGTTGTTCGGATATGGGCAAACGACCAGCCCACGCACAGGGGACAGTGCTTGCGTAACGGGGTACGGGATGCCGCGACGTGCAACGAAGAAAAGCTGAGCCTTCAGCCCAAGCGGACCTGAGATGACCCCCAGAACCGGCGGAGGCGCCACTGGGCAGAAAGGAGGCCTTCGCGTTGAGATCCCTAACGTTTGAGCGTGGCTTGTGAAAATGAGAAGGACTAGTCAGGCGGACACTGGAAGGTGCCAAACCAACCCGAATCTCGAGGCCACGACGGATGACTCTCATCTAAGCACTTTCTTAGCGCATCGAAGAAACCGTGAGTGCAGTGCTAGCGACGTGTCAAGGCGCGGATATTCTTACACATCGGGCAGACTTTGTCAAGTATACTCACCCACCGGCGCTGGCAAGCGGGGAACGTCTTTGAGCGAGACGGGGATCACCAGCCCCCGGCTAGGTGACCTCCGGTCCTGACGTCCAATCATAGCCGATCTCTGGGTCGTCGTGAGGGATCCGTCCCTCGTCGGTACCATCGTACTCGTGCGAGACGATGTAGAACACGTGAGCCGGCCCATTCAGCACCCGGTACCCGTGGGCTACACCCGGCGGGATCTTGAGCACCAAGGGTACCTGGCCCTCGCCCAGCATAAGCTCCTGCAGTTCACCATGGGTTGGCGAACTAGGGCGCGTGTCGTATAACGCAGCCTTGATGGTTCCGACCGCGCAGTACCACCAATCGGTCTGCCGCTGATGGATATGCCAGGCCTTCGCCACGCCCTGGTACGACATCGTGTGGCTCCATTGACCGAACCCCTCGGGGAAGATGGGATCGCTGTCGCGGATCACCTCGCGGAAGAAGCCGCGGTCATCCGTGTGGGTCACCAACTCCTTGGTTTCGACTTCGTGGATCATCAGAACACTCCTCGCTGAAGCCGCGTGAGAGACTGGGCGCAACATTCGGGTAGAGTCCGAGAGAAGACCTGCCCAAGCTGCCCAGGCTATCTCCAGGGGCTTTCTCAGAACGTGACCTCCCGCAGTGGAGACGGCATGAACAAGAGAACGAAGATCACCAGCATGAACAGGCCAAGGGCGACCCGCCTCGCATCAACCGGGGTGACGTCGTTCAGGGGCGGTGGATGCTTCCGGTTGAGCATCACATTGATGAGACCCCACAACACCCAGAATCCACCGGCCTCGTTGCCCCTGACAAGTAGGAATCCGCCCCAGCCAAACATGGCCATGATGACCACATAGCCCAAGGTCCAGGCTTTGCGCCCCAGCAGGGCGTAACTGACGTGGCCGCCGTCCAGTTGCCCCACCGGAATCAGATTGATCATCGTGACCAGCAGTCCCGCCCAACTCGCGAAGGCGACGGGATGAATCCAGACATCCCGACCCCCACTGGGAAGCACCTCGCCGAAGACGAGGTACTTCAGGGCGATATAGAGCAGGGAATTGCCTTCCTGCAAAGCCGCATCCAGGCCGGGTGGAGGAGGCTGGACAGTCGAAAGGGACAGCCCCAGGATCAGAAGAGGGATGGCAAGGACCAGTCCACCCAGGGGACCAGCCACCCCGATGTCGAAAAGGGCCCTGCGATCTCGCATCGGCGCCTTCTGCGTGATCACGGCCCCCATCGTCCCAAGGAAGTTGGGCAGGGGAATGAAGTAGGGGAGGCTGACCGGGGAGCCGTACCGCCGTGCGACAAAGTAGTGGCTCAGTTCGTGGGCCAGCATGATGCCCATGAGTGTGGCTGCGAAAGGGATTCCCCAGTGCAGATGCGCGAGGATCTGTGGAAGATCCAGAGACACCTGCACTTCTCCCATCAGCTCAGCGTACTGGAGCGCGATCAGGGTGCCGGCGAAGATCACCGTGGCGAGAGTCGCCAGGAACAGAGCCACATTGACCCACGGATTCGACGGCTCTGCTTCGTGAACACCGCGAACTGCCATGACGCGGTGCCTGCCGTTGTCGTCCCGGCGTAACAAGGTCGTGTATCCTTCCTGTTCAAACGCTTCGGAAATGCGATCAAACGCCGCCCCAGTATCACCGATTATGCGTCCCCGGAAGGCGATCAACTCCTCCGGCGGTTTCGCAATCTCGTAATCCTCGATCCTCATCGAGCGGGAGAGGGGCCGGCGGAGCCGTTCGATCGTCGGTTCCTCCCTGTATGTCCTTGACACCATAGTGTTCTCCTCAGACTTGTCGCCTGGCGTGTTATAGCTGGTCTGACGTCGACTGCCCATGCGCTACCGGGAAGCCACCACCTGCTCTGACAGCGAGCCAGAGCTGCGCCAAGGTTCCCCGACCGGCCAACGGGACGTCCGGCGAGGGCACCTCGTCTCCATCGACGACCCAGTAGACGTGAAGTCCGATGGAGGATGCCGGGACGACATCTTTCTCCCAGCTATCGCCCACCATCAGGCACTCATTGGGACGCCGATTCAGCCGCTTCAAGACCTCGCGGTAGTAAGCTGGATGTGATTTCGTGGCGTGCATATTCTCATAGGTGGTCAAGAGCGCGTAGTCAAACTTATCGACAGGTACCCCGGCCCACGCCAGCCGCTGCTCGACGGCGACCCGTGGGAACAAGGGATTGGTGGCCACAGCCACCTGCAGATCTCGCTCAAGCGCCCAATCAACCAGGAAGCGCGCTTCCGGTCGCCTACGCGTCAGAGCCTGGAGCTTGGGGAACTCCTCTGCGTAGAACCGCTCAAAAACTGATTCCAACGTCGACCGCTCTAGCCCCAGTGCCGGATAGAAGGCCGACGCAAAGGCCTCTTCGTTGGTCATATGCCTGTTCTCTTTGGCATCCATTGCCTGTGTCGCATGCATCAGGCGAGGGATCAGACGCTGTGGCGGTATCAGATGATCCAGATAGCGCGTGAGGGCCTGAAAGTAAGCCGGGAGGAACGTGTCCATTGAGTTGGCCAGCAAGGTATCGTCGAGATCGAAGAGGATGGCCTCAAGCATCGCTCTGTCTCACCTCGTCCGCCTCGAAAAGCCTGGTCCCCTCTGGATGGCACCGACCGCAACCGACGTAGGGATCATCCACCTCAACTTCGTACTTCGTGCAGACCGCGTAGACCTCAACACGCTGGACGAGCCCGAACCAGCGACGGACGACTCTTGCCTCCAGGACCATGTGCGGGCACGCGTTGACGCGCACGATATCCGGCACGGGACAGCGGTCGCATAACTGAGGCTTCCATGGCGCGGAGCCGGGATTGCGCTTGATCAGACGGCACTCCTGCTTGGAGCGACCGCGGTAGAAATCCTCATAGTAATAGGGACAGTGACTGCCGGCAGGTGTGCGCATATGTCAGCCTATCCTGTGAGAGCAGGCCGGCAAATCAGAGGGCAACTTGGGGGCGCCCAAGCAGCCGCTGCGGGAGGAGGAACCAGGCGCCCGCGAGGACAGCCGACGGAAACAAGCCAGTTGCAGGCCACAACACAACCCGCGAGACTACCCGCGTGTCGAACGTGCTCAACTGCCCGAGGGTATCAGACCAAAGCCAATCGGTGTCGACGGCGATTACGTTGCCAGAGCGGATGGGAAAAGGCGTCAGCGCAACTAGGGCACTGACTCCCAAGATGAGGATGCATCTTCTCTTTCGGCCCATGGGATTCTCTGGATCCAGTCGGGACAGGAGCTAAACCCGCGTGACGTATTCGCCAGTGCGCGTGTCGACGCGAATCACGTCCCCTACCTCGACGAATAGAGGAACCTCAACCTCCAATTCGGTCTCAGTCGTGACGGTCTTCATCGCGCCGGTGGCACGGTCGCCCGCAACGGCCACCTCGGACTCGACCACCTCGAGGTCGACCTTGGTAGGTAGGTCGACATCGATCACTCTCCCTTCATAGACCGACACAACCAACTCCGTGCCCTCCTTGAGGTATTTCGCACCTTCGCCCAGCACAGATACGGGCGCCGCCAGCTGCTCGTACGTCTGGGTGTCCATAAAATGGTAGAGGTCGCCGTCGTTATACAAGTACTGGACCCCCCGTCGCTCGACGTAGACATCCTCCACCTTGTCTCCGGAGATAAACGTATGCTTGACCGTCGCGCCGGAGTTAATGTTGCGCAGCTTGGTGCGGATGTAGGCCTTGCCTCGGCCTGGCTTATGATGCTCGTACTCGAGGACCCGATAGAGCTCCCCGCCCATTGTGAAGGTGACCCCTTTGCGCAGTTCGTTGACATCGATCATAAGCTCCTCCAGTAGAATCTCGAGTCGAATTCTGCGTTGATTATACCTTCCCTCCCCGCCTCGTCAATCAGATGCCAGCGAACGATCTTCGTCGACCAAGGGCTGGGATGATCGTTCCGCGCCCGCCCCACCCAAACGGTGGGGGTCACAGCCAGCGGCTGCCGTGTCGCCACCCCTCCGCAGCCATGACCGCCTGCGTCCCCATCGCCTCGACCGGGCCTGCGATCACGCCAGAATAGGACGCATCCGCTTCAAAATCCAGACGTTCTCGCCTGCGTTTCTTGCCAGATGCGGCCGAGTGATAGCGTCTCCTCAGCCTACGACAAGACCCAACTGGCGGAACACCCCGGGGTGACTATAATGGAGTGAGAGGGCCCACTTGGAGGGAATCGGTCTGCAACGCGGATGGAGTGACCACACCCCCTCCGAGCCGACAAGCGTATTAGCTGAGTCATGCGGAGACTTCGGAGGAGAGACCCGTGCCTAGCTATCAGAGACCACCTGGAACCCAGGATATCCTTCCAGAGGACCAGCCCTACTGGAGCCGCGTGCGGAGCCACGCCAGACACCTCGCAGAACTCGCCGGCTTCCAACGTCTGGACACGCCCATTTTTGAAGCGACCGAGGTGTTTGCTCGAGGCATTGGCCAGGGCACCGACGTCGTGGACAAGGAGATGTACACGTTCAGGGACAAGGGAGGGCGTGACCTTACGTTGCGCCCGGAGTTCACCGCGGGCGTGGTGCGAGCATACATCGAAAACGGGCTCCACGTCGAAGTAAAGCCGCAGAAGCTCTACTCCATTGGGCCGACCTTCCGCTACGACCGTCCCCAGGCCGGTCGCTATCGGCAGTTCACTCAGTTCAACGCCGAGATCCTCGGTGAACAGGATCCAGCAGCCGATCTGGAGATCATGACGTTGGTCTGGGATCTCTACGCGGGACTCGGTTTCCGTGACCTGGAGTTCCAGCTGAACTCGACGGGTTGCCCCCGGTGTCGACCGAGGTACGTCAGGGCCTTGAGAGCGTACTACGAGGAACACGCTGAACAGATCTGCGAGGACTGCGAGCGAAGACTCGAGCGCAGTCCATTGCGCGTGCTCGACTGCAAGGTGGAGGGGTGCCAACCCATCATCGAAGAGGCACCCCGCATCCAGGACTACCTGTGCGATGAGTGCGCGGAGCATTTCACGACTCTGCGAGACTACCTGGAGCTGCTCAACCGACGCTACGTTTTGAACCATCGACTGGTGCGAGGGCTCGACTACTACACGAAAACAGTCTTTGAGGTGTGGGCATCTGGCATCGGCGCACAGAGCGCGCTATGCGGCGGAGGGCGTTATGACGGCCTGGCCGAGCTCCTCGGCGGTCCGAAGACGCCAGGAGTGGGCGTAGGCGTCGGACTGGAGCGGATCATCATGATGATGAAGGAGCTGGGAGTCGAGCCCCCTTCCCCATCGATGCCAGAAGTATTCCTCGCCTACCTGGGCGAGGCACCCCGGAGAAGGTCCCTGGGACTAATGGACGAACTCCGGCGGGCGGATGTGGGCGTCTACTTTGCAATGGGGCGGGAGCGGGGGCTGAGAAGTCAGCTTCGCGAGGCCGACAAACGCGCGGTCCGATATACGGTCATCCTGGGAGAGAACGAGCTGGAGAGCGGAAAGGCCGCAGTGCGCGACATGAAATCTGGTGAGCAAGTAGACATCGATCTCGCTCTCCTGGTGACCTGGTTGAGGGAACGGGTCTAAGGAATCGAACGTGGAACAGCCTCCGTGCAGTCCCCGGAGCCCGCGACGGAGAGAACCAGAGCAACGACCCTGCCCAATTCAGCGCAAAGACCCGGCTCTCACCGGGCCTGCGTCAAACCAAGACCCCGTTCTCAACCAGGCAGCGGCCGCCACGGGTCAGCGACAGCCTACAACTGGCGCCAAAGATCCTCAACATCGAGCTCCGATGCCATTTTCTCCTGTTTTTCCAGCAACTCGCGATAGCTCTCCCGCACCGCCCCCATCATCGTCTCCGCCTCTTCCGGATAACGAACGGCGAAAGCTCCCACAACCACGACGATCATGGCAGTCAGCCCAGTGAACGAGGGTACAGCCGTCTGGGTCTGCCCCGGGCAGATAATCGAAATCTCGGCCTCCAAAGCCGGCGGTGCAACGGGCGAGGCGCTGAAGGCAACGGTGGAAGCCCCACGCTCGCGGGCAAAACGGATCACGTTGGCTGTGTCGAGATCCATACCGGTGAGGGAGAACCCAATCACCGCGTCGCTCTCGGCGACCTCCTTCAGGTTCGTCGCCGCCGCCAAGGGATCAGGCGCGATAGCGACGGCCGGCAAGCCCACTTCCCGGAGTGCGTCGGCACACAGCCCGGCGAGATGCGTGCACTGGCCTTGCGCCACGACCCAGATTCGCTCAGCATCGAGAAGGATAGGGAGCAGGGCGTTTACCTGTTCCGTCAACCGACGTTGAGCCAGCTCCAGATTGTGTCTCTCATTTAGCAACAGGCCGCGGAAAAGACCGACGTCCTCCGGAGCATTCAGATCAGCCGCATAGGAGGCCTTCAGATCCGCGCGCACGACCTCCTGGATCTCCTTGCTCAACTCGCGGAAACCGCTGTAGCCAAGCTCCTGCGCAAAGCGCACGACGGTAGCAGCATCGACGTCCAGGCGATCCGCCAACTCGGTGGCCGTCATGAACGCGGCATCCAGCTCGTTGCTCTGTATGAAACCAGCAAGCTTACGGAAACTGGGCGTCAACTCATCGTGCTTTTCTTGTATCTTCTCACGAAACATCGTCGCACCTCCCTACAGACTGCCGACCCTGGGTGTGGCGTCCACGGACTACCCGCACTCGAAGCGCACGCATGATGGCGATCGGAGATCGGAAGGTCGAGCCTCCAGTTGCTCAAGTTCGTTATCCAGCGTGGGCCGGGGAGCGGAGTTGGACGCCCCTTGCAGATTGCAGTGATTCTACCACCCGTATGATTAAATTGCAAACACGGGCATCCGTGTGATGTGCAGAGGAAAAGCAGCGGAGCAATAGACGATCGCACCGTAGTGGCTCGTTCATTTGCTTTTGCCAGATGGTTGTGCTACAATTTACGACCAGCGAGGAACCGGGATGAGCACCGCCAAACGACGGGAGACTAACCCTCCGTCCCTGAGACCGGAACTCCTTGCTTCTCTGGCCCGACGACGGTTGAAGAAACGGACGAGACAAACGTGCGTGTTCGGATCGAGCTTTTTGGACTCTCCAGGCTCATAGCGGGAGAGAAAGAGATAATGCTGACCCTCAAGGAGGGCGCCACCTTCCGAGATGTCGTGCGGACGCTGGCGCGGAGATACCCCAAGATGACTGGGGACGTGATCCAGCCCGATGGCGAGACGATGCAGCCCCCGAATATCCTCAACCTGGACGGAAGACGTATGATACAACCTCACCAGATGGACGAAAGCGTTGATGACGGTGACCGAGTCATATTGATGTCTATGTCAGCAGGAGGTTAACTGATGCATGGCTACAGCGGAAGAATCTTGCACATTGATTTGACCGACCGTAAGACGTGGGTCGAATCGAAGCCGGAGGAGTGGTACAAGACGTACATCGGCGGGGTCTCGATGGCATCGCGGCTCTGCTGGGAGAACATTGAGCCAGGCTGCGATCCGCTATCGCCGGGCAATCCAATCTGCATCGCCAACGGTCTCTTCGCCGGCACCCCCGTGCCGGTAGGGGGGAAGTACGGCATGGCGTCCAAGTCACCGCTGACCGGCTTCATCG
Source organism: uncultured Anaerolineales bacterium (assembly GCA_964390305.1). GTDB lineage: Bacteria > Chloroflexota > Anaerolineae > B4-G1 > B4-G1 > SKLM01. The sequence continues at coordinate 10,105 of CAYMHT010000036.1, forward strand.
GCGACAGCATGTCCAGCAGCTGGTTCACGGTCTCGCTCAAGCGGGCGCGTTGGGACGGAATCGTCATCCACGGGGCCAGTGAGGACTGGGTCAACGTCTTGGTTGACGACGACAAGATCGAGTTCCGGGACGCCTCTGAGCTGGTCGGCCTGGGCACGACAGAGACGGAAGAGGCAATCCGCGAGGAGTTCGGCGACGATCAGATACGTTCAGCGGTTATCGGGCCAGCCGGCGAGAACCTGGTACGCATCGCCAATGTCAGCAACGACGGTCGGAAGGCAGGTCGCACGGGACACGGCGCGGTATGGGGGTCGAAGAAGCTGAAGGCTCTGTCTGTGCGCGGCACGAACGGCGTCCGGGTGGCCAATCCCGACAAGCTGCTCGAGCTTTCGTACGACATCCTGGAAGCGGCTCAAGGTCCCCACACTCAGAAGTATCGGATCCTGGGTACTTCGTCGAACGTGCTTAACATGAACGAGCTAGGCTTGCTCCCGACGAGGAATTACCGGGAGGGCGTGTTCGACGATGCCGAGCTGATCAGCGGCGAGTACCTCCACGAGCACTACAAGGCGAAGACCATCGCCTGTGCCCAGTGTCCGATCGCCTGCGAGCAGGTGGGGCACGTGAAAGAAGGGCCGTACGCCGAAGCGATGGGACACGTCGAATACGAATCTCTGTTTGCGCTGTCATCGAACTGCGGTGTGAACGACATGGAGGCTTCGATCAAGGCCATCGCCAACTGTAACGAGTTGGGGATGGATACCATGAGCACAGGCGTGACGATCAGCTGGGCGATGGAATGCTTCGACCGGGGCATCTTCACACAGGAGGATTTCGAATGTGAGCGGTACCCAGAAGGCTTCGAGGCTAACTTCGGCGACGGTATGGCAATGGTGAGGCTGACCCAGATGATCGCCCACCGAGACGGCTATATGGGCGATCTGCTGGCCGAAGGGACCAGGCGAGCGAGCGCCAAGCTGGACGAGGAGCGGGGCACCGAGAGCTACAAGTGGGCCATGAACATTAAGGGGCTGGAAACGCCGGGATATGATGCCCGGGCGCTTAAGACCTTCGCTGTGGGGTTGGCAGTGGGAACGCGCGGAGGGTGTCACAACCGCACGGCGGCCTACGATCCCGACATCAAGGGCTGGGTGGATCGGTTCAGCGTTGACGAAACCCGAGGGGAGCTAGCGAAAAGCACTGAGGAGTACGCAGCGGTCTATGATACGCTACCCCTGTGCAAGTTCATCCGTCGCTGCTTCACGGGCAAAGCGGATCGGGAAGGCGCCTGGCCAGCGATCGCCAAGCTGATCAACGCGACAACGGGCTGGGACTTCGACTATGACGACGTAGATCTGATCGGCGAGCGGGCTCACACAATCAAGAAGGCCTTCAACATCCGCGAGGGCTGGACGCGAGAGGATGATCACCTACCCTACCGCTGGCAACACGAGCCGATGACCAGAGGGCCCTCGGCCGGGCACATCGTCACGGACGAGGAACTGGAATACCTCAAGGACATCTACTACGAGGCCAAGGGCTGGACGGAGGAGGGTCTAATCCCCAAGGAGAAGCTGGTCGAGCTGGGGATGGAGGACGTCGCAGAAGAGATCGGTGTATAGGAGACTACAATGCCTGTTCCTTCAACTTCAAAGTATCAGTACATAGCGTGTGACCCTGAGAAGTGCGTCGGCTGTCAGATATGCGAGTACGTCTGCTCGTACACCAAGACAGACGAGTTTAACACGTTCCGGAGCCGCATCCGCATGGTTCGGGAGCACAAGATCCTGATGACGGCGGTGGCCTGTCGCACGTGCGAGAACGCACCGTGTGTGATAGCGTGTCCACGCGACGCGCTCTCTCAGGACCCAGACACCGGCGTGATCCGCGTGGATGCCGGGCGGTGTGATGGTTGCGGCTGGTGTATTGAGGCCTGTGACTTTGGCGCCATCTCGATCAACCCCGGCACCAAGTTGGCCGAGATTTGCGACCTGTGCGAGGAAGAAGAGGACGGCCCGCAATGCGTCGAATGGTGTCCGAAGGATGCGCTCGAACTCACCATTCCCGATCGAAGAGCCCAGCGCACCCGACGCAAGCGCGCCATCGAGGAAGTGCTAAGACGGTGAGTTCAGACTAAGCCTTGGGCGCTCTGCCAAGGGCGAATCCCGCGATCAGGCGCGGTTGTGTCGCCACGAATGGAGTCGATCTGACGTTCCGGTGACACCTCCGCGCCTGACGATGTCGGTTTCAACTCGCATGCAGGCCATTTGAACCCTTGCGGGTGCCGGCGCTGTCGCGCTGGGCACGATGCGTTCTTTTTGGGAGGAGTGATATGGCAGGAGATAACGGAAACGAAGAGGTGCGCACTGGCGTATACGTGTGCCACTGCGGTAGCAACATCGCCGGGGTCATCGACCCAGAGGCCGTGGCGGAGTACGCGGCAACGCTTCCCGGCGTGGTCCGGGCGGTCGACACCGCGTACGCCTGCGCGGACAGCGGCCAAAGTCTGATTCAGGAAGAGATCGAGAAGTACAATCTCAATCGGGTCGTCGTCTCGGCGTGCTCTGTGCGCATGCACGAGCCGACCTTCCGCTCCGTAGTCGCCGAGGCCGGCCTGAATCCCTTCTTGATGGAAATGGCCAACATCCGTGAGCAATGCACCTGGGCCCATGGCCACGATCCAGAGGGAGCTTTGGAGAAGGCGAAGAGCCTGACGGCGGCAGCCGTCGCCAAGGCCAGATTCCTCACCTCGCTCGACATGATCAAGGTCCCCGTCACAAAGCGGGCGATGGTGATCGGCGGCGGGGTAGCGGGCATCAGCGCCGCCCTGGATCTCGCGGATCAAGGCATCGAGACGATTCTAGTCGAGAAGGAGCCCACCATCGGGGGAGTGATGGCGCAGCTAAACAAGACCTTCCCGACGATGGACTGTAGTATATGAATACTCGCCCCCAAGATGGTTGACGCGGCGCGTCACCCGAAGGTAGATGTAAGAACGTACACGGAAGTTGAGCGAGTAGAAGGATTCGTCGGCAATTTCAAGGTTCAGCTGCGCGAGAAATCGCGGTACGTCTACGAGGACCGTTGTAACGGCTGCGGCGAATGCGCAGAGGTATGCCCCATCGAAGTCCCCAACCCCTTTGAGTTGAGTCTGGCGCCCCGCAGGGCAATCGACGTGGCGATGAGCCAAGCGGTACCGCTCGTCTACAACGTTGACATGGACTCGTGCATCGAATGCTACAAGTGCGTTGAGGCCTGCGGCGAGCTGGACGCCATTGATTTTGCGATGGAGGACAAGCTGGTCTGGGAGGATGTGGGCTCCATCGTCGTCGCCACGGGGTTCGACCACTTCGATCCCTCCGCTGTGACGGAATACGGCTATGGCCGTTTCCCCAACGTGATCACGGCCATCGAAATGGAACGGCTCAACAACTCTGCTGGTCCGACCGCCGGCAACTTGATCCGCCCCAGCGACAGGGAGAACCCAAGGAGTCTGGCGATCATCAACTGCGTCGGCTCCCGCGACAAGCGATTCAATCCGTCGTGCTCCAACTTCTGCTGTATGTACGCTATCAAGAACGCAGTTCTACTCAAGCAGACCTATCCCGACATGGATCTCAGCGTCTATTACATTGACATTCGCACGCCATCCAAAGGGTACGAGGAATTCTACAACCGAGCACGCGAGATGGGCATCCGTTTCATCCAGGGACGCCCAGGCCTGATCACCGAGGATCCCGAGACCCACAACCTTTTCGTCCATTCAGAGGACAGGGATCTAGGATACGTCGCCGAACACGAGTATGACATGGTGATGCTTAACCAGGCCGCGGTGCCTCAGAGCGACGTGGATACGGTCAGCTCTGTGCTCAACATCACCCAGAGCCCGGGTGGGTGGTTCATGGAATACCATCCCAAACTGCGGCCGCTGGACACTCCTACCGATGGCGTGTTCCTGGCCGGTGCATGTCAGGGGCCGAAGGACATTCCTGCCAGCGTGGCTCAGGGCGCGGGCGCAGCTGCACGGGCCGGCCGAGTGGTCCACGCCGAGGAGTGGGAGATCGAACCGGTGGTGGCCGTCGTATGGGAGGATCGCTGCATCAGCGCGCAGGGCAAGAAGTGCGGCATCTGCGCCCGGGCGTGCCCCTACGGCGCCATAGAGTATGAGGAGGGAGAGGCCCCCAATATCATCACCGCGAAGTGTCACGGCTGTGGCGGCTGCGTGGCCGAGTGTCCCCACAACGCGATCACTCAGTTACACTTCACAGATGCTCAGATCCTGGCCCAGCTTCAGACCTTGCTGGCCGACAAGCCGGAGGAGAAAATCCTCGCCTTCCGCTGTCACTGGTGCTCCTACGGTGGCGCGGACATGGCAGGGACCAGCCACTTCGAGTACTCGTCCAACGAGCGCGGCATACGCGTCATGTGCTCCGCGCGGATGGACGCCGACTTTATCTATGAGGCCTTCCGACTGGGAGCGGGAGCAGTCCTGTACTCCGGCTGTCATCCCCAGGACTGCCACTACATCACGGGCCAGCGTGTCGGCGCACACCGAGCCGAGCGGCTGCTGAAGCGATTCGACAGGATGGGCATGACGCCCGGACGGTTCCGCGTCGAGTGGATCAGTGCAGCCGAAGGTGAGAAATACGCGCGGGTGATCAACGAAATGCAGGATGTGCTGAATTCCCTGTCGAGGGAGGAACTGTTGCAGGAGATCGAGGAGTTGCGGCCCGACATGGCAAAGAGAGCCCGCCGTATGCGCGAGGTGCCGCAGATCGAAGAGGCATCCGAGTTTGCAACTAGGGTCGCGGAAGCTCGGAAGACGAGAGAGCCAGAACCGGCGTAAGATTGACAACGTCACGACGGCATGGGTGTCGCTGCTCGTGAGTAGACGACGGTAGGAGAATGTTTGATGGCAGTTCACAGTCTCGAAGCTCAGACCTTCGCTGACCAGGTGCGTGCGATTCCCGGCGGCGAGCACCTGGAGATGTGCTATTCGTGCGGCACATGCGTCAGCAAGTGCATGATCCAACAGAAGCTCGAGCCGGAGTACAACCCACGCCGTCTGCTCCATATGGTTATGATGGATATGCGTCAAGAGGCGTTCGAGAGCCCAACGACGTGGCTGTGCTCGGCGTGCGACCTGTGCTACCCAGCGTGTCCGCAAGAGATCCACATCTCCGGGGTCATTGGCGCGGTCAAGGAGCTTGCGGTTGAGGCGGGCTATGAGTCGCCACTGGAGACGGTCTCGGTGGACGAATCGTTGTGCTCGGGCTGCGGCATCTGTGTCATGACCTGCCCGTACGAGGCCCCCCACTTGGTGGAAAAAGAGGTGGAGGGTCAGATGGACCGTTTTTCGGAGGTGGACGCGAACGCCTGCATGGGCTGCGGGATATGCGTGGCGGCATGCCCGATGGGCGCTATCTCTCGACCCGGCGTCAGCAATGAGGAGGTCAGGGCACAGATCGGCGTTCACAGCTCAGACGGCGCGCCACGCCTGGTCGTCTTCGTCTGCGACTGGTCGCTGCGAGCGGACGCCGACGAGGCGCTTCTGGAGAGCTATCCTGAGAACGTGCGCGTCATCCACATCCCGTGCACTGGACGCATCGATCCAGAGATGGCACTTCTGGCGCTGCGCTCGGACATCGATGGCGTGCTCGTGTGCGGGTGTGCGCCCAACGAGTGCCACTACAAGCGTGGCACCGTGGTGAGCAGCTGCAAGATTGGGTTGCTGAACCGTATGTTGGAGCAGATGCACGTGGGTGATGGTCGCGTGCGGTTCGTGCAGATCAGCACACAGGACCGGGGACGCATCCGCAACGAGGTAGACGGGATGCTAGAGCATCTGGCAGGCGGGAAGGAGGCGCGGTAATGGCAGAAGGAAAGCCCAAGCTGGCGTTCTACTGGGCGGCCAGCTGTGGCGGGTGTGAAATCACGATCACCGAGCTGGGTATGCGACTCGTGGCTGTGGGCGAGAAGGTCGACATCGTGTTCTGGCCCTGCCTGATGGATTTCAAGTACAGCGACGTCGAGGCGCTCCAGAACGGGGAGATTGACGTGTGCTTCTTCAACGGGGCCATCCGCTCCAGTGAGAATGAGCACATCGCCAAGCTGCTGCGACGGAAGTCGAAGTTGCTCGTAGCCTTCGGGTCTTGCTCCCACACCGGGGGCATCCCGGGCCTGGCGAACTTCTACGACGCAGAGTCGATCCTGGAGCGAGTGTACGATAGCGCCCCCTCGGTGGACGAGTCGCGCGGCACACGCCCTACTCCTTCGGTGGAAGTGCCGGAAGGGACGATCGAGATTCCCGCGTTCTACGAACAGGTATTCACTCTTGCCCAGACAGTGGACGTCGACTATTTCATGCCGGGCTGCCCGCCGGTGGTCGACCAGGTATGGAACGTCTTTCAGACCATTCTGCAGGGGGAATTGCCCGCCAGAGGGGCCACAATCGGTGTCGATCCGAAGACGAACTGTGACGTCTGCCCCCGCAAGAAGGGAGAGAGCGGATTCCGCGTGAAGGAGTGGAAGCGTCCCCACGAGGTCGATCTGGATCCCGAGCTTTGTTTTCTTGCCCAGGGGGTGATTTGCTGTGGGCCGGCCACCCGAGCCGGGTGCGGGCTGCCGTGCATCAGCGGCAACATGCCGTGCCGCGGCTGCTATGGTCCCCCGGAAGGCGTCGTCGATCAAGGAGCGAAATTACTCAGCGCCATCGGCGCACTGATCGACACCGATGAGCCAGAGACCGTGCAGGAGATCATGGATACGATCGTCGACCCGGGCGGGCTGAGCTATCGATTCGGATTGGCAAACTCCATATTGGGCGAGCTGAAGTACAGAGACAGTTTTCAAGAGGGTGATTCATGACCCAGAAGATCAGCATAGATCCAATTACCCGCCTGGAGGGTCACGGCCGCATCGACCTGTTCCTCAACGAGGAGGGAGAGCTCGCCAACGCCTATCTCGTCGTTCCAGAGTTGCGAGGGTTTGAGAAATTCTGTGAGGGTCGGCCGGTGGAGGAAATGCCACGCATCACGCAGCGCATTTGCGGTGTATGTCCGTTGGCGCATCACATGGCCGCGGCCAAAGCTGGCGACGCGGTGTATCACGTCGACCCGCCGCCAACGGCCAAGAAGCTGCGCGAATTGCTGTATGCCTCCTTCTTCGTCGCTGATCACGCCACGCACTTCTATGCTCTGGCAGCACCCGATTTCGTCGTGGGCCCCGACGCCCCAAAGGCGGATCGCAATCTGCTCGGGGTGATACAGAAGGTCGGTCAAGACACCGGGGCGCGAGTAGTCCAGCTTCTGCAGGAGAATCACGAGGTAGCCGCCATCGTCGCAGGCCGCTACATCCACTCGGTGAGCTGCGTCATCGGGGGAATGAGCAAGCCCATCGGCGAGGAGGAACGGGAGCGCATCGTCGAAATCGCCGAGCGCTCGGTAGAGACGGCGCAGTTCTCGCTGCAGTTGTTCGACGATGTGGTGCTGCAGAACCAGAGCTACGTCGATATGATCTTGGGGGACACATTTGCCCACCAGACCTACTATATGGGGTTGGTCGACGTGGACAACCGCGTCAACTTCTATGACGGAGAGGTGCGTGTCGTTGATCCCGATGGCAAGGAGCTGCTCAAGTACAGTCCAGACGAGTACCTCGACGTAGTCGCCGAGCACATCGAACCGTGGACTTACCTGAAGTTCCCGTATCTGAAGCAGGTGGGCTGGAAGGGATTCGTCGACGGCCCTGAGAGTGGGGTGTACCGGGCCACGCCCCTGAGCCGACTCAACGCCGCCGACGGTATGGCCACCCCGAGAGCCCAGGCCGAGTACGAGCGCTTCTACGATACGCTGGGAGGGAAGCCAGTGCATGCCACGCTGGCCACACACTGGGCACGGCTGATCGAGCTGTTGTACGCTGCCGAGCGCACCCTCGAGCTGGCTCAGGATCCAGAGATCACGAGCGACGAGATCCGCAGAATACCCACCGAGACTCCGGACGAGGGCGTGGGTATCGTGGAGGCCCCGCGGGGTACGCTGACGCATCACTACGTTACTGACGACAATGGCTTGCTTCAGCAGGTCAACCTGATCGTCGGCACGACGAACAACTATGCAGCCATCAGCATGTCCATCAAGAAAGCGGCCCAAGATCTGGTGCAGGCAGGTCGACCGGTTGACGACGGGGTCCTGAACAGGATCGAGATGGCTTTTCGGGCCTACGATCCGTGTCTCGGCTGCGCGACCCACACGTTGCCGGGGCAGATGCCGATGATTGTGCGGCTCTACGACCACGAGCAGGAACTGGTACAGGAGACCCGTCGGGACTAGGAGAGGGTATGGCTAGACGAGGAATCACGCGGAAGCATGTCAGTGAGCACGAGATCACGCTTGAGCGCGCCATGGTGACGCGTCACTACGAGATGAGGTGGGATCTAGAGCGGTGCGTGGGATGCCAGCTGGGGCCGTTGGTCTGTCCGAAGGAAGCCGTGACCTACGTGGCCGGTGAGATCGTGGACGGACGCCTTGAGAAGAGGCCAGCTATCGATATTGACGGAGACGCGTGCGTCCTTTGTGGCATGTGCGAGGTGATATGCCCGAAGAACGCTATCACTTTGACGATCAATGGGGAACGAGAGAATCCGGTACTGGTTCACGAGGCGTTTCCCGAAGTGATCGAGTCCACGATCTTCCATCACGAGAGGTTCGATTGGAGCCGAAAGGACTTCGTGATCGATAACTGTCCCACGGACGTGATCAGCTTCGACGAGGAAGAGGAAACACTGGTGGTCGATGACGAGCACTGCATCCGCTGCCGCCAGTGCGAGGTCGCAAGCGAGGGTGCTTTCCAGGTCACGCAACCCTGGCAGGGTCAGGTGGAGCTGCATCGCGAACGGTGCGTGGAAGGGTGCCTGGCCTGTGCGGACATCTGTCCGACCCGCGCGCTGACCATCGATGAGGACAGCGGCGAGCTGGTCCTCGCTGACTACTACTGCATCAAGTGCGGCGCCTGCATGGAGGTCTGCCCGATCAAGCCCGAATACAGGGAGCAGGAGGTGACGGTCGAATCGCATGGGGTGACCAAGACAGTGACCCACCGTCAGGTCACCAACCGCGACGAGCTGCCCATCTGGGTCGAGCGGTGGCGCGTCCGACATCATCCCGTCCAGAGCGCAACGTGGATCGAAGCGCTGACCAAGATGGCTGACGATAGGGCGGGTATGATCGAGATGGACGCCAGGCGGGCGCTCAGGCGGCACGACCTGCTGAAAGCCCTGGCAGGAGCCCAGCATTTCTTAGACCTGGAGGAGCAGTCTCAGTAGATCCAAAACCGCCCCCACAGGTCATTTGACCCAATTGCCGAATCCCCGCCCTTGACCTAAATCAGGATCCAGTCCGACCGAAATTGGGTATGTTGAGTCTCCGATAACGACGTCCGGCGAGATAGACAGCCGTGAGCACGACCGAGGGGCTGCCACAGGGCCTGAAGCATTCGCCTCAACGTGTGGCAGCCCCAGTCTGTTGACAGCCCCCCTCGGCGTGCTATAATCACCGCGCCTTGACAAGAGCAGCAGACGGCAGGAATCTACCGAGCCGCTGGGGCCTCCACGTGAGGAATTGGGCCCCGGTCTTGGGTCTGACCGCGCTGGCGGCGGCACTGCGGTTCCTCCTCCTGAGGGACATTCCTCCCGGTCTCTATCACGACGAAGCCTTCAACGGTCTGGACGCACTGAGGGTGCTCGCAGGAGAGCGCCCGATCTACTTCGCGGCCAACCGGGGCCGCGAGCCCTTTTTCATCTACCTCGTCGCTGCGACCGTTGGCTGGCTGGGACGCACGCCCGGCGCTCTGCGCCTGGCCGCAGCCATCTGCGGGACGCTAACAGTCCCGGCAACCTATCTGATGGCCCGTCCATGGTTCAACAAGCGCGTTGCTCTCTTGAGCGCAGCGATACTGGCCACGACTTACTGGCACGTCCAGCTCAGTCGCGTTGGCTTTCGCGCCATCACGCTGCCTCTGGCAATCGCCCTGATGGTGTGGGCAAGCGGAAGGGCGTTCTATTCCCGCCGTCGACGCACCTGGCTGTTGGCCGGTGTCCTTTACGGGGCCTCATTCTACACATACGTGGCGGCAAGATTCACACCCATTGTCCTGCTTGGGTTCGCGGCGTATCTGCTCCTCGCTGGGGAGAGGGACCGACTGTGGCCGGGAACTCTCTACTTCGGGGCCGGAGCGCTGGGCGCACTGCTCCCGCTGGGTCTGCACGCTCTGGACAACTGGAGCGTGGTCATGGGACGGCCCAGCCAAGTGTGGGTGTTCAGCGCACCGACCAACGAAGGGAATCCCCTGATCATACTGGGGCGCCAGCTGCTGAGCACTCTGGGCATGTTCTTCGTCCGCGGCGACACGATCCCCCGCCATAATCTGCCGGGACGGCCGGTTTTCGACGCCCTTATGGCAGGCGCGATGATCCTTGGCACGGCTCTCGCCATCGCCCGCGCCCGACGCCGAGACACGGGGTCGGTACTGGCCCTCCTGTGGGTGGGATTGATGCTGGGGCCCACGTGGCTAGCGGAGGATGCGCCCCACTTCCTGCGGGCAGTTGGTGTGCTCCCCTTACTGACCGTGCTCCCTGCACTGGGACTGGAAGCGATATGGGATGCGCCGCGCAGTCAGGAGCTACGCGCCTGGGGCTCTGTCCTAGTCTGCGTGGTTCTGGGTTTCAGCCTGGGATCTACGGCGCGAGATTACTTCGTCCGGTACGGGCCCAGCCCTCAGGTTGCTTACGCCTTTGAAGCCGCCGCCACCGAATTGGCCGTGGAGATCAACCGTTTCACCGGCATCGGGTGGGACGGGAACGGCATCGCCGCTTCAAGTGGTCGCGTGGATTCCCAGGGACAGGTCCACCTGGATGAACGACTGTGCCAGGCCTGGGAGGGAATCTCCTTTCTGGTGCCCGAACAAGAGACCCTGATCAAGTTACCGCCGCACACCACTCCGTCCCTGCCAGCGAAGGGTGAGATATTGCTTCTCCTCTGGCCACATGATGACCTGGAGCCCTATCTGGCAGCCCTTCCCCGCCTCGCGCGCATCGAGGCGCATGCCGGACCCCTGACGCGGGGAGATCTGGAGGAGAACGCCTATCCGGCGTATGTGGCCTACTCCGTCAAGCCGCTGAGGGGGCCGCGCCTCTCGCCTATCGCGCGCTTTGGCGAGTCTATCGATCTGGTTGACTACGAGGTTGAGCGGAACGGACCGATCTGGAGGGTGCATCTGATTTGGAGAGCGCAGGCGACCGTCGATGAGGACTACACAGCCTTCGTCTACCTGTGTGATACCGAATGTCAGGGAGATCAACTAGTGGCGCAAGATGACGCTCAGCCGGGTGACGGATATTATCCGACACACCTTTGGCGCCCCGGAGATGTGGTTGTCGACGTTCACTTCCTGGAGGTGGCGTCAGCTGAGCTGGCTCGACCAAGGCTCGGTGTGGGGCTGTACAGCTGGCCAGCCATCGAACGTCTACCCGTCATCAGGCCCTCGGGCCAATCGGCAGGAGACATGCTCATCCTGTCCTTAGGCTGTGGAACAAATGACTCGGACTGATCGGTTCACCTGCATCGCGCTTTTCTTTGTCCTTTCGTCAATCTACTTCGCTACTGTGTCAGGGATCACGTGTAGCAACGACGGAAGCCACTACGCACTCACACGCGCTCTCGCGGACGAGGGACGATTCACCATCGAGAGCTTCGATGAGTATGCCGAGGGCAATGACATCGCCATCCGGGATGGTAAGCTCTTCAGCGACCGACCGCCAGGCACAGCTCTCGTCGCCAGCGGGTTCTATATGGTTGGCAAGTGGTTGCCCTCTCCACGTGTTCCCCTAGAATCACGCCACGATCCTCAGAACCCCCGGCTGCTCTACGTCATGCTGGTTCCTGCGTGGGCTGGGGCTGGGACGGCAGTGCTCCTCTATCTGCTACTGCGTGAGCTGAACGTCTCCATCTTCAGCGCACTGACGGCCACTCTGATGTTCGGCCTGGGCACCATCCACTGGAAGTACAGCAGCGTCTTATTCTCGCACGCTCCCTCGGCGCTCTTGGTGATGGTGTCGACCTATCTGGTCATCCGCATGTCCCGTGGCCCCACACTCCACTGGGCACTGTCATTCGCACTGGGCTTTGTCGTCGGCTGCGCTGTCCTCGTCGAATACTCAAACGCCCTCCTGGTCGCTGCGGTCGGCCTCACCTTCCTGCTCACCGTCCGGTCATCCGCGTCTGGCGGCATCTGGTCGCACGCGGCCGCGTTCGGCGCCGGCGGCCTGTTACCGGCAGCGTTCCTGGCTTTCTACAATACGGTCAGTTTCGGTGGCCCCTTGGCACTGTCCTACGACTACGCGATCAACTACCCCTGGGCTGGACGGTTCGCAGAGACGTTCAGCTTCCCTCTGGGCCAGGGGCTGCGAACCATCCTTATCTGGGGAGAAGGGAGCGGGTGGTGCGACCCAACCTGTTATAATCAGGGTCTGTTCCTCCTGTCACCCGTCCTGCTCCTGTCTATTCCTGGGACAATCTCGTACTTCCGTCGAGCGCGGCGCGCGTCTGTTATGACCCTGGGGCTCTTCTTTGTCTACCTGGGGCTTTTTGCCACTCATCGAACGTTTCACGGATTCACCGCCGATGGCCGCTATCTGGCACCGTTCCTGGCTCTCTGGTGTATTCCGCTGGCCTTCTCCCTTGAAGAGGTGACGGGTTGGGCCGAACGACCGGCTCAGCAGGCTACCGCTTATCTGGTTCTATACGGGGCCTTCTTTCTTTCCTCGCGGAACATCTTCCTCCATATCGGCTTGTCATACAACTATGAGCTTGATCTCGGTCAGCTCAGTCCAATCATCGCCAGCCCAGGGAACTGGCTGTATCTCTCCAGCGAGGTCTTTCGCAATGTCGCAAACTTGCCGCTGCTGTGGCTATTGGAGGGCGTCGTCCTGGTGGCAGGGTTAGCCGCATCTCGGGCGACTGAACACCTCGTTCCTCGCCCGTAGGCTCGGCGTTGTGATTTCGCTCAAACATGCTAGAATCTCCACTCGACGGCAGCACCTGTGGCAGTGGGAGCAGGACACCCCGCCGTGCAGAGCACGGGGGCGACGCAAAGCCAGTCGAGTCGAAGACTTGAAAGCACCGGCAGTGAAAGAGGAGGACTAACATGATAAAGACCGGTATTCGGCCCATTCTAAGAGGCGTCCTAGTGCTGAGCGGAATCGCAGCGGTCATCCTTTCCACGTCCCCCCAATGGGTCGGGGCTCAAGAAGCGCAGAATCTTCTCAGGAACGGGGGGTTCGAGGAGGGGTGGTACGACGTCAGCGGCACGCAGCAGTGTCCCAACCACTGGCGAATGTACTCCACGGAGGGAGAGGAGATGGGCGATCCCGATAATGTGACCGCGCTGCCGGAGTCCCGCGTGCTGCCGAAGACGCAGGTTCCCGCCTCGGAGCACAGCCTCTATTTCTGGGATGGCAACTACACGCTGAAGATGTTCTGGGCAAAGGCGCCGATACACGTGGCCATAGCCCAAGATGTCAGTGGGCTGGAACCCGGACGGGAATATCGCTTTGTCGTGCCTGTCTTTGTAGATACGTTCAACTGGGATTCGGGCAAGTTCCCTCCTGACGACCCTTACGCGGCCCAGGTTCGTCTGGGTGCCGGACCCAAGGGCGCTAACTGGCGAGATGAAGCCGCGATCAACTTCAGCGACTGGGCGAACGGCGCAAACACCTCACCTTACTACCTGGCGCGCACTACGCTGCAGTTCGACTTCGTGGCAACGGCCCCGGAGATGACGGTCTTTGTCGAGTACGCGTCCAAGTGGGGACTGGACAACAACGGTATCTTCATGGACGCCCTGAGGCTAGAACCGCTCGGCGTGGCACAGGAGCCGACGGCCACCCCGCTCCCGGAGACAGCCACTCCGACCACGGGGCCGTCGCCTACTCCGTTGCCGACATCGACCCCGCGACCGGATGGATCGGTCGTACACGTCGTGCAGAGCGGCGATACACTCACAAGCATTGCCCTCAAGTACGGTGTGACCGTCGACCAGATTCGGGAACTCAACTCCGGCTCGATTGGCCCCGACAATCTCATCCGGACAGGGCAGGAACTTGTCATCTCGGTGTCAGATGAGGCTGCGACCGCTACTCCGGTCCCAGATACCCCCACACCGACGCCTGAGAGCGAGCCGGAGGCGACACCCTCCCCGACAGAGGAGCCAGAAGAGGCTTCGATCTGCGTGCTCGCCTTCCACGACCGGAACCGTGACACGGTGTGGAATTCCGACGACGAGGATCTTCTGCCGAACGTCAGTTTCACGCTGGTCAACGCCTCCGGGGTGGTGGAAGAATACACCACGGACGGAGTCAGCGAGCCCCATTGCTTCACTGGATTGGCTGCCGGATCGTATCGCGTGGTCCAACAAGCGCCGGCAGGTTACGAAGCAACGGGCCTGCCCGAACAGAACGTTGCCCTGCTTGAAGGGACAAGCTTCGACTTCGAGTTCGGCAATGCTCGAGAGGAAGCCGCCGAGAGCCCCGAAGAGACGGGTGAAGGCAGTGAAATCATCCAACCAGAAGAGGAAACGGATGAGGCTGGTCAGGGTCCTCTGCTCGGTAACGTCCTCGTCACCGTCGCCCGGGTAGCGGGCATCCTCGTGCTCGTTCTGGCCGGGGCGATCGCGGTGTTGTTCGTGCTGAGTCGTCGCCGCCGATATTAGTCGACACGCCTCGGGGGTCGCCTCACTCCCGGGTGTAGGCCCAAGCATGAGTGCCTCTTCAGGGAGCGTCGTCCGGCAGAAGTCCCTGGCC